>NZ_JACJIQ010000005.1:0-340079 GCF_014138425.1 Rufibacter ruber
ATTTTGAGGCTTTAATGACCTTTGGTTCCTTTCCCCTCCCTTGCCTGGAGGCTTCGCCATTATAAAAGCAGAAAATAATCCAATGACGGATTAACTACCGTATAACCGTACCTATTACGTTTATCACACCTATAGCCGTACCTAAACATACGGTTTACATCCCGTTTCCGGCGGATAAACGTAATTGCACTGCCGAATATAGGATTTAGATCTCTCATAATAAAGCACTTCCCGTTTTCGAGCTGATTTTGTGAAAACAGACTAGAAACAGCACTACCCCACAGCGTTTCCCTGTTCGTCTAGCGGCAGAAACGGGTTGTGGGCCACCTCCCACAGATGCCCGTCCAGGTCCTGGAAGTAACCGCTGTACCCACCCCAGAAAACCTTCTCCGGCATTTTGGTGATAGCCACCCCTTCGATTTGCAGATGGGTGAAAAACTGGTCCACCTCAGCTTCGCTCCGGAGGTTGTGGGCCAGGCTGAACCCGCTGAACCCGCTGCCCCGGGCAGACAGGTTGGCGTCTTCGGCCAGGGCGTCCCTGCCAAAGAGCGCTAGCTGCAGGCCGTTGAGCTGGAAGAACGTGATGCCATCCTGACTGGCTTCGGTTGGTTGCCATTGAAAGACGCGTTCATAAAAGGCAGTAGCCGTGGCCACGTTCTGCACGCCAAGGGTGATGAGGGTGATTCTGGGTTCCATAGGGAAGAGTCAGTTTTCTGGTTCAGGGCTATTTTAGGAAAAACAGGCTAGAAACGCAACGGCTACGCCGAAGGCAGAACCCCCAGCTGGTGCAGTACTTTTCTGGTGATGGTTTTGCGGCAGTCTGAAAAGTGGGGGTGTACGGTGCTGCGGGGTTTGTGCAGGCGGGTGGCAAAGAAGAAGACGTTGCCTCTGGTCTCTACATACCCCACCCACCAGCCGCTGTCAACGTTGTTGTATTTGGTCCACCCGGTCTTCGCCCGAAGGGTGTAAGCGGGCGTTTGCTCCACTACCATAAACTGCTTCACCTTCTGCAGGTTCTGTTGCTTGAACGGCAGCTTCCCCTCATGCAACTTCTGCAGAAACAGGATCTGTTCCCGGGGGCTGACGGCAAAATCACCGTAGTTCCAGAAATCTGCCCCCTGGGCCTTGGCCATTTTGCCATTGCCGTAGTTCATGCGTTTGAAATACCGGCGGTAGGTGCTATTGCCCAAGCGTTCAGCCAGCCGCACATAAAACCAGACTGTAGAATTGGCGAAGGCGTTTTTCATATCAGTGTCACCGTTCCAGGCGGCTACTTCGCGCGGGGTGCCGTCCCAGGGAAAAACTTCGTGCTCATCTTTCACCGCCCCCGTTTCCAGGGCAATCAGCGAGTGGGGGATCTTGAACGTGGAGGCGGGCAGGGAGGCGCGGTGGGCGTCTGCTGAATCACTGTAGAGCCAGCGTTTCTGGTGATAGTCATAGACGGTGATGCTGCCTTCCAACTGGCAGTCTTTGAACGGCTGCTGCAGGTCTTGCGCCCGGCAGAGGCAGGATGAGACGAAAAGCAGGAGGGGGAGGAGCACCTGGTACGGTTTCATAAACTAAACTTTAGCCATGTTTGGGGCTGCTAAGTAGGTGAAAGTTTTCTGTTTTCGGGCTGTTTTGGCTCAATACTTCGGACAATTCTAAAAGGCAAAAAGAGGCTTTAGAGGCTATAAATGGGGTTTAAGTAATTAAATGGCAGTTAGGTATTTCCCAAAATGGAGAAAAAACATTGGATGCTAAACCTGTACATGCCCTCAAACGCTACAAACGCACTTTTTCTACTCATCTAAACTGTCCGAAGTATTGGGCTAAAACAGCCCGAAAACAGAAAAAGCGGACCCCCCTAGTTTTCTGCAGGGAACCTCTGCCGCAAGGGAGTGGCCAGGGTATTCCCGTTCCAGGGTTCCTTTCGTAGTTGGCAGGGGAAGCAACCGCGGCAACGGGCAGGGTATGGCAGGGGCTGCCTGCCGCAGGGGAGACAGGTTGGCCTTATCCTCAACAGTAGCCTTCACCGCCAAACCGGCAGCAGAAAACCCACCGCAGTGCGGGAGGGGGGGAGAAGGAGCGGCGTTGCGGCAGAAACCCCGGGGTAGGTGAAAGAGAGGTAGCGGGTGTCTCTCTGAGGGCTGGGCTTGCCGCCAGGTCAGAGGCCTAAAACTTTTTTTCCGCGGGGCGGTTATACGTGCATGCACCCTCTCCTCTGGAATGCCCGCGCCAGAAGAAGATAAATTGCCGTTTTTTTTCCTTTGCCACTATTTCTTTATACTTTTCACAAACACTTCCCACACCCTTTGTCTCATGCGTCTGGAAGCCAAGAATTCTTTTGACAGAACCTTTTACGTGGTGGAACACAACCAGGGGCTGGGGGTGATTGATACGCTTTGGTACGGCTACGCCTCGCAGCAGGATTTAAAGAACGCCTGCGGTTTGGGCCTGGAGGTGCTGGAGAAAAGTACCTGCGCCTACAAGCTCAATGACAACAGCCAGCTGTCTGGCCCGTGGAGTGATGCGGTGGGGTGGCTGGAGAAAGAATGGCTGCCAAGGGCTATGCAGGCGGGGCTGAGGTACCTGGCACACGTGGCCAACAGACACTCTTACGGCGAGGTGGCCGGAGAGGTCCTGCGCATCAGCCAGATTGGCGAGCAACTGGAGTACTGCATGTTCTACAGCCGCGAAGAAGCCCTTGCCTGGCTCAAAAGCTGTCAGGAACGGGACCGGAAAACGGCCCTGAGCTACTCCGCCAAGTAATCTGTAGAAAAAAGCCGGTTGCGTTTTAGGGCTGTTTTCAGAAAAACAGCCCTAAAACGCCTTTTTTATTCCAGAGGGGAGGCGGGAGAGGCACCGGCGCCGGCTTCAGCGTTTTCCTGCACCATGAACAGCGTGCGGGTTGGGTAGGCAAACTCAATGCCCCGTTTCTGGAACTCCTCAAATATCTTGAAGTTGATGCTCTGGTGAATGTCCATGTACTTGTTGTAGTCTGAATCCAGCACGTAGTAAACAACCTCATAGTCCAGGCTGGAGTCTCCGTAGCTCATAAAGTGGGCGCGGTCAAACTGCACGGGGCGCTGCTCTTTCACAATTTCCTCCAGCAGGCTGGGGATCAGCTTCACGTTTTCCAGCGAAGTCTGGTAAATCACCCCCAGCTTAAAGACTACCCGCCGCCGCATCATCTGCTTGTAGTTGTGAATGCGGGAGTTTGTGAGATCACTGTTAGAGAACACCAGCTGCTCGCCAGAGAGGCTCTTCACGCGCGTGGTCTTGATGCCAATGTAGTCTACGGTACCGGCTTTCTCATCAATCACAATGAAGTCACCGGTCTCAAAGGGGCGGTCAAAGAAGATCACGAAGTAGTTGAACACATCCCCCAGAATGTTCTGCGCCGCCAGCGCGATAGCAATACCGCCAATGCCCAGCCCGGTGACAATGGTGGTCACGTTGTAGCCCATGTTGTCAAACAGGAACAGCAGGCCTATGACCCAGATCACGGCGTTGATGATGAGCATGAGGCCGCCCAGCTGCTTCACCTTCTCCTCCCCGCGCTCCTGCCTCCTTACGTAAGACCTCAGCAGCAGCAGAATGGTAGAGGAGATCAGCCGCACAAACAGGAAGGTGATCACTATGGTAGAGGCCACCCGCAGCACATTCTGCACCTTCTCTGAGAGCGTGAGGAAGTGAATGCCGGCGTAGATGATGGCAAAGTAGAGCGCGGGTACCAGAAAGCGGTCAATGCTGTCTACAATGAAGTCATCCAGGTTGGTTTTGGTGTGGTGGGCCCAGTTCTTGACCCGCTGCAGGAACAGGTGTTTGAATGACTTGGCCAGCAATAGGCCCACTACAATAATGCCAATGGCAATGAGGTAGTCAAGAACGGTGTTGTGGTAGTAGACTCTGTCCAGAAGGGTGCTATCCATGTGCAAGAATACGGCTGCCCAGGCGGCAGGTGATAAAGTGAACAAAACGTATAGTACCCCCATAGTACGAGCCGCCCACCCGTTCCAGTTATGTTTATACCCGCCCCGCGGAACACGGTACCCGCCTGCTAATTGCTTTCCTGCCCCGTTAACCGGGAAAGAAGGGTCGGCGGCAGAAAAACCGGAGGTCTGTTTTGGGGCTGTTTTCGAAAAAACAGCCCCAAAACAGACCTCCGGTTTCTTTAAAAAGAACAGCTTGGCTCTGGTTGAGAGGAGCAGCTACGGGTTAGTTAGATTTGGTTTTGGCGGCTTGGGCGGCTTTCAGGTCACAGTTTTGCTTGCGGCGGGTGTCTGCAATGCTGAAGATCTTCCAGCCGTCTTTGCCGCGGTACAACAGAAACGCGTCTGCCCCGCAGTGGCTAAAGGTGTCACCCACGTAGAAGGCATAGTCACACCAGAGGGTGGCAAGGTCGCCGTCAATGTTCACCTTCACGCCCCAGATGCGCTCATCCAGCACTTTCTCCTGCGGCTTGGAGATCATCTCCATAAATCTGTCCAGCGGCGTCTCATGGGTGCGTACCACGCCGTCTTTTCCGGCGGCTACCGTGAGCAGGCGGGCGTTGGGCGCCAGCACCGACCGCGCCAAAGTACTGTCATTGGCCCGCATGCCGTCAAAGAATCTCACTACGGCTGCTTCTACCGCCCTGGCGTCTGCGGTGCTGGCGGGAGCCGTCTTCTTAGGTTGCGCAATTGCAGAAAGGCCAACGGCAAGGCAGCCGCAAAGGAAAAGGAATGAGCGCATAACAGTTTTTTGTTGGTCAGTTTCTTCCATAAGTAGCGTAAACTGGCAAAAACTTACGCAGGCGGCAACAGAACCTGCTGCCCCCCCAGCAAGGCAGAGAAGCTCCGGCTTGTCCAGTGAAGTTGCGTGAAAGCTGGCTCTATAAAGTGAAAGGCGCTGTTACGGTCTGTTCCCAGGTTCTTGTTTCTTCATTTTCTCTGCCAGTAGTTTCATGAAGTAGCCTCCTACCACACTTCTGGCTTGAAACCCCATGTGCCGGCCGTATTGCGCAAACACCACCTGGCGGCCATTGGTGGTCTCATGCCAGTCTGTGAGGGGGACCCGGTTAGGGGTTTGGGCGCTGAATTTCGCCACGGGCGTGATGAGGGCAGAGAAATCCTGCTGATTCTGGGCCAGGGTGGCGGTCCAGATAATCCAGTCTGATTTGGTGTAGGTCTTGCGGCTGTCTAACGGTAGCCCAAAGGGGTTCTGTTTTGTTAGATAATACGCCACCTCCTGCTCCCGTACTTTCTGGGGAAACAGGTTTAAGTCAAGCACTGTATCCCATACCAGGTTATATTTCTGGCTCCAGGTGTCTTTGTTGTCAAAGGTGAGGGCGTAGTGGTCTCCGGCATCTGCTAGTTTCATCCAGTTCTGCACCATGCCTTCCGCCAGGGCGGTGTATTTTTGAGCCGTCTCTTTCTCCCCCAGCATGTGGGCCAGCAGGCCGTAGCAGCGTAAGCCCACAATGGCCTTTACAGACAAGTTGGCGTTGCGGGCCAGATGACCGGCAAAGTCATCTGTACAAAGTTGGTTGGCGGGGTCAAAGCCTTCTGTTGCCAGAAACGCTGCCCAGGTGGTAAGGGTAGCCCAGTGTTTTCGGGCGTAGGCTGCGTTCCCCTCTGTTTTGGCAATGGCAGCCGTGAGGATGAGCATGTTGCCGGCCTCTTCTACGGGCATGTCTTCTTTGTACATGACGCCGTTGGCTAAGGGGTAGGTGCCCAGGTCATGCGCCGGAAACGGTTTCGTCCATTTCCCGCTCTCGCTGTAGTAGAAAATACCGTTCAGCATGCCTTTCAGGAGCTCCGGGTTGTACAGTAAGAACAGCGGGGCAGAGGGGTACGTAACGTCAACGGTGTTCATGGCGGCACCACTGAAGTTCTCCTTAGACAAGAACAGAAGCTCGTTCTGCGGACTCTTTACCAGTTTGTGGGCCGCAATGCTTTGCCGGTAGCCAAGTACGCACAGATTGGCGTAGGTTTCGCCCCCGGCGGCTTTGGCCTCTTCATAGAGCTTCTGGTCAAAGGCACCGCATTGCTGCAGAATAGTCTGGTACTCCCTGGCCGCCTGGGCCAGTTCCAGTTCTATGTTGGTGCCGGGTTTTTCCTTCCACCAGGGTTTCAGGTTCTGGCCAAAGAACTGCACGCTCTCCACATCATCATACCCCACCAGTACGAATGCCTTGGCAGGGGTTTTCCCCACGTTGCCGAGGGGCAAAAAAGCATTGAGCATCAGGTTCTGGCCTGTGAGTTGGCCTGATTGAAGAGGCTGGCCATGGGTAAATTGGGAGAGGGCCTCAGCGCCTTTAGAAACCCCTATGGTGGCCTTCGGGATCTGGGGCACGGCCACATAAACGTGGCCCCAGTCAATTCTCTGGTCATCGCCGTCTTTCTGCAGTACTGGTTGCTGGGTGGTGCCAGCCTTTAACACACCCAGGTTCTGTGCCGTGTACGCCAGGGCTGTTACCTCCTGGTCTGGTGTGTTGACCGCCAGCGCAGAAGAGGCCCCAAAATAAATAGTGGCGTTGTGGGCGTCACCGGTTGTAGAGGTGGCTTCAAAGGAGACGTATGAAATAGGACGGGCTACCAGGTGCAGGTCATGTAAGAGCAGTGGTGAGGTGAACGTCACCTTTAACGCAACGGGGCCACAGGTAAAGGTATATTTGGTTTGGGTGGCGGTGACGGTGACCTCCTGCTGCCGGGCCGGAAGAATGTCTGCCTCTGTTTTTCTGTTCTTACTGGTCACCAGGCCTACCTCCAGCCACCTGCCTTCATCTGCTCCGGTGGCGTGTACCGCCAAGATGTGAGCGCCCTTTTTGATTTTTTTTCTGGCTGCACCGGTTATGGGAATGTACTGGAAGTCTGACGCCCCTTTGTCTGATTGGTAAATGCGTTCGCCGTTCAGGTAGACCTCTACCTGGCGGCTGTGGCTTATTTTCAGGAATAGATGCTCCTTGGGGGCTTCCTCCAGGGTAAAGGCGCGTCTCACCCAAAGGTCTTTTGAGCTCCAGAGGGTGCGGGGCTGCTTCTCATTATCCCCAAAGGGGGCTTGGCCGGTTTTCCAGCCGCTGTCATTAAAGGAGGGGGTATGCCAATCTGCCGGAGGGGCTGTCTCTGTGAAGCGGGCGGTGTAGGCCATTTCATCACTTGTGGGCAGCACCGCCCGGAAACCTTCCTGCGCCTCTTTGCCTAAGAAGCGGTAGGTTTTTCCATTCACTCTGAGAAAACCAAGAAGCGGTTGGTCTCTGTAAGTCCAGTGCCTGGTAGCGCTAGCCGCCAGCTCATCTGTGGTGGACCAGAGGCTGAGGAACGGGTCATGGGTAATCAAAGGGTAGGCTGGAGCCCGGTGTACCTGCGCCTCTGCCCCTTGGCAGCCGAGTAGGCAAATTACAAGCAGCGCCCAAAGGCACCTCAGAGAAAAGAATGGTCTGGTTAAAAACATCATGAACTGAAAGCGTTTAGGCATCTGCTGAAAGCCCGTTCTCCCGGCGAAGAACCTGCTGCCAGGCTAATTTGATACTTTATTCATTGGGAGTCCAGTTCAGGAGCAGAAAAGTGAAATAGTGCTAGATTTATCTACAAATGTGCGAACAGCGGAGGGCTGGTAGATGATGAGTTGTGGGGGAGAAGGTTGTGAAATGTGTTCAGTTGATTCAGGCGCGGGCTAACGTTTCTATGAGAGTGGAGAGAGGTTGTTCCCCTTGTAAATAGGTTCAATAAAAATATTCTTTTCTTCTCTGTCATTCTGAAAGACCCTTGGTGGCGAAAGGCCATAGCAATCAATAAGAACTGTTCTGGTTCGCCACAAGTCCATAAGCTATACAGACCATAACAAAAGAATTCACCCATAATTAAGGGCCCTATCCGTATTCAAATTTACGGTCAACGGACTAGTATAAACGACGGTGAAGGCCGTTGGCCGAGATGGCTTTCATACAGTGTTATTGGCTGTTTTTTTATACTTTCAATGCTTGTTTTATTATTTGAGTTGTCCATTGACTTTCTTTTGGGTCTTTGTCAAAAATTATATAACCGTCTGCTTTATAGGTAAAACTGTTCTTCCATTTTCCGTGTTTATTTTGCCTTTTGTTTATGAGGTCTATTAAGTCTGCTGCATTTTCATGTAATAATAAATTAGTCTTTTTGGCAAATCGCAACAATTCAACAGCATTTAAATGATAGGTTTCTGGAAAGGAAATATCAGTAATGTGTTTTGTGATAGGCTCATCTTTGCTTAAGCGTTTAAAAAATTTGTGTTGAAGAATATAATTTGTTCCTTTCTTTAGCTGTTTGTCGTATTTCGTTCCGTTTGTTTGTTCTTTGAAGTCTCTCAACGCAAAAACTGATTTTGCTAAACCAATATAGCAAGGTGTGTTTTTAAAACATCCCCCATATTTGTCAAAGTTGAAATTTGGCAATTCTACTTTTTGACCTTTCTGCATTGGCTGGTTTGTGTTGATCCATTCAACTGCACTTTGTACTTGTTGGTCGTTGGCTCTGCCTAAACGGCACAAAGCAGAAACTATCATTGCGTTGTAACACGGTAGAAACATCTTTTCGTCTCCACTTAATGAGAAGCCAAATGGTGTTGAAAGTTTTTCGTAAACTTTGCAGATGAGCTTTTGTGTGTAGTCTAACTTGTAACTAAATGGTATTTCACTAATACAAATCAGTCGCCAAGTCAGTGCAAGTGGTTTTTCGGGCAAATTAGACGTAAGTTCGGCTACAAGTTCAGATTTTTGAAGTTTATCAATAATCTGGTTGTCTGAATATTTCTCTCCGTTGTCAATGCCAATCTTTAGTTCTAATGCAGTGTCTGCCATATATTAGTTATGTTGTCTATGTAAAATAGCCACCCAACTACCACACAACCGCACCAATTACAGGTATCAGACCTGTCCCCGTCAATCAACCCCATTTACAAAAACACCAGCCTGTCTTGCAGTAGCTCCCGCAGTTCCGGCGGAAGCCCGAAGTGCGTGTCCATGAAGTTGTCCAGGATTTCGCGGGTGTGGGGGGAGATCAGCTCCTGTATCTCCTCCATGGCCTCCCCGGAAATCACGTAGGGCATGTACCCGAAGAGCAGGTCCCCGCCGTCACATTGGGCAAAGAGCTGGTATTCGGTGCACCGCTCCAGGGAGGTGCCGGTGATCAGGCAATGAGACAGCCAGTTCTCCAGCCGCAAAGGGTCTGGCAGGGAAAGCAGGGCTTCGCGGCGCGCTACCAGGTTCACGTTCTCAGAAAAGTAGGCGTCAATGCGGGTGCGGGAATCTACAGACAGTTCTTCCCGCAGCTGCTGGGCACAGGTGAGGCACATGGCGTACTCAAAAATCACATCCTGCAGGCCGGCCCCTGTATAATTCCTGATAGCCTTCTCCACCAGGTAAGGCGTGCCATCTTGCAGCAAATGGCCGTCACAGGTGAGGCAGTGCCTGAACGGCTGGCCCGTTTCAGAGGAGTAGAACAGAGCCGGCACCGGCAGAAATTCATGCGAAAGCTGTAGCGGTGGTAAGTCCATGGGAGAATGCGTAGGTGTTACCAGAAATAGAACAAGTACCTAAGGTATTATTTTTCACCCAAAAACCTGCGCAGAAGCCTGCTGTTTTTGACCTGTTTTTCAGAAAACAGGCCGAAAACAGAAAAGCGGGAAGGGCGCCTCCGTCCTTGCCACGCAGACCAAGCAGAGGAGCCGCAGGAGCCTCAAAGGCAGAAAGGGAAGGCGCCTGCTTGCCAGAAAGAGATAAATGCGCATCTTTGGCAGCTTAATTCCTTTTATATGAAGCGCTCCCTTATCTCCCCGGGCCTGTTCCTGCTCGCCGCTTTTTTTCTGAACGGCTGTTCCCAAAACCCCTACGCCACCACCAACAAGGTCTATAAGAAGCAGGTGAAAACCTTTGCCAAAACCCTGCGCGCCACGCCCGTCACCAACCCCGGCGAAGACACCCTGCAGCAGGGCGATTACTGGGTGGGCACCACCAACTTCAGCATGCGCAAGCCCAACTACGTAGTCATTCACCACACCGCGCAGAACTCCACTGACCAGACCCTGAAGACCTTTACCATGCCCAAGACGCAGGTCAGTGCGCACTATGTGATTGGCCGGGACGGCAAGGTGTACCACATGCTCCATGACTACCTGCGGGCGTGGCACGGCGGCAACGCCAGATGGGGCACCACCACTGACCTGAACTCCACCTCCATTGGCATTGAGCTGGATAACAACGGCTATGAACCGTTTCAGGAGGCCCAGATCAGCAGCCTGCTCAAGGTGCTGGCCATTCTTAAGAAAACCCACGGCATTCCGGCCGCCAACTTCATTGGCCACTCAGACATTGCCCCCAGCCGCAAAGTAGACCCCAATCCCACCTTCCCCTGGAAACGTCTGGCCGAAGCCGGTTTTGGCGTCTGGTATGACGAGGCCGAGCTGGAGAAGCTGGTGTTTGAGCAGAACCTGGTGCAGGATTCAACCATGGCCGCAGGCGTGGACTCTTTGGCTACTACTGGGATTCCTTCGGCTGCGCCGAAAGCCCACACACCCCTCATGGTTTTCACTGAGAACATGAACCAGGCGCTGTCAGACACCATTCCGGCGTCATTCAACCCGCGGCTGGCGCTGAGGGTGCTGGGGTATGACACCAGAAACCTGGAGGCGGCGGTGAAGGCGTTCAAGCTGCATTATGTGCAGACAGACCTCACCGCCACCCTCACCGAGCGCGACCTCAAGATTCTGTACAGCCTGTACCGCAAGCTTTTATAGATGCCCTCCGGCCGAAAAAGGATTTCTGTTTTAGGCCTGTTTTTCAGAAAATAGGCCTAAAACAGCTGCGTAAAAGCACGAAACCCAACACTTTCCCGTAACTTTGTGCGTTTTTGAGAGAACGGGTACCGGTACCCGTGAACAGCCGCATGCCTGAAGAAAAGAAAAGCAAAGCCCCCCGTAGCAAATACAATAAATGGATCAGAACCCTCTGGAAGCTCTTTGCATTGGGTCTGGTATTCACAGTGGGCTATTTTTTTGCCGTAGACCTGAACCTGTTCTACCTGTTTGGCGCCTCGCCGGGGCTGGATGAACTGGAGAATCCGCGCAACAACCTGCCCTCTGAGATATACACCGCAGACGGCGTATTGGTGGGCCGTTATTTCCGGGAGAACCGGGATCCGGTGCCCTTTGACAGCATTGCGCCCATCATGGTCAAGGCACTGGTGGCCACAGAAGATGAGCGTTTCTATGAGCACCAGGGCATTGACCCTGTCAGTGTGGTGGCGGCGGTGAAAGACAACCTGAAAGGTGACTCCCGCGGCGCCTCTACCTTAACCCAGCAGCTGGCCAAGAACCTGTACAAGCTGCGTACCAAAAACACCAAGGGGCCGCTGGGGTATATTCCGGGGGTATCTACCGTCATCTCCAAAACCAAGGAGTGGAACACCTCCATCAAACTGGAGCAGCGCTACACCAAAGACGAGATTCTGGGCATGTACCTGAACACGGTAGATTTTGGGAGCAACGCCTTCGGGATCAAAGTGGCTGCCAAGACTTTTTTCAGCACCACGCCCAATGAATTGAAACCAGAGGAAGCCGCCATGCTGGTGGGCGTACTCAAGGCTCCTACTACTTATAACCCTCGGTTCAACCCCAAGAATGCCCTGGCCCGCCGCAACGTGGTGCTGCAGCAGATGGCCCGCAACAAGGTCATTACCAAAGCTGAGGCTGATTCTCTGAGCCAGTTGCCCATTGAGCTGAAATACCATGTGGAGCAGCATTTAGACGGGGTGCCGGCGTACTTCAGGCAGACGGTCAATGAGTTTGTGCGCAAGTGGGCCGAGGAGAAAGAGCTGGACATGTACTCAGAGGGGCTCAAAATCTACCTCACCATTGACTCGCGCATGCAGCAACTGGCAGAGGAGGCGCTCAAAGAGAAGATGAAGAACCTGCAGCGCCGGTTTGAGGGGCACTGGAAAGGCCGCAACCCGTGGGTAGATGACAAAGACAAGGAGATTCCCGGCTTTATTGAAAGCTCCATCAAACGTACTGCCGTTTACCAGTCCCTGAAAAACAAGTACGGCACAGACACGGCCGCCATCAACAAGGCGCTGAACACGCCTAAGGAGATGACCGTGTTCAGCTGGAACGGCCCCAAGAAAATGACCATGAGCTCCATGGACAGCCTTCGGTACTACAAGCGGTTCCTGCACGCTGGCATGATGACCATGGACCCTTACACCGGCCACATCAAAGCTTGGGTAGGCGGTATTAACTATGAGAATTTCAAGTTTGACCACGTGAAGCAGGCCAAGCGCCAGCCGGGATCTACCTTCAAACCTTTTGTGTACGCGGCCGCCATTGACGGCGGGTATTCGCCGTGTGATAAGATCCAGGACCAGCGCGTGACCATTAAATACGTGGAGAACGGCAAACCCATGGAATGGACGCCCCACAACGCAGACCATTCTATCTCTGGCCGGCAAATGACCCTGCGGCACGCCATGGGCCGATCCATCAACACCGTGACTGCCCAACTCACCGAAGCCATTGGCTGGGACACTGTACGCAAGTTTGCCCGCAAGTTGGGCATCACCAGCCCTATTGAGGCCGTGCCGTCTATTGGACTAGGGTCCTCTGATGTGAACATCTATGAGATGGTGAATGCCTACAGCACGTTTGTAAACCACGGTTTCCTGAACAAGCCCATGCTGGTCATGCGCATAGAAGACCGCAACGGCAACATCATTGAGCAGTTCAACCCGCAGCAGAAACGGGTGATCAGTGAAGAGACTGCGTTCCTGATGGTACACATGCTCAAGGGCACCATGGAAGAACCCGGCGGCACCTCGCAGGCCCTCTGGGAGTATGACCTCTGGAAGAAAGGCAACCAGATTGGCGGCAAGACCGGAACCACCTCTAACCACTCAGACGGCTGGTACGTGGGCGTGACCAAAGATCTGGTGACGGGCGTGTGGGTAGGCGGCGAAGACCGCAGTATTCACTTCAGGACTTCCGCCACCGGCGAAGGGTCTAAAACCGCTTTACCCATCTTTGGCCGATTCATGGAGAAAGTCTACAAAGACCCTGATCTGGGCATTAAGCTGGGCCCGTTCCCTAAGCCTGCCGTGAAGATCAAGAAGCCGTACAACTGCGTAACCGTAGTGCCGCGCAGACCCAAAGTGGAAGACTCTGTGGCGGTAGATACCATGCTGGAGCAGTTAAATGACAGTGTCTCAGCGGGTTTCTAAGAAGTAATAAGTTTGCGTTTTCGGCCTGTTTTCTGGAAAACAGGCCGAAAACAGAAAGAGGGCTAGATTTTATCTAGCCCTCTTTCTGTTTATGTGAACTTTCAAACGTCTCAACTATCCTTGTCATACAAAGACTCCAGCGCCTCCTGAATCTGGTTGTACTCAAAGGTGAAGCCGGTCTGCAGCACTTTGTTGGCGCTCACCAGGTTGCTGTTCAGGATGACCTCACTCATCTCGCCCAGCATGAGCTTTAACCCGAAGGCGGGCACGTTGGGGAGCATCATGGGCTTGTGCATGACCTTGGCCAGGGTGCGGGTCAGCTCTTCATTAGTGACCGGGTTAGGGGCCACGGCGTTGTACACCCCGGCAAACTGCGGCTCTTCAATGGCTTTGATAAACAGGCGGCACATATCATCAATGTGAATCCAGGACATGTACTGCTTGCCAGAGCCTAAAGGCGAACCGGCCATCATCTTCACCGGCCGGGCAATTTGGGGCAGAGCCCCGCCTTTGTTGCTCAGCACAATGCCAATCCGGAAGATCACGGTTCTAATGCCCAGGTGGTGTACCTGCCAGGAGGCGTTTTCCCAATGCTTACAGACTTCGGCCAGAAAATCTGAGCCGTAGCTGCTCTCCTCCAGCATGAGCCGCTCACCGGAGTTGCCGTAAATGCCCACCGCCGAAGAGGCCACAAAGCCCTTCACGTGGTGCGAGGTCTCCTGCAGGTACTTGCACAGCAGGTTGGTGCTCTGCAGGCGGCTGCTCAGAATGGCTTTCTTACGGGCGGCCGTCCATTTTTCACCGGCCACGCTGTTTCCGGCCAGATTGATGATATAGTCTGGGTACTTCATCGCCTTCTCATCAATGTACCCCTGGGCAATATCCCACTTAAAGGTTTTGTAGTGGGCGTGCTTGCCGGGGGTACGGCTGAGGTGCGCCACCTCATAGCCGCTGTCAATCAGCATCTCAGAGAGGCGTGTTCCCAATAAGCCGGTTCCACCGGCAATCAATATCTTTTGTGACATGTTGCGTTCTCTACGGTCTGCCCGCCGACATGCTTATACGGCAAAATCTGCAAAGGGAGACGGTCTGCTTTCTAGATAGAAGTAGTAGTGAAAGGTGAAACGCTGCCGAAGACTGAAAAATTCATCTTCCTTCAACTATGTCTATTTGTTGTGTCTGATGGCCTGCAGAAACTCCAGGCGGTACGTGTCCTGCTCAAATAAACCGGAATATTCTGAGGTGATGGTGCTGCTGCTCACGTCATTCACGCCGCGGCTCATCACGCAGAGGTGGTCGGCCTCAATGAGCACGGCCACGTTCTCAGTTTTGAGCACATCGCGCAGCTCCTGGGCAATCTGGCAGGTGAGGCGCTCCTGTACCTGCGGCCGGCGGCCGAAGTACTGTACAATGCGGTTCAGCTTAGACAAGCCTATCACGTGCTCATTGGGAATGTAGGCCACATGGGCTTTGCCAATGATGGGCACAAAGTGGTGCTCACAGCTGGAGTACAGGGTGATGTCCCGCTCCACCAGCATCTGCTTATAGCCATACTTGTTCTCAAAGAGGCGGGCGGCCGGGCGGTTGTCTGGGTGCAGGCCGTCAAAGATCTCCTTCACATACATCTTGGCCACCCGCTTGGGCGTGCCTTTGAGGCTGTCATCTTCCAGGTCAAGCCCCAGCAGGTGCATGATCTCCCTGAAGTGGTAGGCAATGCCTTCAATTTTCTGGTCGTCAGAAAGGGCGAAGGCGTCTGGCCGCAGCGGGGTGTCTAAAGATCCGCTTACGTGTTCTTCTTCGGGATCTTGGTCTTCGTTCCAGTCCCTGCTATCCATGGTATTCAACAAAGTTTCGCTCGGTTTCAAATAAAGTAACAGACAAGGTGAGGTTTTCGGCCAGGTGGGGGCGAAGGCGCTGCCAGATGACCACGGCTATGTTTTCGGCGGTGGGGTTCAGGTGTTGGAATTCCTCAGTGTCCAGATTCAGGTTTTTGTGGTCAAATTTATCTAAAATTTCCGCTTTTATCAGCAGGCTCAGCTTTTTCATGTCATAGACATAGCCCGTGTCTGGGTCAACCGGCCCCGTCAGCTTCACCACCAGCTCATAATTGTGGCCGTGGAAATTGGGGTTGTTGCAGAGGCCAAATACCTGCTGGTTCTGTTCCTCTGTCCAGAGCGGGTTGTGCAGCCGGTGGGCGGCATTGAAGTTTTCCTTTCGGCAGACGGTCACGTTCATAAGAGGGCAAACAGCTAAGGGGGCAATTTAGTTTTCTGCGGGTAGATTTATAGCACCCGTTTGCATTTAAAATTTGCCCGCGCCTGTTCAGGTTCTGAAATTTTGCCTAATTTCATGGTGCAATTTTTAGAGTAAAGGAATATGAAAGTGAAACGTACGCATGTGAAGGCAGCGCTGCTGCTGCTGGTGCTTTGGGGTGCGGTGTCAACGGCCTGGGCGCAGCGCTCAACGGTTGATGAGGCCGAAGTGGAGATCAACGGCATTACCCGCAAAGGGCAACGCATCATGATTCAGCTGGACAGCAAACTGGTGGAGAAGGCGTGGTCCAGCTATTTGAAAGAGAAGTCTGGCGGAACCGTGAAAGGCCCGTCTATTCTGCCTACGCCCAAAGCCCAGGCCAGCAAAGGCATCTACACGGTAGAGAAAGCCAAGATTGACACCATCACCAGCAACCCCATGCGCATCATGTCTAAGGTAGAGGGCTCTGAGCAGGGCACCATGGTCTGGTGGACGCTGGATATGGGCAACGCCTACCTGAGCAAGAAAGAAACCCAGAAGGAGTGGGAGCGCGGAGAGGCCATGTTGCAGCAGTTCGCCCGCAACGTGTACAAGCAGGACGTGAATAACCAGATTTCTGATGCGGAGAAAGTATTGGCCAACTCCCAGTCTGAAGCAGACCGCGTAGCCCGGCAAGCCGAAGAAATCCAGAACAAAATTGCCAAAAACCAGCAGAAGAAACTGGAGCTGGAAGCCGCTCTGGTAGCCAATGCCCAGGAGCTGGAGCAACTGAACCGTGACGTAGAAACTAACCTGAAGCAGCAGGAAGCCGCCAAGCAGGAAGTGGAGAACATGCGCAAAGCGGTAGAGATTGTAAAAGCCAAAATGGATAAGATCAACTAATCCCGCGCATTTATAAAACAGGAAGCCCCTGCTGTTACCCAACAGCAGGGGCTTCCTGTTTTTAGCCTGTTTTCAGGAAAATAGGCCGAAAACAGGAAGTAAGCTCCAGAAAGAATTTCTTCCGCTCATAAACTTTAACCGCCTGCCACCGCTTCACCGCCTGCTCAAAAGACCTCGCAGTGTCTTCCAGACCTGCGAGTGTCTGGGCCAGTAGCCGTTGCTCTTCAAATCCTGTATTTCAAACCAGTCCTGAAAAGCTTGCTTCAGACAATGCGCGTCATTCAGGAGCTTGGGCTTTCTGTCTGGTGCGAAGACGGCTGGCGCCATTTCTGGGCCTCACTAAAAGAAAAACCTCACAGGTTTTCAAAACCTGTGAGGTTTGCCCTGTTTTGGAGCTGTTTTCAGAAAAACAGCTCCAAAACAGGATTAAGCTATTTTTTAGTGCCGCCACTCGCCAAACTTGCCCTGCTGGTAGTCCTGGTACGCCTGGTAAATCTCAGCCTCAGTGTTCATCACAAACGGCCCCTGCGCCACCACCGGCTCGTTGAACGGCACCGCGTGCCCAAACAGCAGAATGCTTTCTTCAGAGGTGGTTACCTGTAGTTCCTCCCCGTCATTGTTGAACTCCACCAGATTCCGGAACGGTACGTCCTGTCCGTTCACGGTCAAGGTGCCTTTGATGATGTAGAAGAAGATATTCCGCTCTGCGGGAACCGTCACGTTCAATTCCCCGCCCGCCTGGAAGTACACGGTGCTGAGCAGTACGTCTGAGACCGTTTCAAAAGCGCCTTTCTGCCCATTCCACTCGCCAGAGACCAGGTTTATGGTCACTTTCCCTTCTTCTAAAGAAATGGCCGGTATGTCTTCTTTCTGCAGCCCTTTGTACTGCGGCTCCATCATCTTGTGCTTGGCCGGCAGGTTGAGCCACAGTTGCAGGATTTCCAGCGGACCGCCCGTCTGCTTGAAGTCTGAGGAGGAAACCTCGGCATGAATTAACCCGCGGCCGGCCGTCATGTACTGCACCCCGCCGGCGGTGATCACGCTCTCATGCCCGCCGCTGTCTTTGTGCATAATGTCGCCTTCCAGAATGAAGGTCACGGTCTCCATGCCGCGGTGCGGATGCGGCCCGAACGGCAACCCGTTGTTCTTGGGTTTGTACACCTGGTGCCCGTGGTGGTTCAGAAACAGGAACGGGTCAATCATCTGCAAACTGCGCGTAGGCAGCGGCGAATAGGTGACCAGGTCAGCAATGGGGCGGTATTCAGCGGTATGGATTTTCTTGATGGTTCTCATAGTGGGAAGATGGTATTCTTAATTATTAACCTTCATTTTTAATGAAAGTTTTCAGTCTTTGGTGTGACTGGTGCCTTATCTGCCAAATTTTCTGTAGGCGCATGAAAAGTTAGCCACTAGTGGGGCTTGAAAGCAGATGATTTCAGGTTTTATGCGTCTACCTTCTTATTCAGCAGATTTGTTCACCCTTTTGTAGGTAGTTTCGGTGGCTTTTGATTCCTGCCCTTCTGGGGTAATATTATAGGCTGTGATGACTACTTCCTCTTCGCTGATAACCTCAATGTTGGTTCGCCAGCCCCAGTGCTGTTCCATTTCTGGCGTCACATATGCATAGCCGCCCAGAACCGAAAGGTCTTTTCCGCCTCTCTGACCTTCAGAAAACATGATGGCCGAACCATTGTGGAACGAATCAACCCAGGCGCACTGGAATTTGCCCAACTCCAGGTGATACCCGAAGATGGCCATGCCCGTAATGGGTTCTCCTTTAAAGCTCCCTTTGTACTCATGCAGGATAAATCTCCCATCAAGAATGGGTTTCATGGTTCCGCTTACGGGTGATTCATCTTCCAGCTTGCTGGGGTCAAACCAGACTTTGGCCGTTCCCTCCCATTCGCCCACGAGTCTGCTCAGTTGGTAGTGGGCGCCTGATGTTTTGGAGGTTTCTAATTTTTCACTCATGGTAGTTGGGTTACTATTTAGACTGTAATGCAGTTTTTAGGGATAACGGCCTCGTGTAAACAAGGTGCGAGGCCGTCGGCCGTGGCATGCTGTTTACACAATGTTATGGTTTGTATTTTTCTTGCAGACTATAAAGCCAGTCTTCTCCTTTGAATTTTGAGAGAGTGATGTGCCCGAAGTGTTTTTTTGTATATATTCTGTAGTCTTCTTCTCCGCCATTAGGCATCTCTACTTCATTAACTGAATCCATAACTGTAAAGCTCTCCAACACGTCTGAACTATAAGGGAAGCCATTCTCCTCTACATGTTTTAAGAAAGCGGTATCGCCAATTTCCTCTGCCTTCCTGATATAAAGTTGTTCCATTTGGTAGGTAGATGAATTTGCACCACCAGCTATGGCCACTGTATCAAGAATCCAGTCCCCTCTCTTCCTATTATAAGTGAAATGTGCGTTTTTTTCTGACCACATTCCAGATGCATAAACATGTTGAAAGCGGTATTGAACAGTAAACCCAGTTCCTCCTTCATCAATTGATATATTAGCTGATGTGCCACCATTAATATGAGCAGGTCTAAACAATACATCACTCTTGTGCCTTAACTGTAAGATACCATTGCTCTGCCTCAACAGGAACAAAGTTGGTACCTGAGTGTCTTCACTATCACGATAAAGCTCTTCCTTAAAATCTTTTGGATTAGCCAAAACGATGATGTAATCATCTAGTTTGTCATTGTTCAGGTCTCCCTTCTCAAAACTGAGGACTTTGTATGGTTTGGGGATGAAAGGAGCTACTTCAGGTGGAATGACCATCTCACTTTCGCTGTCAAACTTCAAATCGGTCGTCCATCGTACTGTCTCTTGTGGTGATATAGAATCTAAACCATTAGGAAAGCTAGTATTCTCTTGGAAGGTATTTGGTGATTCATTAGGCTGCTGCTTACTGCTGCAACTAAGGAGGAAAATATAAATTGAACTAATTACGCTAAGATAAATATGCCTATTCATTTTTTAATTAATATAAACCCTAACTATCGGATACACGAAACCCTATCCCACTTATCTGACAAAAGGTACAAATAAGCAGAATAGGGTTCAACTAAAAGGAGGGAATGTCTATGGTTACTTTCTAAATGCCTTAAACTGGTTGATCAAGCCATTGGTAGAGCTGTCATGGCTGGTCACATCCTCCGCACTGGTCAACTCCGGAAGAATCTTCTTCGCTAGCTGTTTGCCCAGTTCCACGCCCCATTGGTCAAAGCTGTAGACGTTCCAAATCACGCCCTGCACGAAGATTTTGTGCTCATATAGCGCAATCAGGGCACCCAAAGTTTTAGGGTCCAGTTGCTTAAATAAAATAGAATTGGTAGGACGGTTGCCTTCAAAGATTTTGTAGACCTTGAGGGTGTTGATGTCTTCCTCTGAGCAGCCCAGCTGGTGCATTTCTTCAATCACCTGCTCCTCGTTTTTACCGTTCATCAGGGCCTCGGTCTGCGCGAAGAAGTTGGCCATAAGCTTAGGGTGATGGTCGCCCAGCGGGTTGTGACTGATGGCCGGGGCCAGGAAATCACACGGAATCAGTTTGGTGCCCTGGTGAATCAATTGGTAGAACGCGTGCTGCCCGTTGGTGCCGGGTTCGCCCCAGATGATAGGGCCCGTCTGGTAGTTCACGGGTTGGCCGTTGCGGTCTACGTACTTGCCGTTGCTCTCCATGTCACCTTGCTGAAAGTACGCCGCAAAACGGTGCATGTACTGGTCATACGGCAGCAGGGCGTGAGATTCGGCCTCAAAGAAATTGTTGTACCAGATGCCCAGCAAGGCCAGAAGTACCGGGGCGTTCTGCTCAAAAGGGGCCGTCTTGAAATGGTTGTCCATGGCGTGGGCCCCGGCCAGAAGCTCCTTGAAGTTCTCATAGCCCACGGTGCAGGCAATTGACAATCCAATAGCCGACCACAGCGAATAACGGCCGCCCACCCAGTCCCAGAACTCAAACATATTCTGCGTGTCAATGCCAAATTCGGCCACCGCCTTTGCGTTGGTAGACAGCGCCACGAAGTGCTTTTTGATGTGCTCTTCGTCTTTCACCTGCTCCAGGAACCAGCTGCGGGCGCTGTGCGCGTTGGTCATGGTCTCCTGGGTGGTGAACGTCTTAGACGCAATCATGAATAGCGTGGTCTCGGCGTCAATCTTCTTGAGCGTCTCGGCAATGTGGGTGCCGTCTACGTTGGAGACAAAGTAGGTGGTGATGTTCGGTTTTTTATAGGCTCCCAAGGCCTCGGTTACCATCACCGGACCCAAATCTGAGCCGCCAATGCCAATGTTCACAATGGTAGAAATAGGCTTGCCGGTGTAGCCTTTCCAGTCACCGCTGATAATGGCATTTGAGAATTTCTCCACCTGCGCCAGCACGCGGTTCACTTCGGGCATCACATCCTGGCCGTCTACCAGCACCGGGGTATTAGACTGGTTGCGCAACGCCACGTGCAGTACCGAGCGGTCTTCAGTGAAGTTGATTTTCTCGCCAGAGAACATGGCGGCAATGGCATCTTGCAAACCGCATTCCTGCGCCAGTTCTACCAGCAGCGAGCGGGTTTCCTCGGTGATCCGGTTTTTGGAGTAGTCCAGCAGAATATCCTCAAAGGTGAGGCTGAATTTCTGGAAACGCTCCGGGTCCTGCGCGAACAGGTCTATCAGGTGGGCTGACTGTAGTTGGCTGAAATGCTGCGAAAGCTTCTCCCAGGCTTGGGTAGTGGTAGGGTTTATGGCTGGAAACATGAAGTAAATGCGTCTTTTCTGAATGATGTAGGGGAGCGAAGTTAGGAAAAGACGGGGGTTTAGGAAAACTCTTTTAAGGAGCGCCGCCGCCAGGTTTCCTGTTTTGGGGCTGTTTTCAGGAAAACAGGCCAAAAACGCAAGGTTAGTCAGCACCCCAAATACCATGAATGTCTGCCCTCGTTTTACCAAAAGAAGAACCTTGCGTAAGGAAGGATATGACGAAAAACAAATGGCTGGCTCTCTTTGACAAAGCGGCTCCGGTAGTGGGGGGCGTAGCGCTGGCATTGCTCTACCTGGAAACCAGAAAGCCCCTCCGGCCCCGCACACAGCCCGGCTGGGACCGCCGGAAAACCAATGCGGCGGTGGCGGCTACCGCGTCTGTAGGGTTGCGGCTGGCGTTGGTGCCGGCGCTGGTGCTTTCGGCGCAGCGGGCAAGCCAGAAGCAAAGCGGGCTCCTGCCTATGCTGCCCTTGCCCGCCGCCGCGCAGGGGCCGCTGGCGTTCCTGCTGCTGGACTACGGCAATTACCTATGGCACGTGCTGAACCACCAGTTCACGCTGCTCTGGCGCTTCCACCACGTGCACCACACAGATCTGGATCTGGACGTGACCACGGCGTGGCGGTTCCATCTGGGCGAAGTGCTGGTCAGTGCGTTTTACCGGGGCGCGGTGGCGCGGGTGGTGGGGCCCACTCCCCAACAGGTGCTCGCCTACGAGTTGCTTTATGAGGCGGCCACCGCGTTTCACCACAGCAACTGGCGGCTGCCGTACCGGCTGGAGAAGGCTTTGAATTGGCTGGTGGTCACGCCGCGCATGCACGGAATACACCACTCCATTGTGCACCAGGAAACTGACAGCAATTTTTCAGTAGTTTTTTCCTTCTGGGATCGGCTGCACCAGACCGTGCGGCTGAACGTGCCCCAGCAGGAGATCACCGTTGGCGTGCCGGCCTTCCGTGACCCGCAGGAACTCACATATGGTCAACTGCAGCATCTTCCCTTCACCGCCCTTCGCCCGTGGCGTTTGCCAGATGGGTCAGTGCCGGAAAGGGAGCCGCTGCCGTTGCCTCTTGATGATTTGGCTGAATAAGGGAGAATACCGGAAGCAAAAATAGAAGATTACCGCACCCACTGCTGGATTAGCCGCTCGGCAAACTGCTCGTCTTTCCAGCCCGAGAGGCGGGTGGGTCTACGGGGATTTTCATTCAGGTACCACTGCTGCAGAATACTTTTCACGGCGGGGTAGCGGGCAGAGAAGTCACTGTAGCTGTTGGGCGAAATGGTCTGCTCACTGGGGCGGGCGGGAACGGCAATAATCAAATGGTGCAGTTCGCCGTCCCGGTCCAGAATCATGACGCCCACCGGCAGTATCTCCAGTACCGTTCCCGGCTCCAGTTTCTCACTGATCACCAGAACGGGAAGCGGCGCAGCCGGTCGGCCCTGGGCCGAATCAACCAGCGTAGACGGGATAAACCCGTGGTTGGCGGGGTACGGCAGGAACTCCAGCTGGCGGGGCTGGCCGGCTTCGGTCTGGGGCACAAACTCCTTCTGCTCGGCGGCATATACCAGCGGGTGCGAAGAGCCGGCCGGGGTCTCAATGACCGCCCGCCAATGCTTCGTGTCTGTTAGCGCCGGCAGCTCCCGCAGGTTCTTCTTGCAGCCAAAGGCAGTGAGGCACAGGAGCACGGGTAACAATACCCGAAACGGAGTCGTGCAAGCGTAAAAAGTAGCCGTGGTAAGATTCTTCATTTTGTTGGGAAAGCTTCTGTAGAAGTAACGCCTGAAAAGATTTCTATTGCGTTTTAGGGCTATTTTCTGAAAAACAGCCCTAAAACGCAAATGATGAACCACGGCTGCAATTGGCTGCCAGCCTCTCCCGGTATGCTTTTACATTTCCGGTTTAGAAAACAGGTAGCTGTGGTTTATATTCCGGCCCATGGCGTTTTGGAGCTGTTTTCTGAAAAACGGCTCCAAAACGCAAACACGGGGAGCCGCATCTTTTCCGGCCCGGTTTCTTTAGTTCTTCTCTGCTGTTCGGGGGGGCGTCACACCTTAATTCCTCTGCAGATTTGAAATTTTGCCTACAGAAAATCATAGAGGTTGTTTACACGGGACCTTTGCGCTGCAACCGGCCTTCAAAAGAACCTGACCTCTGGGTTGCCTCGCACCATGGCGCTGCTCAAAAAACGCTATAGAAAAACCTTTTGCTCCCCGTTTTCGCCCGCAAAATTATGATGGAAACCAGCCCTTAGGGGCAGAACAGGACTACAAATTCCCTGCGGCGCTTGATTCCTGACTGGGAACCCGGGTTTGTACTATTAACCGCTCTTCTTCTTTTGAAAAACAAAGTGATTGAACCGCTGATTAGTGTTTCTGCTTTATGGCGGCCACTTCTTAACCATCTGGGGGCAAGGTCGTACCTCTAATGGGCTTTGCGTGTTCATGCGCAGGGCTAACTCTCAAAATCAGGTACTATGGAAAAGCAGAAAGTAGGCGATTTTCTTATACAGCGGCTGGGCGAATGGGGTGTAACACGCCTCTTCGGGTATCCCGGTGACGGCATCAACGGCATTATGGGGGCGCTTGACCGCGCCGAAGGAAAGCTGGAGTTTGTGCAGGTGCGGCATGAGGAGGTGGCCTCGCTCATGGCCTGTGCCCACGCCAAATACACGGGAGAGGTGGGCGTGTGTCTGGCTACCTCGGGGCCGGGGGCCATTCACCTGCTCAACGGGTTGTATGACGCCAAGCTGGACCACCAGCCGGTGGTGGCGCTGGTAGGGCAGAAGGGGCAGAAAGCGTTGGGTGGCCATGCCCAGCAGGAGGTAGATTTGATGTCGCTGTTCAAAGATGTAGCCAGTGAGTACGTACACATGGTCACAGACCCTAGCCAGGTGCGGCACGTGCTGGACCGGGCGTTTAGGATTGCCAAATACCAGCGCACCGTTACCTGCGTGATTCTGCCCAGTGACGTGCAGGACGAAGAATACCAGGACCCGGAGCACACCCACGGCACCATCCATACGGGCACGGGCTATCTGGAGCCCCGCGTGCTGCCCCGCGACGAAGACTTGCAACGCGCCGCCGATGTATTGAACGCCGGAGAAAAAGTAGCCATTCTGATAGGCATAGGTGCCAAAGACGCCGCCGCGGAAGTGATGCAAGTAGCCGAAGTCTTGGGAGCTGGCGTGGCCAAAGCCTATCTGGGCAAAGCCGTGCTGCCAGACGAACTGCCGTTTGTGACGGGCGGGATTGGGTTCTTCGGGACCACCGCCAGCCACCAGATGATGCAGGAGTGCGACACGCTGCTCATGGTGGGCTCCCGCTTCCCGTATTCAGAATTTCTACCCAAAGAAGGACAGGCGCGCGGCGTGCAGATTGACCTGGACGGCCGCATGGTGAGTTTGCGCTACCCCATGGAGGTGCCGCTCATTGGTGACAGCGCTGAGACATTGAAAGCCCTGCTTCCGCTGCTCAAACGCAAAGAAGACCGCAGCTGGCGCCAAAAGATAGAGCAAGACATTAAAGATTGGTGGCAGCAGACCGAAGAGCAGGCCCAGCACCCTGGCCAGCCTGTCAATCCCAAATTGGTTTTCCAGAAGCTGTCTCCCTTGCTGCCAGACAACTGCATCATGGCCGCAGATTCCGGCTCTTCCTCCAGCTGGATGTCGCAGTACATCAGGATCAGGGAGGGTATGAAGTTCTCGGTGTCTGGTACGTTGGCCACCATGGGCTGCGCCGTGCCGTATGCACTCGCGGCTAAGTTTGCCTATCCAGACCGGTTGGCCGTGGCCTTTGTGGGCGACGGTGCCATGCAGATGAGCAGCAACGCTGAACTGCTCACCATCCAGAAATACTGGCAGCAGTGGGCAGATCCGCGCCTGCTGGTGCTGGTGCTTAACAACCGTGACCTGAACTTCGTGACCTGGGAGCAGCGCATGAACGAGGGCAACCCCAAATTTGACGCCTCTCAGGTGCTGCCAGAATTCAATTTTTCGGCGTACGCCGAATCCCTGGGTCTGAAAGGTATCCGGATTGAAACCCCTGACCAGATAGATGACGCCCTGCAGCAGGTCCTCGCTGCTGACCGTCCCGTGGTGGTAGAGGTGCTGGCTGACCCTGAGATTGTGCCGTTCACCACCCAGGTAGCCGCCCAGTCTGCTGACAACATTGCCGCGGCCATTCAGAAAGGTGACAAAGCCGCCGGTCAGCATCTGGAGGAACCCCTGGAAGGTGCCGTAGCAGAGGCAGGTGAGGAGTAGCAGAGTTTCTGTTTTGGGCCTGTTTTCAGGAAAACAGGCCCAAAACAGAAACTCTGTCTTTTCATCCTGGAAAGCTCTTGTGGGCGATCAGTGATAGCCGTTGTTAAAAGCCTATTCCAGTACGCCCGCAAGGTTCTTTCAGGATGAAAAGAAGAGGGTGCCAGTTAGTTCTGTTGCTCTACATGCTAGATTTGACGGCGAACGTATATGCTTGCCCAACCTGACGGAAAGCAGCAAGGTTATCTCTCCGCTCTTCCAGATGTGCAATCCGGAAGCAGGTTCCACGGGTATTTGTAATTCCCTTCTTGCATCAGGATCAGTAAACGGCAGATGGCAAATTTGCAGTTTGCTGCGTTCGAGGTTTCAAGTCCTGAACAAGCATGTGGGGAGTGTTTCAGGACTGTGATTGGATTTTCTACTACTTTAAAAGTGGGTGGAGACACAAAAGCAGTTTCTTTCAAAGATCCTTGCTTGCCGCCCGTGCAATTCTTTTTCCCAGGCAGGTGTAGTACTTTTGCGTTTCCGGGCTGTTTTTGGGAAAACAGCTCCAAAACAGGAAGAACATCACCGCTTGAACTGATCGCCACAGGGGCAGTTCAACCTTACCAGGCTATACCTTGAAACTTGCACTAGTTACTTATTCTGAAATCCAGAGCTACGGTTCCCTGAGCGGGAGCGAAGACGGCGTGCTGCTGGCGTATCTTTCGTCTAAAGGCATTGACATTACCCCAGAAGTGTGGGACAACCCCGCGGTAAACTGGCAGCAGTATGACCTGGCCATCTTCAAATCTCCGTGGGACTACTTTGACAAGTTTGCCGCGTTCCAGGCGTGGCTGGACCAGATGGAAACGGTGGGGCTGCGTACGCTGAACCCCATTTCAACGGTACGCTGGAATGCAGACAAGCACTACCTGCTGGAGGTGGAGAAGACCGGTTTGCCCATTGTGCCCACGGCTTTGTTGAAGAAGGGGATGCAGGCGCAGTTGGAAGGTTTCTTCCGCCAGTTTGATTCTTCTAAATTGATCATCAAGCCCAGCGTGAGCGGCGGCGCGAAAAACACGTTTACTGTCACTCCAGAAGAGGTGCAGGCGGTACTGCCCAAGCTGCAGGAGCTGCTACAGCACGAGGATTTTCTGGTGCAGCCGTTCATGCCGCAGATACAGGCGGAAGGGGAGTGGTCTTTTCTGTTCTTTAACGGCACGTACAGCCATTGCCTGCTCAAATCAGCCAAGTCTGGGGATTTCAGGGTGCAGCATTTCTTTGGCGGCTCTATTCATCCGCAGCCTGCCCCGGCGCATCTGTTGCCGCAGGCGCAGAAGTTCATAGACCAATTCGCCCAAGGCTGCCTCTATGCCCGCGTAGACGGGGTTGATGTGAACGGGGAACTGCAATTGATGGAGTTGGAGCTGATTGAGCCGTTTTTGTTCCTGCACACGCACGCAGAGGCACTGGAGAAGTATTATCAGGCGTTGCAGGCGTTGGTGCCAGGCTTAGCGAATTGAAATAGGTAAATGCTTTCTGTTTCCGGGCTGTTTTCACGAAAACAGCCCGGAAACAGAATAAGAAGTGATGGCCAAAGATTTTCCCTCAGGGAAGCCCTCGCTCTTTGTCCTCCTAGAAGGATCTTGGTTGCGAACAGTAGTAGTGTTTGCAATGTTGCTTTTTTGCACGCTCTCTCAGTTTTTTCAAAGTCTAACTATTCCTCTTTTGTCATCCTGAAAGGATCTTGGTAGCGAGCGGTAACTGCAGTTAGTGAACACTACCCAAGCGCGCCCACAAGATCTTTCCAAGATGACAAAAGGGAGAGAATTTTATAATAGGTAAGGTGCCCAGCAATCCACCAATACTCATCAATCTAATTGCAACTCTTTACAGTTACCCAAACAGATTAATACTCATGCCGCCGTCCACGGCAATGCATTGACCAGTGATATAGGCGGCGGCGGGCATACAGAGGAAGGCGACGGCCCCGGCCACGTCTTCGGGGTTGCCGATGGTGCGGGTGGGGGTGCGGCTCAACACACTCTCCAGATACTCCTGGTTCTGCAGCACCTGCTCCGCCAGCGGCGTTCTGATGTACCAGGGAGCCACACAGTTCACCCGTATGCCATCTGGGGCCCATTCGCCGGCCAGGTTTTTGGAGAGCTGCACCAAGGCCGCTTTGGTCATGCCGTAGATAGCGCCCGTGCGCACGTGCCCTAAGCCTGCCACCGAAGACACGTTCACCACGTTGCCTTGTGGCGAATTCTTCAGCAGCGGGTGCGTGAGCCGGCAAAGCTCAAAGGCTGAGGTGAGGTTGGTCTGCAGCAGGTAGTTGTATTCCTCAGGGGTGTATTCGCCTATTTTCTTGCGGATGTTGGTGCCCACGTTGTTCACCAGAATATCCAGGGCGCCCCACGTATTTTCAACCAATTGGATCAGGTTGTGCCGGTCAGCGGGTTGGCTCACGTCTGCCACCATGCCCGAGGCGTTGAGACCGCGGGAACGCCAGTCAGTGACGGCCTGGTTTACCTCCAGTTCCTTACGGGCCACAATCAGCACTTCGGCGCCCAGCACCAACAATTCTTCGGCAATGGCGGCCCCAATCCCTTTAGTGCCTCCGGTAACCAGGGCTCTGCGCCCTTCTAAGTTCCAACGGTTATTCTGCATTTACTTACTTCAAAAATTGTCTTGAATAGGTAAGTCTACGCAGAAATTGGCAGAAGGGAAAGGTGCTTCGCAAACGTAACGGGGCAGATTCCCGTTTTCGGCCTGTTTTCTCAAAAACAGGCCAAAAACGATAAAAAGCAATTAAGTAGCTGGGCGATAAAAGCTATCTATGCTGTCATCCTGAAAGGATCTTGTGGGCGAACTAGAATGGCAATTATTAACTGCTACTGCCGTTCGTCACCGAGATCCTTCCAGGATGACAAAATGGTGTAAAGTGTTTTTGCCCTTCTCCTAGCTATAAATAAAAGAAGCCGGTGGTGAGACCGGCTTCTTTCAAAACTAAAACTATGGAAAAACTAAAACGGAAAAGCTTAGCTTCTTTTTTCTTTGATACGGGCTGCTTTACCAGAAAGACCTCTCAGGTAGAACAGACGGGCTCTTCTCACTTTACCACGGCGAATCACCTCAATCTTCTCAATGTTTGGAGAAAGGATGGGGAAAATACGCTCAGTACCGATCTGGTTAGACACTTTTCTCACGGTGAAAGTCTCGCTGGCACCTGAGTTTCTGCGTTGTAATACCACGCCTTGGAACTGCTGGATACGCTCTTTGTTCCCCTCACGGATTTTCACGTGAATGTTCACGGTATCGCCAGCAGCAAAAGCAGGGATAGACGCGCGCTTCTCAGCGTATTCCTGCTCAACTAGTTTAATTAATTCGCTCATGACTATAGTATAGTGTCTATTGATCTGCAAAATGGAGTGCAAATATAGACGTAATTTTTGTAATTGTAAATCAAGAAGTAATATTTTTATCATCGGCCAGCAAATCTGGCCTCAGAAGCTTGGTGCGCTGCACCGCCTGCTCAAACCGCCACTCCTCTACTTTGGGCGTATTGCCTGAGATTAGAATGTCTGGAACGGTATGTCCTTCAAAGTCAGCAGGCCTGGAGTACACCGGGGGGGCCAACAGGTTGTCCTGAAATGAATCTGACAGAGCACTGCTCTCGTCATTCAGCACCCCCGGGATGATCCTGATGATGGAGTCTGCCAATACCGCCGCCGCCAGTTCACCGCCCGATAGCACGTAGTCGCCAATGCTGATCTCATGGGTCACAAACAGGTCCCGCACGCGCTGGTCCACGCCTTTGTAGTGCCCGCACAGAATGATGATGTTCTGCAGCAGAGACAGGCGGTTGGCCATGGGCTGGTTCAGGGTTTTCCCGTCTGGGGTCATGTAAATCACCGCGTCATAGGTGCGCTGGGCCTGCAGTTGGCGTATGCACTTGGCAATGGGCTCTATCATGAGCACCATGCCGGCGCCGCCGCCGAAGGCATAGTCATCTATCTGGCCGTGTTTGTTGATGGCGTACTGCCTGAGGTCATGCAAATGCACCTCCACCAGGCCTTTGTCCTGGGCACGCTTTAAGATAGAATGGCTAAAGGGGCCGTCCAGCAGGTGGGGCTGGCAGGTAATGATATCAAACCGCGTCATCGTCTTCGTCTTCCTCGCCGGCTAGCGGCGGCTCTTCCTCGTTCCGGTTAGAAGGAGTGGTATAGACTTCCAGCAGGCCTTCGGGCAGGTGCACAAACAGCTTTTTGTTTTCGCGGTCAGTGCGTAGAATGATCTCGTCCTGCACCGGAATCAATACTTCATGGCCCTGGTAGTCCATGGCCAGCAGGTCCTGGTTGGGCAGGTCAAAGAAGGTCTGCACGGTTCCCAGTTCGCCCAGCTGCTCATCTACCACGGTATAGCCAATCACCTCATGGAAGTAGAATTGGTCTTCCTCCAGTTCAGGGAGTTGGTTTAAGGGGAGGTAAAGGGCCGCGCCTTTGAGCTTGTCAGCGTCTGCCGGGGTGTTGATGTCTTCAAACTTAATGATGCTGCGGCCTTTGTCCTGCGGGTTGAGGTCATCAATGAAAAAAGGAACCAGCTTCCCGTTTATCAACAGGAAAACTGATTCCAATTCGTCATACTCCTCGGGGAAGTCCACGTCAAAAAACGCGACTACCTGGCCCTTGGTGCCATGCGTCTTCACAATATACCCCAGTTGGAAGCATGCGTCTAACGTCATGGCCGGTAAAATTAAGCTTGAGCTTCTTCAGTGGCGTCTGCAGCCGGAGCGTCAGCGGCGCCTTCTGTGGCTTCGCCTTCAGCAGCAGGGGCTTCTTCTTCAGCAGCAACAGGCTCTGGAGTGTTTTTCAAACGGATAGCTTCTGCACGGGCTGCGTTTACTTTGGCCTCAGCCTCTAACGCCGCTTGCCTCTTAGCTGCCTTGTCTGAACCTAACTGCTCTTTCTTGCCAGTGATTTTGGCGTCTTTGGCAGCTTTCCACTCCTGGTAGCGGGTGTCAGCTTGCTCTTGGGTGATGGCACCCTTCAATACACCAATCTGCAAGTGTTTTCTGAACATAACACCCGTGTAAGAAAGCATGGCTTTCACGGTGTCAGTTGGCTGCGCGCCTTTCAATACCCAATCCAACGCTTTGTCTTCGTTGAAGTTGATAGAGGCGGGGTTGGTTAAGGGGTTGTACGTACCCAGTTTCTCAATAAAACGACCATCACGTGGTGAACGAGAATCTGCTACAACGATATCATACATTGCAGCTTTTTTGCGGCCTCTGCGGGCCAGTCTGATTTTAACAGCCATAGTTAACTTTTGTTAATGCGCCGGAACCCGTCCGGCATTGGGCTGCAAAGGTACGGCAAATATTTTGAATGTGCTACAAATCAATTGATTTGAATGAAGGGAAAGACAGCTCTGGGAACGTCTGTGCGGGGAGCAAAACCTGTTTTGGGGCTGTTTTCAGAAAAACAGCCCCAAAACGCCAGATTCACTTCCCGGCCTTCAGGGGCCAGACAAAACGCTGCAGGGAGTGCGGGCCGCGGCCAAACAAGTCGCCGGCCAGAAAAAGACGTGGGGCTGCCGGGGAGACGCGGTCATACAGTGATGAGCCATACCGGGTCTGGACCCAGCCAGGGGCGTACCCCTGCAGCTGGAGCAGGGTAGGGAAGATATGGAAATGGCTGTAGCCCTGTTTTTGAGGAGGAGGTAGTCTGGAAATCTGCGCCGGGTCCCAGACCCAGAGCGGCACGGCCACTTCCTGCGGGGAGGTGTCCTGCACTGATGCGTGGGCAATGCTGATGCCGGCTTCTGTGAGGTTCTGGCCATGGTCAGAGGTGTACACGATCACGGTGCTGTCCCGCCCGGAAATATTTGTGGTAAGCTTCCGCCAGAACGCATCTACCGTCCACCGCAGGGCGTTGTGGTAGGTGTTGAGGGTGCGGGTGCGGTCTTTGTAGAGGCTGCGCTGGGTGAGCGTGGGTTGAAAAAAAGCTGAGTCTGCGGGATAGGTGCGGGCATACGGCCAGTGAGCCCCGGCTTTCACTACGTATGCAAATATCCTCTCTGGCTGCTTGGCCAGGCGTACAAGGTACTCTGCCACCCACATGTCCCGCTCATAGTACGGCAGAGCGGGGTGGAGGGCCGCCGGGCGAAGCAGGGAGTCTATGTATTTGAGGTCTTCCGGCGACATGAAATTCTGGAGCACATCACCCCCCAGCTGGGCGTCTATGTAGTAGGTTTTGTAGCCTGCTTTTTGGGCGAACTGGAAGATATTGGTTCTGGATAGCGTTCTGAAGGCGGTGTCTGGTAGCTCAGAAAGCCTGGTGCCACTCATGAGAGCCATATTGGAGCCTGCGCTTTGGTTTACGGTAGCACTGGCAACTCCGTAGTTGTAGAGGTGGTCTTGTAGAGACGCCAGAAAGGGGGTGGTCTTCTTCTGGGGGTGGTTGAGGGAAAGCTCTGTGGCGGTAATGCTTTCGTCCATGATCAGAAAGAGGTGGGGCACCCCGGCGGTTGCAGGGGAAACCGGCACTGGCTCCCGCGCCGGCTGAGGAACCTGCCCCGCAATGGCCGCCCCAAAGTTGAGCGGCACCCGGTACAAGGCTGGGAAATCATCAACAACACCGGTCGTCCATGTGATGTGGGTGTAAACGGCTACGGCGGCCAAGGGGAACGCCAGCGCCATGGCAGGGGCCGCCCGCCATTTTGTTTTCTTCCGGAGCAGGTGCAGCAACGCTAGTACTACAACAGACGCCAAGATGGCTGCAGCTACCAGGGGGGCGTAGTTTTCTAGTGCGCTGCCCGCTAAAGGCCGGTTATTCCACGCCAGCACCGCGTCTGAGTGCATGAAGTTGTAACCAATGATAAACCGGTAGGTGAGGCTGACCACTAAACAGGGGAACCACAGCAGCAGGGTAGCCCAGTAGAGAGGCTTATTCCTGTTCAGCAGTAAAGAAAGTACTCCCGCCAGAGAGATGCCCAGGCAGAGCAAAAAAAGCAGGAAATGGGCAAGGCTGTCCCTAAAGAGCAGGAAGTTGAGAATGTAGTACAGCCGGCCCGGGCGCATCTCCACCACCGCCACGTACATCCCCAGCAAAGCTAAAAGTCCCAAAGGAGACGTGACCACCCGGCGGGAAGCTGATAATAGAGAAGATCCCATATAAATTTGTGAACTTGGGCAAATTAATAAAAGCTTCTGTGACAAACGGCACCTCTCCCCATGAATCTGGTTCTTCACCTGCCCCGCCCGGGCGGGAAGAGGTGGTTGATCTGCTCAGAGGGGTGGCACTGGTGGGGGTGGGGGCCGCCAACCTGCTCGTCTTTAACACCAGTAACGGTCACTTTGAAAGCTACGCCCAGAGGTTCCCAGATGCGCTGAACCAGTTTGCCCTCCAGTTCTTCATGGTGTTCCTGAAGGGGAAGTTCTACTCCCTGTTTGCGCTGCTGTTCGGGCTCTCGGCGGCGCTGGCGCTGCAGGCTAGAGGCGTTGGGCCTTTCCTGAAACGGGCTGCTGTTTTAGGGGTGCTGGGTGTGCTGCACCTGCTGCTGGTCTGGAGGGGCGACGTGCTGCTCCAGTACGCGCTCATGGGGCTGTTGCTGCTGCTCATTAGGCGGTGGCCCACAACGCTGCAGGTAGGGGTGGCGGTTTCCCTTTTCTTGCTTGGCTTTGCCGAAACGTGGCTGGCGCCTCCCGCCCCTGAGCCAATCCCTCTGCCGGACAGCAGCTATTGGCAAGCGGTCTGGGAGCGGTCTAGCCATACTTTTCTGACCTCCTGGGCACTTGAGGACTGGTTATACCAGGCAAGGATCTTTGCCTGGCTCTTGCTGGGGTACCTGCTGGGTGAGGGCAAACGGTATGAGCAGTTCCTGCGCCCCAAAGCTGTTGTGCGCGTATTGCTCGCCGCGGGCATGTCACTGCTTCTGGCCGGTGTGTTAATCCAGGTTTTGGGGTTGCGGGGGGAGCAGGGGCGTGGGTGGGAGACGGAACTTCTGAAACTGGCGCTGACAGCAGTGTTCTATGCCGGGAACGTTTTGCTGCTGTTGCTGCTGCCGGTTGCCTTCTATGTTTCGGGCGTAGCCCGAAGGGTGGTGGCTCTGCTTTCCTCCTTCGGGAAGATGACGTTGACCCATTACCTGCTGCAGAACCTACTGTTCAGTTGGCTGTTCTTTGGGTACGGCTTAGGCTGGTATAGGCAGGTGGCACCCGTCACGTTATGGGTTGGTTACCTGGTGCTGGTTCTGGTACAAGTACTGGCGTCTTACTGGTGGTTGGGCCGCTTTGGGCAGGGGCCTTTTGAGAAACTGGTGCGCTATTTTACCAGAAGATAAAAAAACACCGCCCCAACGGTCTAAAACCGTTGGGGCGGTGTTTAACAATATCCATCAGGTTTTATGACTGAACCCGGGCTTTCTTCAGTTTAATGATGCCCAGCTTGTCTAAGGTCCAGATCACCGGGTAGGTGGGGTCCACCTCCCACCATTTCACCCCGAAGTTCACACGGTTAGGCAGTTTGTGGTGGTTGTTCTGGAACAGCTCGCCGCCGGTAAGGAAGTCAAAGAACAGGGAGTTCTTGGACTTGTCATGGTTGTCAAAGTTCTGATAGCCGTATTTGTGGCCGCTCCAGTTTACAATAGCGCCATGGATAGGACCCATTAAGAAGTGCACGGGCAGCAGCAGGTACATCCACCAGTACTCAGCAAAATAGATATAAAAGACTACGTAGAAGGTGCCCCACGCAATGCGGGAGATCCAGTGGTCGCCAATGCGCTCTACCAGTCTCCAAACCGGATAATTGCCGTCAAAACGCATCTCCGGCTCCACGCGGTGCTTGAGAACATCATTGTAGATGTTCTTGGTCTTCCACATCATGGTGAACGCGTTGCTGGAGAAGTGCGGGGAGTGCGGGTCGCGCTCTGTGTCTGAGAACGCGTGGTGCATGCGGTGCAGAATGGCGTAGGCCCTGGGTGAGAGGAATGATGAGCCTTGGCTGATGTAGGTGAACAGGAAGAAGAATTTTTCCCAGAAAGCGTTCATGGTGAACATTTTGTGGGCGGCATAGCGGTGCAGGTAGAACGTCTGAACAAACAGCGACAGATACCAGTGCGCTACAAAGAAAATAAGGATAATCATGCTGGGTGATGCAATTGGTTTACGCCTGTACAGGCACTTAAAGAAACAGTCTCAGGGAGAATAAGTTCACAAAGCTACAACTCAAGCTGCTTACCTAACAAAAAGCACTCTTTAAAAATCTGGAAAAATGACGAAAATCACTTTTGCCGTACCTTTTACGCAGCGGCCGCCCTACCTGGTTTCAGCCTGTTTTCTAAAAAGTAGCCCGGAAACAGGTGTGCGGCCAGCGCCCGAAGTGTAGAAGGAACCTAGGGCTGGAACGGCTGCCAGGCGGGAATGGCCGGCAGGGGGGCCTGCACCGTCACCCAGGTTTTCAGGACAGGGTGCTCAAATCCCAGTTCGCGGGCGTGCAGGCAGATGCTTTTGTTGGGGAGGGGGGCGGGGGCACCATATTTCACATCACCCTGAATGGGGCATTTCAGGGAAGCCAGCTGGACTCGTATCTGGTGGGGGCGCCCGGTCACGGGTCTTACCTCCACCAGGTGTTGCCCGCCTCTGGTCGCTAACAGAGTATAGCTCAGCTCAGCCCGCTGGCTACCGGGTTTTTCTGAGGAGAGGGCCCTGGTGACGTTGCGGGCGGGGTCTTTCACCAGCCAGTGAACCATCGTGCCCGCCTCGGGCTGGGGTGCCCGTTGCGTAATGGCCCAGTAGATTTTCTGAGTTTTACGGGTTTTGAATTGCTCGTTCAGCCGGGTGAGGGCCTTAGAGGTTTTGGCCAGCACCACCACCCCGCTTACCGGCCGGTCCAGCCGGTGCACCACTCCTATAAAGACATTGCCGGGTTTCTGGTACTTTTCCCGCAGGTAGTCTTTGGCCAGCTCAGATAAAGGAACATCCCCGGTTTCGTCGCCCTGCACCAGCAGCCCGCTTGGTTTGTTTACCACCAGCACATGGTTGTCTTCAAACAAAACGTCTAGGGGCGGGTAGGGCATTTTCTGTCTGGTTGAGAGATAGTCTTTGGTTGCTGTTCAGAGAGAGCGGTACTGTGGGTAACGTAACCTTCTGTTTTGGGGCTGTTTTCAGAAAAACAGCCCCAAAACAGACTTGCTGGGAGAAGAGATGCTCGGCTTCAGCAGCGACTCAGGTAGTCTGGGCACCGCGCGGGCAGTCTTCTCTGGGGCTGTAGTTGAAGACCAGGGACTAATAGGCCTCGTCTTCGCTGGGGAAGTTGCGGGATTTCACGTCACTCACGTAGTTGCTGACCGCCGTGGTGATGGTTTCGTGTAGTTCGGCGTACCGCCGGAGAAAGCGTGGTTTGAATTCCTTGGTGATGCCTAACAAATCATGGATCACCAGCACCTGCCCGTCTACGTGCGGTCCGGCCCCAATGCCAATAATGGGAATATGCAGTTCCTCTGCCACCCGTTTGGCCAGGGAGGCCGGAATCTTCTCCAGTACAATGGCAAAGCAGCCCAGTTCCTGGAGAAGGCGGGCGTCAGAGAGGAGTTTTTCAGCCTCGGCCTCTTCTTTGGCGCGCACTGAGTAGGTCCCGAACTTATAGATAGACTGCGGGGTAAGCCCCAGATGGCCCATAACCGGTACCCCGGCGCTTAAGATGCGGGAGATGGATTCTTTGATTTCTACGCCGCCTTCCAGCTTCACGCCGTGGCCGCCAGATTCTTTCATGATCCTGATGGCTGAGCGCAGGGCTTCTGAGGAATTTCCCTGGTACGAGCCAAAGGGGAGGTCTACCACCACAAAGGCCCGCCGCACCCCGCGCACCACTGAAGACGCATGGTAGATCATCTGGTCCAGCGTGATGGGGAGCGTGGTGTCATGGCCCGCCATCACATTAGAAGCCGAATCACCCACCAGTAAGACATCTGTACCGGCGGCATCCAGCAGGGTAGCCATGGAGTAGTCATAGGCGGTGAGCATAGAGATCTTCTCCCCGCGCTCTTTCATGCTGTGCAGCTGGTGGGTAGTGACAATCTTGACTTCGGGTTTGTGAACCGACATAGCAGTATGAATTTGAACGGGGCAAAGGTATAAAAGAACCTACCGTACCAAAAGCGTTTTTGACCTCTTTTCGCCAAAACAGGTGAAAAACAGAAGGCCATCTCAAAGATGGCCTTCTGGTGCAGTTTCATGCAGGTGCTTTTACTTATCTGTACCTGCCGGTGGCGCTCTCGCTGCGTCTTATGCGCAGGTCCTGCAACAGAGAAGATTTGGCGTTGATGTTAATAGAGTAACTCTGGAACGGCCCCAGCGGCACCCAGCTGATAGACATCTGCCAGCAGTGCAGGTCCCGGTTTATGTTCAGGCTGGTATAGCTGAGTGTCTTGTTTTTGAAGTCATAGTTGGTGGTGTAGGTCAGCGCCCATTTATCTGTGAGGGTCACTGAGCCGTTGATCCCCGCAGAGGTGGCATTGTTCACCAGGCGGTCAGTGCTGAAGTCACGGGCGAAGTTGGAGGTGAACTGCACTGACATGGTCCAGGGAATGCTAAACTCCACATAGTCTGCGGCGGTCAGGTTGCGCTGCAGTGACGGCAGGTTGGTAGGCTGTGGAGCTCCCGTGTTGGCGGCGGCTGTGTTCTGCTGTTTACGGGCGGTGGGGTTTAGCTCAAAGCTGGTGTTGAAATTCAGGTTCATGAGGCGGGCAAACCGCAGGCCCCCGTCTTGCAGCAGATACCGGCTAACCCGGCGGCCGTTCACGTACTGGTAAGGGTCAAAGCTACCGGTGAGGTTGAACCCGAAATCATTGAACAGCCTGGTGTTCAGGTTGACATTGATAGTAGAAAGTTTGAAAGAGTCAGCGGCCATGTTGTAAGAGCCACTAATGCCAAAGGCGTCAATCAGACTCACTTTCTTGAATACCCCGGCGCTGTCTGTCTTCACTTTCATCTCCACGTTGTTCTGAATGCTGAACCCAATGGCGCTACTGAATCCAACGCCCGGAATACCAGAGGCGCCCTCCCCAAACCTGGAGACCAGTCTGGAATTGCCCAGGCTGTCTGTCTGTACCCGCTGGTAAAAACCATACTCCGGCCGGCCAAAATCTGGGGTAATGTTATAAGAGACAGAAGGGGTGAGCGTGTGTCTGATGGCTTCCAGCTTTTTCCCTTTGATTTGGGCAATGCCGTAAATGTTGGTGGTGAGGGAAAGGTTGCCGGAGTATTGGTAGGCCCGGTGTAATCCGTTGAGGGTGTCTACTTTCAACACATCACTCCCGGGAAGGCTGCTATACGTGTATTTGCGGGTAAACCAGCTTTCACTGTAGCTTACGCCAGGGGTGAGTTTGAAATACTTGAACAGGTTTACTGTCCCTAAAGTGATAGGAATATCATGGGTAATGGTGGGTCTGTTGCTGTTACGGTAGATCTCCCCCAGGTTCGTAAAGCTGATAGGGTAAATGGTGTCACGGCTTGCCACATTGGTAAACGGATAGCTTTGCCCGCCATTCAACCGTACATTGTTAGAAATATTCTGACTTAAACGCAGGTTATACCCCAGCCTGATCCCCTCAATCCATCTGCCGGTGAGGGTGCCGCCAAACCACTCAATAGGGCTTTGGCTGGATACCGAGAAGCTGGCCTGGGGGTTGAGGGTCATGACCTGGGGTTTGGTTACGTCATATGAATTGGTCTGGGATTGGGCCAGAACAAAATCATAGCTGATAGGCGAATTGGGGCTGCTCTTCCGGTAAGAGACGGTGGAGTAAAAGCTGGGGGATAAAGTGTTCTGAATGGTAGCATTGGGGTTTCTGATATTGGCAAACTGGCTGCTTACATTCACATTTGCTGAGAACTGCCCTTTGCCGGGTAAGGTGATAGGGGTGTGGTTCCAGCTAAGGGAGAAGTCTTTTGAATCGCCCAGGTTCAGCACCTGGTCTGTGGTGCGGCCAAACGGGATGCTTTCATTCCCTTTATTAGAGGCATACCTGATGTTAAAGCTGCCGTTGAACTTGTACCGTTTGGTATAGTTAGACTGTACGTTTACCGCATGGCCTCCCAGGGAATAAATATCACCGGTAAAACGCATGTCCATGTACTCATTCATGGCCCAGTAAAAGCCCCCGTTGCTGAGGTAATAGCCCAGCTGGGCAGACTCGCCAAAGGTGGGAATGATCACCCCAGACCCCCGGGTGCGCGGTGAGGGGAAGAACCCGAACGGAAACCCAATGGGCGTTGGTACGTCTGCAAACACCAGATGGAACGGCCCGGCCACCACCCGGTCATTGGGAATCACCTTCATTTTGGTGGCCTTGATGTAAAAGTGGGGGTGCTCTAGATTACAAGTGGTATATTTGGCGTGCTGGCCGTAAATTTCGTTCAGCTCGTTTTTTTTGATGGTCTCCGCGTGAATGTAGCCCTCCCCCTGGGTGGTGATGGCCCCCATGACCCTGCCCCGCTTGGTTTTGTAGTTATAGGTCATGCTCTCCGCCTGGTAGGTCTCCGCCCCGTTTTTGAACACCGGCTGCTGCTGGAGCTTTCCGGTAGAGTCTTGCACCCCCTGGGCGGTGATGATGTTGGTTTTCCAGTTGATCTGGATAAAGGCGGCGTCCAGGGCTATCTCTCCATAATCAATGTGCGCGTCACCGTACAGAAACATGATCTGGCTGATGGCGTCATACCTGATAGAATCTTTGGCCTTATAATTGATAGTGGTCTCAATATCGCCGCGCTTGGCGGCGTTAGTAGTATCAGCGGCGGCGTTAACGGTGACAGAGTCAGGTGAGGCGGTGGTAGTAGAGGCGGGACGTACTTGTGCATTTCCCTCTGTGCCGGAAAAAAACGCAGCCAGTAGCAACAGGCCTAGTACCAAAAACTGGAGGGATCTTTTCGGAATCAAGTAAAGTTTTTGTTATTTTGTTACTTAGCTACAAAGTTATTAACAATAGCTTTTAACTAACGCATACCGTGAAAAATATTGTCCTGCTTACCGTACTTGTTCTTTTATTTCTGCCTTCCTTCACTCCTGTCAAGCGGAAGGAAGTGAAAATACGCACGGTGGTGATTGATGCCGGTCACGGGGGGAAAGACACCGGGTGTAACGGTAACTCTGCCAAAGAGAAAGATGTTGCCTTAAAGGTGGCCCTGCAATTGGGCAGCCTGATTGAAGAAAATCTTTCAGACGTGAACGTCATCTACACCCGTAAGAATGATACGTTTGTAGAGTTGATTGACCGGGCGGGCATCGCCAACAAGAACCACGCAGATTTGTTTATCTCCATTCACTGCAACTCCGGCCCCAGCGCCGCCTTCGGGACCGAGACCTATACCATGGGGCTGCACAAAACCACCAGCAACCTGTCTGTGGCCCAGCGCGAGAACTCGGTTATCTTGCAGGAAGAAAACTACAAAGAGAAATACAACGGCTTTAATCCCAGCTCCCCGCAGAGCCATATTCTTTTCAGCCTGTACCAGAGCGCCTATATTGACAACAGTCTTAGATTTGCCCAGAAAGTAGAGCAGCAATTCAAACATAAAGTGGGCCGCTCCAGCCGCGGCGTAAAGCAGGCGGGCTTCTTAGTGCTCTGGAAATCAGCCATGCCCAGCGCGTTGATTGAAATTGGCTTCCTGACCAATCCCAAGGAAGAAGTGTTTCTCAACGATAAGACCAATCAAACGTATATGGCATCAGGCATTTACCGCGCTTTCAAAGAATACAAGCAAGAGCTGGAGGCCATGAACTAACTAATCCTACACTGTGAAATTTTCTAAAGAACTCAAAGTGGCGCTACTCGGCATTGTAGCCGTAGTACTCCTCTATGTGGGCTATATATTCCTCAAAGGAACAGATATCTTCTCAGATACCCGTACCTATTATGTCACCTATCAGAACGTAGAAGGCCTGACCAAATCAAACCCGGTGGTGCTGAATGGTCTGCGGGTGGGGCTGGTGCAGGAGATGCAGCTGCAGCAAAACAAGGGGAACGCGATCATGGTCACGCTGGCGATCAACAAAGACATTGAAGTGGGTGACTCTACGGTAGCCCAGCTGGTGAGTTCAGACCTGCTGGGAGGCAAGTCCATAGAACTGTACATGGGCCGGAACAGGACGCGCTATGAAGGCGGGGAACACCTGATCCCTTTCCAGAAGGAAAGCCTGACCGATATGTTCACCAAAAAAGCCATGCCGGTTTTAGATACGGTTGACTCCACGTTGGTCAGACTGAACCAGTTCCTGGACAAAGATGCCAAACGGAGCATCCAGTCTATCTTGCTCAATGCAGAGGCCACCTCAGAGGCGCTTCGCATGATAGCCTTGTCTAACCAGGGCAACATCAACCAGATTACGGGCAACCTGGCCGCGCTAACCGCTTCCCTGCGGGGGACTGAGGCCAAATTCAGTCAGCTGGCCTCTAACCTGAACACCCTCTCAGACACTTTTGATATTCAGTCAGTAAACCGGACCATACGGGGGCTGGACAGCACCGTGGCGCAGGCCCAGCTGACCATGCGCAGGCTGAATGAGAACACCGGTACCTTGGGCCGCATCATGAATGACGACTCCCTGTACCGCAACCTGAATGCCTCTTCTGAGAGTTTGAATGCCCTTTTGATGGACTTGAAAGCCAACCCTAAACGCTACGTGCACTTCTCCCTGCTGCAGATTGGCGGCGGTACCAAAGTTGACAAAGCCGGCAGCGTGAAAGAAGCCGCTAAAGTAAAAAATGCCACCAATGTGCAGAAGGCAGGCACGGTGGAGGAGGTAGAGAAAAACTAACGTTTACCCCTGAGAAGGGATACCCTACAGGAAGCGTTTCCGGGCTGGTTTTTCAAAAACAGCCCGGAAACGCTTTTTTGTTTCTTCCGTTTACCAAAAAAAGAAACTTTGCTAACAGGTGTTAGGTTGGCTCGCCATAATTTCTATATTTGTAAACGAACCGTATGTAGGGAATAAGGGGCGCCTTCTGTAGAACCTCTGCACCTGAAGGCTTTTTGCTTCACTATTCCCGTACCCAACAACATCTATTGTACGCACCCATCATGGACATTGAATTCAACAAGAACGAAGACGCCCTCAAGCAGCTTTCCTTTCAGCTTTCAGCCAAACTTAAAAAGGTGGCACTGGGCGGCGGCGAGAAAGCCATTGGCAAGCAGCACGAGAAAGGAAAACTTACCGCCCGTGAGCGCATTCAATATTTAATAGATGAAGATTCTGAATTCCTGGAGATTGCCGCCTTTGCCGGCGAAGGCATGTACCAGGAATACGGCGGCTGCCCCAGCGGCGGCGTGGTCACGGGCATTGGCTACGTAAAAGACCGGCAGTGCATGATAGTGGCCAATGACGCCACCGTGAAAGCGGGGGCGTGGTTCCCCATCACCGCTAAGAAAAACCTTAGAGCCCAGGAGATTGCCCTGGAGAACCGCCTGCCGGTCATTTACCTGGTAGACAGCGCGGGCGTTTTCCTGCCCATGCAAGACGAGATTTTCCCGGACAAAGAGCACTTTGGGCGCATGTTTAGAAACAATGCCATCATGAGCAGTGAGGGCATCGTGCAGATCTCGGCCATCATGGGCTCTTGCGTGGCGGGCGGCGCGTATCTGCCTATTATGAGTGACGAGGCCATGATTGTGGAAGGCACCGGCTCCATTTTCCTGGCGGGCTCTTACCTGGTGAAAGCGGCCATTGGCGAAACCATTGACAACGAGACCCTCGGCGGAGCCACCACCCACTCAGAAATCTCCGGCGTAACCGATTACAAGTTCAAAACTGACCAGGAGTGTCTGGACCACATACGCAACATCTTTGACAAGATGGGCGACAACCCCAAAGCCGGTTTCAACCGCGTGGCATCGGCGCAGCCGAAACTGGACCCGAAGGAGATCTACGGGATTCTGCCCCAGGACCGCGTGAAGCCCTATGACATGATGGACATTATTCTGCGGCTGGTAGACAACTCAGAGTTTGAGCCTTACAAAGACCTGTACGGGCAGAGCCTCATCTGCGGTTTGGCGCGCATTGACGGCTGGGCCGTGGGCATTGTGGCCAACCAGCGCAAGATTGTGAAAAGCAAGAAAGGCGAGATGCAGATGGGCGGCGTGATCTACTCAGACAGCGCAGACAAAGCCGCTCGGTTCATCATGAACTGCAACCAGAAGAAGATTCCGCTCCTATTCTTACAGGACGTGTCTGGTTTTATGGTGGGTAGCAAAGCCGAACACGGCGGCATCATTAAAGACGGCGCCAAATTGGTGAACGCTATGAGCAACAGCGTGGTCCCCAAGTTTACCATTATTGTGGGCAACAGCTACGGCGCGGGTAACTACGCCATGTGCGGCAAAGCCTATGACCCGCGCCTCATCTACGCCTGGCCCACGGCGCAGTTGGCCGTGATGAGCGGCGCCTCGGCGGCCAAAACCTTGCTGCAGATCCAGGTGGCGTCTCTCAAAGCCAAAGGCGAAGAGATTACCCCGGAGGCCGAAAAAGAACTGCTGGACAAAATCACCGCGCGCTACAATGAACAGCTGAGTCCGTACTACGCGGCGGCGAGGCTGTGGGTAGACGGCATCATTGACCCGCTGGAAACCCGCAAAGTGATCTCCATGGGCATTGAGGCCGCCAACCACGCGCCTATCACCAAGCCCTTTAACGTAGGCGTGATCCAAACCTGATTTTAATTTAGAATTAAGAATTAAGAATTTGACAGGGATTCCCTGGCCCGCCTCTGGCGAGTGTGGGCTGCCTTCGGCCTCTGGCCGAATCACGGGTGTAGTTGAAGCGGGACGCCGCTTGTACCCCTCGCTCGCCAGAGGCGGGCGAAGGGCAAGAGGTGTCTGGCACAAACTTCTGCTCTGGTTTCCGTTTCTGGCCTGTTTTCAGGAAAACGGGCCAGAAACAGGACTGCAGGCACTGGTGGGCAGGTTCAAAAGCAGTAGCAAACCAAGGGAAGAAGGATGAAATGCGTTTTTGGGCTGATTTCAGAAAAACAGCCCGGAAACGCTTTGTCCTTGATTCACGTTCTCTAAAAGTGGGTTTTGGAGAATCTGTTGCTAGGTTTTCTGAGCAGATGTAATTCTTAATTCCTAATTTTAAATTCTTAATTGAATAGAGTTGACGAACAAAGAGATAAAAGCGCTTATTTCCCTGTTAGATGATGAAGACCCGGATGTGGTGGCGCACGTGCAGGGCAAAATTGTAGAGCTGGGGGAGACCATCATTCCGTTTCTGGAGGAGTCCTGGGAGGAAAGCCTGAACCCAGATTACCAGAAAAAGCTGGAAGACCTGATCCATGACCTGCAGTATGAGGCCTTGCGCCGCAGAATGAAGGCCTGGAAAGAGGAGGGGGCAACTGACCTGTTGCACGGCATGTGGCTGGTCAATACCTACCAATACCCAGACGTGACGCTGGAGCAACTGAACCAGCGCCTGGCCGAGCTCTATTATGAGGCCTGGGTGCACGTGAAGGAAGACATGCACCCGTATGACCAGGTAAAAGCGCTGAACCACGTGCTGTTCAAACTGCACCATTTCTCAGCCAACACCAAGAACTTTCACGCGCCGGCCAACTCCATGCTCAACCAGGTGCTGGAGAGTAAACGTGGGAATCCGCTTTCATTGTGCGTGATTTACCTCAACTTGGCGCAACGGTTGGGGCTGCCGGTGTACGGGGTGAACCTGCCCAACCTGTTTGTGTTGACCTTTAAAGGCGATATTCTTCCGCAGTTCTACATCAATGTCTACAACCGGGGGCTTATTCTCACCAAGGCAGACATTGACAACTACATTCTGCAGCTGAACCTGAACCCGGTGGATATCTTCTATGAGCCGTGCGCACCCATTGACATTGTGCGCCGCGCCCTCCGGAACCTCTCTCTGTCTTTTGAGAAACTGAACGACCCTGAGAAGGCCGTAGAAATAGAAAAACTGCTGGAGGTGCTCTCTGATGATCCCGTAGCCTCTGCCTCTGAAGAGAAAGACCCTTCTGAGGGCGAAGACGAGACAGGTGATGAAGATTTTAAGGAAGGAGACGATTGGTAAGAAATGCGTTTTTGAGCTGTTTTCTGTAAAACAGGCCGAAAACAGAAAGATTGAAAAGCTGCTCAGAGGGGCAGCTTTTTTTTATGCTCCTCCTGCGGCGTTGAAATGTTGGGCAATGGTAACTTAAGTACTTGGACAGAAATACCTATACATACTTTACTCTCTGTCATCCTGAAAGGATCTCGGTGGCAAACGGCAGAAGCGGCCAAAAAGAGCTTCTCTAGTTCGCTCACAAGATCCTTCCAGGATGATAATATATAATTTATTTTATCTTTCTACTTATAAGGCAGATTGTAAGCCCAAGGCACTTGAAACGAAGCTGAAAATATGTATCTTTCTATGCTGTGGCAGGAGAAGGAGCCTTTATGGGAGATACATTGACTCGTTTTATTGTAAGTGCTTTTCTGGCGGCGGTTCTGTGCGCAGGGGCGGTAGCTCCTGTTGCTGGTCAAAACGCGCCAGCGCCTCTTTCTGCCCATGAGACAACAGCAAAACTGGCTCCCGCTCTGAGGCAGTTGAAAAGTAAAGGCAAGCGCCAGGTGCGGGTGCAGGTAACAGATGTTCCATCCTTCACCAAGTGGCTTTACAAAACGCTGCCCACCGCCCAGCTACTTCAGGTAGACTCAGCCAGCCGCACAGCCCTTCTTTCAAACCTACATTCCAAAGATTATTTGGCCTTGACGCAATGCCCTTGGGTAACCTTTGTAGATGTAGCAAACAGAGAGGCGCGGGAAGAGGCGCACCTGCAGAACGCTGACCTTACTGTAAATAACGTAGAGGCGCTGCACCTGCGGTTTCCCCACTTAACCGGGGTAGGGCTGGTGGCGTCAGTGAAAGAGAACCAGTTTGACTCGGCAGACATTGATTTCAAACACAGGGTGATTCCCTCAGCGGGGCTCACGGGAGTGGCCAATCCGCATGCCACCACTATGGCCACACTCATTGGCGGCGGCGGCAATTCCTCACCGGCCGGAAAGGGCGTGGCCTGGCAGAGCACCCTCACGGCCTCAGATTTTGCCAACCTCATGCCAGATAACCTGAACCAGCTGAAAACCCTGAGGGTGACGGTGCAGAACCATTCGTACGGGGTGGGGGTAGAGAATTATTACGGGCTGGAAAGCCAGGCCTATGACCGGCAGGTGTTGCAGTACCCAGAGCTGCTGCACGTGTTCTCTTCCGGCAACGCCGGAAACCAGGCCGCGGCAGACGGGCCGTATGCCGCCCTGACGGGCTTTGCAAATCTCACCGGGCAGTTCAAAGCTTCAAAAAATACCTTAACCGTGGGGGCAATAGATACGGCGGGGCAGGTGGGGCTGCTCAGCTCCCGCGGCCCCACCTATGACGGGCGAATCAAGCCGGAGGTAGTGGCCTTTGGGGAGTCTGGCACATCTGAGGCCGCTGCGGTGGTGTCTGGCATTGCGCTGCTGGTGCAACAGGCGTATCAGAAACAGCAGGGTGGGCATTTGCCGCCGTCGCACCTGGTGAAAGCCGCTATTCTCAATGCCGCAGATGATAAAGGAAGCCCTGAGGTGGACTACGCCGCCGGATTTGGCAACGCAGATGCGCTGGGTGCGGTGCAGGCCGTGCAGGAGAACAGATTTGCGCTGGGGAAAGTAGGGCAGGGGCAGGTACAGAAGATTCCCGTTCTGGTTCCGGCTGGAACATCCCGGCTAAAAGCGACCTTGGTCTGGCATGAGGTAGAAGGTCTGCCCAACGCTCCCGCTGCGTTACTCAACGACCTGGACCTGAAGTTAACCTCTCCTGCTACTGGGCGGGAGTGGCTGCCGTGGGGACTTAGCACGTTTCCGCATAAAGACTCCCTGCTGTTGCCCGCCCGCCGGCAGGTGGACCGTCTGAACAATGTGGAGCAGGTCACGCTGGCGTTGCCAGAGGCAGGTCCCTATGAGCTGCATGTGACAGGGTTCGGGGTGAATACAGGTGATCAGGACTTCAGCGTGGTGTATGAGTTTGAGCAGAGATTTGCATGGGCCTACCCAACGGCCGGGAGCCCCCTAAGGAGTGGTGAGAAAAACAGGCTCCGGTGGCACCGGCCTATTAATACCGGGGAGAAGGGCCGGTTGGAGTTCAGATGGGCTGGAACGGCACCAGGGCGTTGGCAGGTGCTGCAAGAGCGGGTAGATTTGGCTAAGGAGCAGCTTGACTGGACAGCTCCCGCAGACACCGCCGGGCTGGCAGAACTGCGCATGGTCATAGGGGCTGAAGTGTTTGCCACAGGAACGGTGGTTGTGAGCCCGGTACTGCAGATGCAGGTGGGGTACCAGTGCGGGGAGGAGGTGATGCTTTTCTGGCCCAAAGCAGAAGGCGCAGAACAGTACCAGGTGTATAGCCTGGGGGAGAAATTTCTGGAGCCTCTGGTGCAGACAGCAGACACCATGGTGGTACTGTCTAAGAATATGAATGGCTCCCTGTATTATGCCGTAAGCCCGCTGGTTGCAGGTCTAAATGGACAGCGCAGCCTAACCCTTCACTATGCACAGCAAGGGGTAAGCTGTTACATAAAGAATTTTTTGGCGCAGCGGTTTGTCACAGACACGGTTCTGCTGAATCTAGAGCTGAGCACCACGTACGGGGTGGCGGCGCTTTTTCTGGAAAAGAAGGTTGGCAGTGAGTTCAGAACCCTATCAGAGATTCCTTTGTCGCGGCAGGTTGGTTATGTGCTGCAGGACCTGGAGCCAGCCCCTGGCAGAAACGAATACAGAATCAAGGTGGTCACCAGCACCGGCCAGACCTTCTACAGCCCAACAGAGGCCGTGGTGTTTGCTCCTGCAAAATATATCCAGGTGTTCCCTAACCCCATCAAAGCCGGTAATGAATTAAGCCTGATCACCCATGATGACCAAAAAAGCCAGATTCTGGTGTATAACCACCTGGGGCGTCTGCTACGGCAAACCCATCAAGACGGCGCGGTGAAGTCCTTGTCTACTGCAGGTTTGTCGGCAGGTCTGTATATGGTGAGAGTGGTGTCAGCCCAAGGGCAGCTGCTGCAGGCGCGGGTGGTGGTATTCTAAGGAGAACGTTAGTTTGATTCTGGGGAAAAACCGTTGTAGTAGAGGTGACGTGGTGTGCCGGTTGCAGACAGCCTTCTGATTCTTTTCCTGTTTTCGGGCTGTTTTTTGAAAAGTAGCCCCAAAACAGCTTTTATTTTAGGGCTTTGCCTGAAGTTATGTTTGCCACCAGCTAGGCACAGGGTATGAAAAAGGCCTCCGGTTAGGGAGGCCTTTTTTTATATCCAACCTAAAGGTGTGTTTAATAGAGATAGTTCAGCGCCGTTTGGTCATTGGAGTTGAACGGACGGTTCTGGCCGGTACCAATACAGGCGAGCATCCAGGAAGTGGCGTCTGCGGTAGTGGGGGTGCCGGGAATGTGCACGGCTCCCACGGTGCTGGCCCCTTCGTTGGTGTAGGCCCCGCCGCAGCTGTAGCTCCGGTCCATGTAGTCAGTGTGCCGAAAGCCAATGCAGTGGCCAATTTCATGCGCCAGGATGGTGGCCAGGTAGTTGGTGTTCGGGTTAGAGCCTATGGCGTTAGAATTCACCTTCACACTGTTGTAAGGGTTTCCGCCAGAGGGGAAGCCCGCTGAGGCCAGGTAGCTGCCGTTGCCCCGTACAATGTCTATGTTTCCGTTAGAGGCCACGCGCCTAAAGGAGATCAACAGCCCCTGCGCGTTGTAACGGGCAATTGCTTCATCTAAGGCAGCCACGTAGCTGGAAGGCAAGCGGCTAGACATGCTAACTGTGATCACGCGGCCGGTTCCGGCATTTACCAGGTTGGTAGTACGGTATTGTTCCGTCTCGCCAACCCGCAGGAATTTTGCATCATGGCTGCTGTTCAGCTCCTTGTCAGTTAAAAAGATGTCACCTTCTACCAGGTATCCGCCTTCCATGGCCTGTACATCAGTGGTCCCGAAGCCCATGGCGTAAATTTTTGAAAGTGTATCCTGGGAGATGGCTGCTTTTTCTACGGCGGCTTCTTCATCTACTGAGCAAGAGGTGCTGCCAAGTACTAAGACTGCTGCCGCAAGTTTGAGGGAGTAAGGTAACTTCATAAATTGTTTGTTAGGGGGTTGCTGAAATAATGGTTGGTTGATAAGTAGGAGTATGGGTTGGATATTTAAAGGTTGAAAACAGGTAAAAGTTATTACTGTGAAATAGACTTTATTTTATGCTTATGGTAAAGAATATTAATTGTCAGAACAAGAATAATTATTCCGGTAGCCAACTTGGAGTACTGTAAAAAAAAGTGAATGTAGATGGATGGGATAGGTGCTGGTTTTAACGAATAAAAGGCGGGTGAGGTTTTGCCGTTTAATAGAAAATTAATAAAATAAATTGGTTGGTATAATTAGGAAAATAAAGGCAATACAAATCCAGGGTGAATTTTGTAATTCACCCTGGATTTAAACAGTAAATGGCGCTAGTGAAAGGTACTTGTTTCCTTAGCTAGTGCTGAAATTCATGCCTGTTTAGTAAAGATAATTGAGGGCTGTGCGGTCATTGGAGTTGAACGGACGGTTCTGGCCGGTGGCAACGCAGGCGAGCATCCAGGAGGTGGCGTCTGCGGTGGTGGGGGTGCCGGGAATGTGCACGGCTCCCACGGTGCTGGCCCCTTCGTTGGTGTAGGCCCCGCCGCAGCTGTAGCTCCGGTCCATGTAGTCTGTGTGGCGGAAGCCGATGCAGTGGCCAATCTCATGCGCCAGGATGGTGGCCAGGTAGTTGGTGCCCGGATTTGAGCCTAAGTAGGTGGAGTTTACCAGTACCTTGTTGTACGGGTTTCCGCCAGAGGGGAAGCCCGCTGAGGCCAGGTACGAGGCGTTGGTGGGCGACTTGGTCAGTAAGATGTTGTACCCAGAAGATACTCTCCTGAACTTGATGAGCAAGTTTTCAGCGTTGTATCTTCTAATAGCCTCGTCTACCGCTGTGGCGTAAGCGGTAGGCAGGGTGGTAGAGACTGCTACGTTAATGGTGCGGCCGCTGCCTACGTTTACCAGGTTAGTGGTGCGGTACTGCTCCGTCTCCCCTACACGCAGGAATTTGGCGTCATGCGTGGTGTTTAGTTGCTCATCGGTTAACAGGATGTCTCCTTCCACCAGATAGCCACCTTCTACTACCTGTACATCAGTAGTGCCAAAGCCCATCTCATAGATTTTAGCAAGGGTGTCTTTTGAGACGGCGGCCTTTTCTACTACTTCCTCCTCAGTGGTGGAACAGGCGGTGCTTCCTAACAGTAAGGCAGCAGCAGCAAACAGCTGGATTGTGTAAAATTTTCTCATAAAGCTTATTGGGGGTTATGTTAAAAGATAAGCCTATATTATGAATATTGGTTTGTATTTACAAGCTGTTTGATAAATATTTTTATTCGATCATATGGGTTTTATATTGGCAGGATAGGTTGAAGTTTATATTTAAAAAATAGCTACTCATTTATTAAATTAATTAATAATACAATAATGCTTAAATCTTGGTAATTATTTAATGAATGGGATTTGGTGAAAATAAAGGTTAAACGCATAGGTGGTTTTATTGTGAATTTTATAAAGCTTAAAAATAGGAGTCTGTAAAGAGCAGTACAGATCTGCTTTGTTTACTATAAATGGTATTATCTCTTTCTGGAGAAGCAAAGGTGAGCAGAAAGAGAATTTGGCATCAATAGAAAATAGTGAAGGGTACTCCCTACGCAATTTCATGGGTTAGGTTTAACCCAATCCTTCTTTTTGTAAGCAAACGTGCGTGCGGCAAATATGGTAGCAGTTTTCATAGCCGAAGCAAAGTGCAGTTAGTGGATCTATTTTTAAGTCTTATTCACCGTGGCGGGTGGCTTTAAGTGCAGTACCCGTTGTTCTTTTCAACTTTAGCCCTTTCATTTGCGGTTGTATGATAAAGAAGAGCAGCAGGTTAGACAACGTGTTCTATGAGATACGGGGCCCCATCTTTGAGAAAGCCATGGATCTGGAACGCCAGGGGTTCAAGATTACCCGCCTGAATATTGGTAACCCCGCCCCCTTCGGGTTTGATGCCCCAGATGAAATTGTGCATGACATCATCATGAACCTGCGCAATGCCCAAGGGTACACAGACTCTAAAGGGCTGTTTGCCGCCCGTAAAGCCATTATGCACTACTGCCAGAGCAAGGCCATCCAGAATGTGCAGGTAGACGATATTATCATTGGCAACGGGGTCAGCGAGTTGATCTTGCTCAGCATGCAGGCTCTTTTAAATGAAGGCGATGAAATTCTGGTGCCAGCCCCTGATTACCCGCTCTGGACGGCCGCGGTGAACTTGTCTGGCGGCAAGGCAGTACACTACCTCTGTGATGAGGCCGCTGACTGGTATCCAGACGTGGCTGATATGGAAAGCAAAATCACGTCTCGCACCAAGGGGATTGTCCTGATCAACCCCAATAACCCAACCGGGGCGGTGTACCCGCCAGAGGTGCTGCGGCAGGTGGTGGCTGTGGCCGAACGTCATAACCTCATAGTGTTCTCAGATGAGATCTATGACAAGATTCTGTATGAGGGCACCGTACACCACGCCACGGCTTCTTTCTCTACAGATGTGCTGTTTCTAACGTTTGGCGGCTTGTCTAAGAACTACCGCGCCGCGGGGTTCAGGGCGGGGTGGCTGGTGGTGAGCGGCAAACTCTCAACGGCTAAATCATACATAGAGGGGTTGAACGCCCTGGCCAGCATGCGGCTGTGCAGCAACGTACCGGCGCAGTTCGCTATCCAGACGGCATTAGGGGGGTACCAGAGCATAAATGATCTGGTACTGCCTACGGGCCGGCTTGCTAAACAGCGTGACGCCTGCTATAACAAGTTGGTCTCTATTCCCGGGATCACGTGCGTAAAGCCTATGGGGGCTTTCTACCTCTTCCCTAAAATTGACGTGCAGAAGTTCAACATTCACCGTGATGAGCAGTTTGTGCTGGACCTTCTGATTGACCAGCACGTGCTGCTGGTGCAGGGAACCGGCTTCAACTGGGCGCAGCAAGACCACTTTAGGGTAGTGTACCTGCCCACCATTGTGGAGCTTGACGAAACCCTGGACAAACTAGCCCTGTTCCTGCAGGATTACCAACAGCAAGTGTAAAAGACGTTTTTGGGCTGATTTTCAAAAAACAGGCCGGAAACAGGAAACGGGAAGATGACAGATCTTCCCGTTTCCTGTTTCCGGCGCATCTGGGGCCGCTTAAGCGTTGGGTACGTACTGCAGGAAACTCAGGTTTTCCTCACGCAGGGTGTCATTGGCAATGCCCAGCAGGTCTTTGGCCTCAATGTTTCTGATCTGCTCAAAAATCTCATTCAGGCTTTCAATGGTGCCCAGGTCCAGAATGCTCTTGCCCATCATCATCATGAAGCCCATGTTGCTTTCCTCGGCCATGGCCAGCTGTCCCATGAGCTGCTCTTTGGCCGTGTGCAGCTGCACACTTCCCATGGGTTTTTCGCGCAGCAGCTTCAGTTCTTTCAGGACCAGGCCAATGGTGCGCTTCAGCTGCTTTTTCTCAGTGCCGAAGTAAATCCCAAACAGGCCGGTGTCAATGTAGGTGGCGTAGTTGGCGTCAATGGTATACACCAGGCCGTGTTTTTCACGAACCGCCAGGTTGAGCCGGGAGTTCATGCCGGGGCCGCCCAAGATGTTCACCAGCATAAAGAAGGTAAGCCTTCTGGGGTCGGTGAGGGCGTAGGCGGGGCAGCCTATCACGCAGTGCGCCTGCTGAATGGCCTTTTCCACCACCAGCGTCTGCGGCTCATACTGCTGAAAGGTGAGCCGCTGGCGGGGCTGGATCTTCTCCGGTATCTGGCCTAGATATTTTTCAGCCAGCTTCACTACGCGCTCAATGGGCCAGTTGCTCACTGAGCAGAACACCAGCCGGTCTGTGCTGAGGTTGCGGTCAATAAAAGCCTGGAAATCTTCCTTCTGAAAACGGCTCACGCTTTCGCGGGTGCCCAAAATGTTATTGCCCAGCGGGTGGTTTTTAAAAACCACGTCGTCAAATTCGTCTACAATGGCGTCTTCGGGCGTGTCCAGGTACATGGCCATCTCCTCCAGGATCACGCCGCGCTCCTTCTCAATCTCTTTAGACGGAAAAGTAGAGTTGAACGTGATGTCTGTGAGCAGCTCAAAGGCCTTCTCAAAGTGGTTTTCCAGCACCGAGGCGTAGAAGCTGATTTTCTCTTTGGTGGTGTAGGCGTTCAGTTCGCCGCCCACCGTCTCCAGCCGGTTCAGGATATGGAACGATTTACGCTTTTGGGTGCCTTTGAAGGCCATGTGTTCCCAGAAATGGGCCAGTCCCTGTTCATGCGGGAGCTCGTCTCGGGAGCCAATGTCCATCATAAAACCACAGTGCGCAATCTTGGTGTGCGGCACCTGCTTGTGCAGCACCCTAATGCCGTTGGAAAGGGTATGGATATGGTAATCTGGTAATTTAGTCAAGTTCTTCTTCTGCGTTTACAATTGAAACACTATTGCGGGGCCATTCATTCCAACGGGAGTAAACAGCCTGCAAAGGTACGGAGTGGAGAATTAAGAATTGGTAATTAGGAATTAGGAATTCAAAGCGTTGCCGTGCAGGAGTGCAATGTGAAAATGAGAAGATTTGAAAATTTGGAAATGAGGAGAATTGAAAGAGCGTTTCTGGCCTGATTTCCAGAAAACAGGCCAGAAACGCAAATTGCGTTGTTCCTTCTCCCTCTGGGAGAAGGTTAGGATGAGGGTACTACCGTCCAATTGGTAAAAGCAGCGGCTATTGGCACAGACGCTCGCAGGTCCTCCGGACGCTACGAGGTCTTTTGAAATTGCTGATGGTTAATTGTAAAATATTCATGCGCTGGCGCGAGTCTCCTGACTCGGGTCAAAAAGTGATGCGAGTCTCCAGACTCGCCGGGAACCACAAGAAGTTGAACGGGAGTCTGGAGACTCCACCCACAAAAGGTCACGAGTCTGGAGACTCGCGCCAGCAGAAGGGCTGCCGCAGGTTTGCGTTTTCAGGCTATTTTGGCCAAAACAGGCCAAAAACAGCGGTTAACCTTTCTGTATACACTTTACAGAAATTAATATTTCAACACCCGCTCATACACCTGGTGCAGCTGGGGGATTGTCACCTCCGGCCTGAAAGAAAGGGCGTGTTCCAGCCCTTTCTTCACCATTTCCTTTTGGAGTTCAGGGCTGCCCAGGATTTCCTGAATGGCCTGAGACATGGCGTCTGTGTCAGTGGGGGAGACGTAGCGGGCGGCAGGGCCCCCGGCCTCGGCAAAGCAGGAACCGGTGGAGGTGATTACCGGCACGCCGCAGTTCAAGGCCTCTACTATGGGAATCCCGAAGCCCTCAAAGATTGACGGGTACACAAACAGCGTGGCCAGCTGGTAGATCACGGGCAGCTCCTGGAACGGGATGTACGGCAGAAAGTGCACCTTCTCCTCTAGCCTGTGCCGGGTAATGAACGCCTGCAGCTCCTTATAGTAATCAGTCTTGCGCCCAATGAACACCAGCGGCACCGGCGCGCCCGCCGCGTGCCAGCCTTTTAGAAGGTGCAGCTGGTTCTTGCGCTTTTCCAGCGTGCCCACGCACAGGATGAACTCAGCGGGCAGGCTGTACTTTGCGCGAACCGCGTTTTGGGCCTCTTTTTCAAAAAACTGCTGAAAAACAGGATCGCAGTCCTGGTAAACCACCTGCACCTTCTCCTTCGGCACGCCAAAAAATTCTTCCAGGTCCTGCGCCGTCTGCTGACTGATGGCTACAATCTGGTGGGCGGTGTCACAGGCGTCTTTGAATTTCTTGCGGTAAATGTAGCGGTCAATGGCCGGGTAGAGCTCCGGGAACCGCAGGAAGATAAGGTCATGAATGGTGACCACCAGCTTGGTCTTGGTGCGGTCAATGCCGTAGGGCAGCTCATTGCTGAGGCCGTGGTAGACCTGCACCCCGTGCTTAGGCAATGCCGCCCGCAGGCCAAAGGTGCGCCACATAGAGGAGAGGCGTTTGCCCAGCCCGTCTGGCAGAATCACCTGGGTTCTGGCCACGGGCGGATAGAACTGCTTGAAGAGCTCTTTTTGCCGGGGGGTGAACAACGCGTACTGGTCACCGGGAAAATGCACCATCATGCCAGAGATGACATATCGGCTGTAGTTGCCCAGGCCAGAGGTATTGGTGAAAGCGCGTTTGGCGTCGTATCCTATCTTCATAAGCTGAAGGCAAAATTAAAAGAAAATGCCGGCATCCTGCAACTGTGCGCGTTGGGCAAGGCCGGGAGGCTACTCTCCCGCACCTCCCGGGAGGCCTAGCTATTAGTCAGGCGGGGCCGCTTTTTCTTACATAAGATATAAGGGCGGGGAATAAAAAGTAAAATAAACTAAACTTATAGTTTGAAAACTAAGTATTTAGTTTTATGTTTGGGATAGACAAGCGCAACACTACTATGAAAGAACTCACCAAGGCCGAGGAGCAGGTCATGCAAGTGCTCTGGAACATTAACCAGGGGTTTGTCAAAGACATTCTGGACCAGCTGCCGGAGCCCAAGCCCGCTTACAACACCGTCTCCACCATTGTGCGCATTCTGGAGAAGAAGGGCTTTGTCTCCTACAAGGCCTACGGCAAGACCCATGAGTACTTCCCGCTGGTGGCCAGAGACGAGTACCGCCACTTCTACCTGAAGAACTTTCTGGGCGGCTATTTTGGCGGCTCCTTTAAGAAGCTGGTTTCCTTTTTCGCCAAAGAGGAGAACATGGACCTGCAGGAACTGGAGGAAATGCTCAAGCATGTAAAGAACGACCTTAACCAAGACAAAGATGAATGATGCCCTCCTGCAGTACCTGTTAGAGTCAACGGGAGTTCTGTTGCTCTTCTACCTCTTTTTTGTGCTGGTGCTCAGGAAGGAGACAAGTTTCCAGTTCAACCGTTTCTATCTGCTGGGGGCGTTGCTGTTGGCGGTGGTGCTGCCGCTGTTGCAGCTGCCGGTGGTGAGCCTTTTTGCGCAGACAGCAGAACCAGTGGCAGAGGCGGTTCCTGTTGCATTTGCCGTAGAGACCGCTGATGTGGCCTGGGGGGCGCAGGTACAGGTAGAAGATGACAGTTTGGGGTATTGGCTCGTGCTCTATCTCCTTTACGGTGCGGGCGCGCTGTTCTTTGCGGGCAGGTTGGCTTTCCAGCTGGTTCAGTTGCACCGGTTTGCGCGTAAAGAAGGGTCTGTCTTTTTTCTGGCAGATAAAGTCCCTGTCTATTACACCAACGGCCGGTTGCCCACTTTCTCCTTCCTGCGCAGCATCTATTTTGACAACAGCCAGCCCCTTACCACCCTAGAACGCGACCAGATTCTGGAGCACGAGCAGGTGCATATTGCCCAGTGCCACAGCTGGGATATTCTTTTCGCCAGTCTGCTGGGCATTGTCTTCTGGTTTAACCCGCTGCTGGTGCTGTACAAGCGGGCTCTTGAGGAGACCCATGAGTTTATTGCAGATGCCCGTGTGGTAAGCCAGACAGACACGCAGGTGTACTCTTCCCTGCTGCTGAAACAGGTTTTCCAGAAGCTAGACCTGAGCGTGGCCAGCTACTTTTTTTTCAACAAATCACTCACCCTAAGCCGCATTAAGATGATGAAAAAACAACACCATTCCCCCAGATTTGGCCGGCTGCTGCTGGTGGTCCCCTTTTTGCTGGGGTTAGTGGTTCTAGTGGCGGCTACCCGCCCGGCATCGCTGGTGCCGCTCTCCCCGCAGCAGCAGCAGCAAAATGCTTCTGGCTGGCTTTCATTTGGGGCGCAGGACAATCAGATTGCCCAGTTTCCCGGTGGTCAGGAGGGGTTAAAGCAGTATGTGAAGAGTCACTTTTATTTACCGGCGGTAGCGTTTGAGCTGCGCAGAGGCAATGATCCCGTACGGGTTGTTGGGTCTGTTGAGGTGGAAGTCAAAGCAGACGGCTCAGCTGTCTTCAAAAGACCCGTCCAGTTAGAGGTGTCTCCCAACCATGCTAAGGTACAGGAGGCGGTACGGCAGGAATTCAGCCGGATGGTAGCCAGCATGCCCAAATGGTCACCCGCGGTGAAGGACGGCAAAGCGGTTGCTTCCAGTACTACCATAACTATTGCCTCTGTTAGTACAGAGTTTGTGCCCCGCTCTGCCAATGCCGGCGTGCAGCAAAAGACGCAGGTAAGCACTGAGGCGAACCTGGCGGGGATAACCAGGCCGGCTGAGTTCCCGGGCGGCGAAGGCGCGAAGACCAATTTCATAGCCAGCAATTTTCAGCTTCCGGAGCTCCTGTTTGAACTGCGCGAAGACAGAAACAAGCCCCTTACGTTTGCCTGGCTCGGCAAAGCCGAAGTACTCATCAACAAAGACGGATATGTAAGCCAGGTAACCGGCGTGTCAGTAGAAAGTAAGCCCCTGCACTCACCGGCTCTAACCAGTGCCTTGGTCCGGGAACTGGCCGCTGTGATCAAAAGGATGCCCAGATGGTCTCCTGCGCTGGAAAACGGAAAGCCAGTGCCGCATAAAGAAACCATTAGCCTGGCACGTGTGCATAAAGTTTTGGCTGGGCAGACTTTTGCGCAGTACAAGGCAGAGCAGGCCAAAAAGGTAAAGACGCCTGCTGCATCCTTTGCCACCACCACCGCAGAAGGAGACAAGATTTATATTGCCGTAGAGAAAATGCCCGAATTTCCAGGTGGTCAAAAGGCAATGTTCAAGTACTTGGCAGAAAACTTTGTAATGCCTAAAGAAGCCATCAGGCAGGGAGTTCATGGCACCATGATTGCTTCTTTTGTGGTGACTAACAAGGGTAATATCACGCAAGTGGAGGTGCTGAAAAGTCTAAATCCCGAACTAGGTAAGGAAATGGTGCGGGTCATTACCGCCATGCCCAATTGGGAACCCGGTACCCAGAACGGGAAGCCAGTGGCCGTGAAGTACACCATCCCTTACAGAATAGCCCAGAAAGATTCTCCGGCCAAAGATGTTCCGTTTGCAGCCAAAGCCGTGGCAGAGGACAAGGTGTATATTGCGGTGGAGCAGATGCCAGTATACCCTGGGGGCATTACCGCCATGATGATCTACCTGAAAGAGCAGGTGGGGAATTCTGAAGAGGTGCGGCAGTTAAAAGTAAACGGCAGCGTGGTGGCTTCTTTTGTAGTGGACACCGCCGGCGTGACCAAGCAGGTGCAAGTACTGAAAAAGCTACACCCCGTGGTAGACCAACAAGTGGTCAAAGCCATTGAAGGTATGCCCAAATGGCAACCTGGAAAGCAGAACGGGAAGGCGGTGAACGTAAAATACACCCTGCCTTACCGCTTTGAGACCAATTAGTTTTTTGTTTGTAGTACGTGTTGCCCTCCAGAGCCCGAGAACGTTTCCGTTTTCGGGCTCTTTTTCTGAAAACAGGCCCAAAACAGATAGCCAAAGTAAAGGTGCTTTTTTCTTTTCCAGCCAAAGCGCCAGTTGCTTATCTTCGTAAAAGGAATAGGTGCAGGCAGAGGTGGCGTACATTTTTGCCCGGCGGCAGCGTATTTTTTAATTAAACCTGAGGAAAGATGAAAGCAGTAAAGATGGTTTTGGCCTTTTGCCTTCTTCTTGGGGCAGGGGCGGCCCAGGCGCAGACGCCTCCCGCTGGCTTGACAGAGTTTCTGGCCAGGTTCAAAGCCTTTGAAGACAGACACCACCAACGCCAGGCAAAGCAGGTGCCTATGCCCACGTACACCCCTGATAGCAGCCGTAGCACCATGCCTTTGCCCAACGCCCTGAAAAAATGGCAAAGCTACAGCGTAGACATCGCTACTGGTTTGCGCTACTACCTACAGCTGGGCAAGGTCTTTGATCCGGAGACCGGGTACAGCCTCCCGTACAACCCAGAGCTGGAGTATCTGGTTGACGTAGAAAAAGGCAAAATCTACCTGAATGGGAGAGAGCTGAAACCCCAGCGCCCCAGAAATACCATCTTTGAAAAAGTATAGCAGGGTTTAAGGCGTAACCCACTCCACCTCCACCACCTGGCGGCCTTTCTGGAGCGTGGTGCGGGTTTCATTGGGCAGGCGTTTCAGTTTGATCTTTCTGGTGAAGGAAGGCTGCGTCTGTTGCTCTAGTACCAGGGTGGGGGAGCTTTTTCTAAACAAAACGATTGCCCCTTTGCCTTCGGAAAAAAAGGTAGGGTCTTTAAACGTAAACGCATTACCATGGGCGGTCACCAGTGCTTTCTCTAGGGGTGGTGGTGTGGGGGCTTTGGCCAGTGCCAGTGCGTTTCCTGCGTGTGGCACGCCATACCCCAGGTAGTTGTTGCCAAACGGGTACAAGTGGCCGCTTCGCCTGAGAATGTTTGTTAGCTGGGCTGAGGTGAGGTTGGGGTTCATTTCCAACAGACAGGCGGCTAAACCCGTGATTAAGGGGGCCGAGAAAGAGGTGCCGTCTTTGGCGAAACAGGCCACGTCTGGTTTGAGATATGGTATAAAGGTGGGGCCAATGCCGCTGTAGCCTTGGCGGGTCCAGGTGCTGTAGCCGGTGGCGCCAACGGCAATGGTACCGGGGGCATCTGCGGGGGTACCAATAATCTGCCAGTTCCGGTTGTTTCCGTCATTTCCGGCAGAGACAACAATGGTCATGCCTTTCTGCTCAATGGCTGTCTGCACGGCGCGGGCAATAAAGCTGGTGCCATCCATTTGGCGGGGGCGGTAGTTCTCAGCGGGGTTGTCAAAACCCAGGGCGTAGCCCAGAGAGGAATTCACCAGACGTACCCCCAGACTATCCAGCCACTCCAGCGCCCGCACAAAGTTCTCCTCTTCTACGCGGTTCTCCCGGCCGCCGTGGTCGGTACGGGCCAGATAATAGTCTGCGTGGGGAGCCAGGCCGGTTAAGAGTTGTTGGTCTGGGTCAAAGCCGCCTATGGCTAAGAGAACGTCGGTGCCGTGAAAATCTAAATAACTCTCCCGCTGGGTGTAAGGTGCGGTCTGGGCGGGGTTCACAAAATCTTTAAATGCTTTGATGCGGCCGGCCGCAAAAAGAGGCTGCAAGCCCGGCTTCTCAGGGGCCTGGTAAAACCCCGCATCAATCACGCCAATCTTTACCCCTTTGCCGGTAAGGCCGGCGGCCAAAAGCGGGCCGGGTTGCAGTTGCGCCACGCCTTTGGCCAGCAGTTTAGGAGGCGTAGGGGAGCTTCGGCCGCTAGGCCGGAAAAACCCGGAAATGGGTGCCATGTCTTGTACAAAAGCGATCTGCTTCAGGTGGGCAACCTGGGCCGGGGAAGCGGTGACGGCGGCGGCGTTGAGCCATTTGGAGACTCCTGTCACTTTTATACCGCACTGCGCCAGACTGTCCAGGTAGGGTTGGTGAACGGGGGCGTCTGCCAGCTGCCGCCGGGTTTGGGGGGTTCCTTCGGGCGAAGCCGGGGCGGGTTTGTCTTTAAACTGCACCCAATACCGCTGCTGGGCCAGGGCGGGCAAACCGGTGAGACAGGAAAGGGAAAAGATCCAGAAAAAAAGAATTACGGTACAATAGCGCACGCCCAACAGAAGTTATAGAAGTGTATTTGCCTGCAAATTATCATTTATTGTCATACATTTAAGCTTCAAACGGGTTCCTGTTTTAGGGCTGTTTTCTGAAAAACAGGTCAAAAACAGGGGCTGCGCCAACCAGAGAACAACACAAAAGACACCGCCATGAAGTACGAGTCCGTCGGGAAAGACCTCTACATCCATAACCGCCAGCAGTTCATATCTTACCTCAAGCCCCAGTCGCTGGCCGTCTTCCATTCCAATGATGTCATGCCCACCAACGCAGACGGTACTATGCCGTTCAGGCAGAGCAGCGACCTGCTGTGGCTCAGCGGCATTGACCAGGAGGAGAGCGTGTTGCTGCTGTTCCCAGATGCGCGGGAGGAGAGCCTGCGGGAGATCCTTTTTGTGCGCGAAACCAATGACCACATTCTCACCTGGGAAGGCTACAAGCTCACCAAGGAGCAGGCCCGGGAGGTGTCTGGCATCCAGACCATCTTCTGGACCCATGAGTTTGACAGCATTCTCAACGCGCTCATGCCGTACGCAGAGAACGTGTACCTCAACTCAAACGAGCACCTGCGTGCCGTGGTAGAGGTAGAGACCCGTGATGCGCGGTTCATCAAGAAGATCAAAGAAAAATTCCCGCTGCACAACTACTGCCGCAGCACCCAATACCTGCACTACCTGCGCTCCAGGAAGCACCCGCGTGAGATTGAGCTCATGCGCACCGCCTGCAACATCACTGAGAAAGCGTTCAGACGCCTGCTCAAGTTTGTGAAACCGGGCGTGATGGAGTATGAGATTGAGGCCGAAATCAGCCACGAGTTCCTGCGCAACCGCTCCCGCGGGCCGGCCTACGGGTCTATCATCGCCTCTGGCGCCAACGCCTGCATTCTGCACTACGTTGACAACTTCAGGGAGTGCCAGGACGGCGACGTGCTGTTGCTGGACTTTGGGGCCGAGTATGCCAACTACGCCGCTGACCTTACCCGCTCCATACCCGTGAACGGGAAATTCACCAAGCGCCAGGCAGAGGTTTACAACGCTGTGCTGCATGTCATGAAAACCGCCAAGCAGATGCTGGTGCCCGGCAACACCCTGGACCAGTACCATAAGTTTGTGGGCAAGGTCATGGAGAACGAGCTGATTAAACTGGACCTGCTCACTGAGGAAGACGTGAACAACCAGAACCCAGAGGCCCCGCTCTACAAGAAATACTTCCCGCACGGCACCTCGCACTTTTTGGGGTTAGACGTGCATGACGTGGGCGATAAATACCGTCCGTTTGAAGAGGGTATGGTCTTTACCTGCGAGCCCGGGATTTATATCAGGGAAGAAGGCTTGGGCATACGGCTGGAGAACGACATACTCATTACCCACAACGGCCCGGTAGACCTCATGGAGAATATTCCGCTGGAACTGGAAGACATTGAGCGCGAGATGCGCGGTTAACCTTTCCTCTATTCCATTTCCTGTTTTAGGGCTGTTTTTGGTAAAACAGCCCTAAAACAGCATGTCCCTCCAGACGGGCTTGCTTATGGAAGCCGTCCATCTGGTTTTTTTACAATCTATTTGAATCAAAGTTTACAAATAAGCGTGACACCAGTAGCAAGAATAAGCCGTGTGGTCAAGTGGGGGGGAATCATATGCCTTGTTCTTTTTACCTTTCTGGCAGAGGCGCAGCGCCGAAAGCCTGTCCCAAAGAAAGTGATTCCGGCGCCACCGGTGCAGCACCAGAAGCCCACCCTGCCTGAGGAGGTGGAAGACCCCAATACCCGCCGCTACAGCCTGGAAGAGGTGGTGAAAATGGCCAAAGAACTGTCTCCGGGCTACCAGCAGGCCCTGACTACGCTGGAGAACCGCACCTGGCAATTCCATACGTTCAAGAGTAATTACCTGCCGCAGTTAACCCTGTACGCCACGCTGCCAGATTATACCAAGAGTATTGAGCCGGTTCTACAGCCAGACGGTAGCTTAAAGTTTCAGGACCGGGACATCTCCACCTCTACGGCGCAGCTGGCGCTGAGTCAGAACATTGGCCTAACCGGCGGGGTGATCTCTATCAACTCCAACCTGCAGCGCATTGATGACTTCAGACCCTCCCGGCCAGACCGGTTTGTGCAGAAGAAGGCTTACTCCACCAACCCGGCCAACATCACCTACAGCCAGCCCATCTTTGGGTTCAACGGCCTGAAATGGGACAAGAAGCTGGAGCCCCTCCGGTTTGAGGAAGCCAAGCGTAATTTCTGGGAAGACATGGAAGAGCTGGCCGTGCGGGCCACAGACATGTATTTTACTCTGCTGCAGAACCAGCTGAGCTATGACATTGCCCGTAAAAACGTGGCCAATAATGACACTCTTTTCAAGCTTTCGCAAATCAGGTTTAAAGAAGGGCGAATTGGGGAAAATGAACTGTTGCAGCTGGAGCTGAGTTTGCTCACCTCCCGGCAAAGCCTGGAGCAGGCCGTGCTGGACATGGAAACCAGTACCCTGCGGCTCAAGGTTTTTCTGGGCATTACAGATGACTACCCTATCAGGTTGACAACCCCAGACTTGATCCCGCAGTTTCCGGTAGATGAGGAGTTTGCCCTTGCCCAGGCAAAAAAATACCGGGCCAGGGTCATTGGTATGCAGCGTGAGGAGCTGGAGGCTGAAAGGGGAGTGGCGGTGGCAGAAGGCCAGACCGGTTTCAACGCGAACCTGTTTCTGCAGTACGGTCTTACCCAGCAGGCCATTGAGGTGGCGGAGGCTTATAGAGATCCGGCTGAGCAGCAGCGGGTACGGCTAGGCTTTACCCTCCCCATCATGGACTGGGGCCGAACCAAGAGTAGAATTGGAACCGCCAAAGCCAACCAGAAACTGGTAAAGGCCAATTTGCAGCAGCAGCAGGTGAACTTTGACCAGGATGTGTACCTGCAGATCAAGCGGTTCAAGATGCTGCGGGAGCAGATGAAAGTGGCGCAGAAAGCCAATGAACTGGCTGAACGCCGGTACCAGGGTGCCAAAGACAGGTATCTGGAGGAAAAGATTGGGCTGCTGGAGCTGAACCAGGCGGCGGCAGAACGTGATTCAGCTAGAAGAGGGTACGTGGGCTCGCTCAGAAACTTCTGGAACGCCTACTACAACCTCAGGCTCATGACTTTGTATGACTTTGAGCTGAACCAGCCGCTCACCATTCCGTTGCCATTCTAACACAGCTAACACAAAAAAGGAGAGAGTCCGCTACTAATGGCGGGCTCTCTCCTTTTTTAGAGAAGGTAAGTAGCACTTTAAGCAGGGTAATAGCTGGAAAGCCATTGTTGGGCTTCTTCAATAGCATCAAAGGCCTTTGCTTCAAACACTTTCAACTCATTGATAAAAGTGGCCGCGGTTGATCCTCCAAACGTGTCTGGATTCGCGAGCATGGCAATGCGTTTTAACCCGGCTTTGGCGGCGGCAGGTGCCCATTCATTTAAAACCCAATTCATGGAGTGGTTCCAGGAGCCCACAATCAGGCGGGTATCATTCAGTACGCAGTTGAAACCGGCTTGGGCAAGGGCTTCGGTGTAGGCTTTGGCGCCAGCTTTCACGTTCTCCTCGGTTAAATAGCCCATCCAGTTCACATAGATCAACCGGTTGTTAAAATCCTCTTCCACGGTGATGTACACTCTGCCGAAGGGATTAACAAGCTCATTTTTCATAGTTTTAAACAGGACTTTCTGAGGAGACACCAAATGCTTGGTTTTCATTCAGTGAAAAGGAAAATTATTTAGTAGGCTGCCCCATGACGGCACAACGCAAAATTCCCGTTTTGGGGCTGTTTTTACAAAAACAGCCCCAAAACGGGAATCTCTAAGCAAGTTGGGGTACCTTATCCTTTGCTGGCCAGCAGGTACAGGACGGCCATTCTAATGGCCACCCCGTTCTCCACCTGATCCAGAATGACAGAGTGGTGGGAGTCAGCGGCGTCTGAGGTAAGTTCCACGCCCCGGTTAATAGGCCCCGGGTGCATGAGCACAATTTCTTTGTTCAGCTCATCCAGCATCTTTTTATTGATCCCGAAGTAAAGGGCGTACTCGCGCAGTGACGGGAACAGCTTTCCGGTCTGGCGCTCCAGCTGGATGCGCAACACGTTGGCCACGTCACACCACTGCAGGGCTTCGCGCACGTTCCAGAACACCTTTACCCCCAGCTCGCCAATGTGTTTGGGCAGAAGCGTGGGCGGGCCGCACACCGCCACTTCAGCCCCCTGTTTCTGCAAGGCGAAGATGTTGGAAAGGGCAACCCGGGAATGGGTGATATCACCAATGATGGCTATTTTTTTACCGCCTACTTCGCCCAATCGCTCTCTAATGGAGAAGGAGTCTAACAGGGCCTGGGTGGGGTGCTCATGGGTGCCGTCTCCGGCGTTGACAATGTTGGCGTTGATCTTGCGGGACAGGAAGTGGGGGGCGCCGGGGCTGCTGTGCCGCATCACTATCATGTCTACCTTCATGGCCAGAATGTTGTTGACCGTATCCAGCAGCGTCTCGCCCTTCTTTACAGATGACCCGGAGGCTGAGAAGTTGATCACATCGGCTGAAAGCCGTTTCTCTGCCAGCTCAAAAGAAAGACGGGTGCGGGTGGAGTTCTCAAAGAAAACGTTGGCAATGGTGACGTCCCGTAAGCTGGGCACTTTCTTGATAGGCCGGTTCAATACCTCCTTGAACTGGTCTGCCGTCTCAAAAATGAGCTGGATGTCTTGTGGGGTAATGTCTTTGATGCCCAACAGGTGCCGGACGCTAAGCTGTTGCATGGGTTATTCTTGGTCTGGGGTAATGGTTAAAAGCCAGATGGCATCTTCTGCAGAGTTGGGTCCTTGCCACGCTACTTCTACCCGCTGGGAGTGCTGTGAATCAACACGCTGGCCGGTATAAGTAGCCTCAATGGGCAGATCGCGGGTATACTGGCGGTCAATAAGCACCAGCAGCTCCACCTGCGCCGGGCGGCCGTAAGAAATCATGGCGTCTAAAGCTGCCCGTACTGAGCGGCCGGTGTACAGCACATCATCTACCAGAATGACGCGCTTACCCTCTAAAGAGAAATCTACTTTGGTGGCATTGGGGGCCAAAGGGGCAGCCCGGCGTCTAAAATCATCTCGGTGGAAGGTGATGTCCAGATAACCGGTTTGCACCGTCACCCCTAGTATTTCCTGGAGGGTCTTTTGCAGACGGTCTGCGGCATAGATACCGCGGGGTTGCAGGCCTAAAATGACAGAGTCAGAGAAATCACGGTGCGTCTCAATCAGTTGGTGCGCCAGGCGCCTGATCATGATCTGAAACAGAGCGTGCGGAACAATGAGGCGTTTATGCATGGTCCGGGTTTTGGGCAAATATAAAGACTTACCGTAAGCCGAAGTAGTAAAAACCAGATTTAATCTGCTGAGAAACCCTCATTGAAACAGAATACCCTGTAAAAACAGGACTGATTTGCTCTTCCCTTCTTTGGTGGCCAGACGCCTGTACCCAAACGCCAGAAGATTCCCGTTGTACCAGGGCAGCACCCCGTCTGGCTCCCTCAAAATGGACTTGCCCTCATACCCGTCTTTCTGCAGGGCAAAGGGTGGCTGTAGGCGCCAGGATGAGTTGCGGAAAAGGGAATAGTGCAAGGAACCGTCTTTTACATACGCCAGGGCCAACTCTCCCTGAGGATTTACCGCTGAGGTGACTGTGGGCGAGACAGTGGTTTTATGGTGCTGGAGCGCTATACTGCCCTCTTCTATTAAATTGCCCCCCTGGTCAAAGACCAGAATGAGTGCAGCTTGAAACCGGTAGCTGACATAGATCCGTTTCCCCTGCAGCATGGTAGTGGTGGGTGCATGCTCTGATCTAAATTGGGAAAACCCTTGCTGCTTAGAGCCAACGGTGACAGAAGAGTTGGTTACCTGCGTATACGCTGGCCCGGGTTCAAAAGGAACTTTGCTGTAGATGGTTTTATATACTTCGGCCACCACAGAAAAACCTGCGGGATGGGCCGTTGCCTGGTGGAGATACACCTGTTGCCGTAGGGAGAAGTCTTTGCCTTTTGCTTTCTGGCGGTTGTACCTTCTCTTGAGCCGCTGGAGCTTAGGGGTATGCTCATACTCAAAAATATGCTGTAGTTGGCCTAACTCATAGAAGGTAGCGTTGCCTGCCAGGCCTGAGCTGAAGATGCCCTTGGTAAAAGAGCTGCCCCTGTCACCGTAGGTGCCAATGATCTGTTTTGAAGGGGTAATGCCCGTTGTAATTCTGGCTTGCTGAAAAACGCTGTTCAGCTGGGCCGGTACCACCAGGCTTTCCTTTAAATCGCCCCTGGGGGAAATCTGGTTGATTTTAAACCTGGACTGTAGGCTGTTGGTTTCAGTGGCTACCAGGTCAGTGAGGCGAAGGGCATGGTCAGTTCTTACATCTGTCAGTTGTTCTTTTGAGTGATACATGGCAGGCAGCAAAGAAAGCTGCTGTTGAGCCGGGTCAAGGGCCAATAGAAGGGTGGTTCCGGTTCGCTGCTGTTGTGCGCAGATCAGTAGCTGCCCCGCTGCCACACTCATTCCGGTAATGGTCACGTTACCTGCTGTCTGCTCATGGCGGGTAAGCCAGGCCTGGCCTGTGGAACTGGAAATCTGGTACAGCAAAAGGGAAGGGGTGCCACTTATGGAGAATAATAAATAAAAGAGCTGAGAGTCAGATGATACTCCAACCAGTTTGGTAAGTGGTTGCTGCTCAAACCTCTGTTGCCACACGGGTTGCAGTTGGTGGTTGAGTTTGCTTACCAGAAAATGGTCTTTTTTGGTGACAGACCCAGACCTGGTGGTAACCAGCAGGAGGGAACTGTCTGGGAGCGGCTGTAGCCAGTGGCGGTCACTAAAAGGTGAACTTTCCATCTCGGTTCGTACGCCTAACTTCATTGGCTGGGCCAAAACAGACGGCTTTGGCAGGAAAAGAAACCCCATCAGGAGCACCTTTAAGAAAAGCAGCCGAAGAGGTAAAGACATAAACGAGGTGTCAGATTGAAGGCGTGGGGTTTAGTGTGAAAAGGAGGGTCAGGCCCTGGCGCTTATTCAAACACCACGTTCTGGAGGTAGAACACGGTGCGGGCATCTCCGGCGGCGGGCCTGATTCGCTGAAACCCGAACGCCACAAAATTGCCCCCGTACCAGTGTACAATTCCTTCATTGTTGCTGGTCACCTTTTTGTCTGTCTCCTCCTGCAGGCGTACCTCTACTTTCTCCTCATTGGAGAGGGAGACATTGGGCTGGAGGGTTTTGAATCTGAGAAACTCATCTTCTGGGTAGACCATGGCTATATGCCCGTTGGGCATCACACCCGCTTCAATGGTAGGGGCCAGTACAGGGTAGGTTTTATTTTGCAGCTTAAAGGCGTTGTCCCAGATCAGGTTACCCTGGCGGTCAAAGACACAGGCAATGGCATGGCTAAACCGGAACCCTTCAGAAACGCGCCGGGTAAACGGTCCGTTCCCGAAATCTGATGGGCCGGGGCTGGTGTAGCCATTGTTGTTGTACTGCGGGTAGTAGATTTCGCCCACCAGCGCATATCCCTGGGGGTGGGGCATAAGGGGGTGCAGCAGCAACCGGTACCGCAGGATCATAGGTTTGCCTTTTGCTTCCCGTTTGGCAAATTTTTCTCTGAGCCGTTTTTGTCTGCCTGGAGTGGTGTACTCAAAGAAATGCTTCAGCTGGCTGAACTCATAGTATTTCAGGTTGCCGGCAAGATCACCCGTAAAAAGCCCTTTAGAGAAAATAGTGGTGCGGTAGCCAAAGGTGCCAATTAAAAGTTTGGAGAGCGTATCACCGGGGGTGAGGCGGGCCGGCTGCAGGTTGTTGTCTATGTCGCGGGGCTGGAGGAAATACGTGCCCACTACCTCGCCCAGGGAGGTCATGCGTTTGGTTTGCACCCGGGAGCGCCAACCGTTGGTTTCGCCCACCACAAACTCCACTGTCTTGGTCAGCGTGTCAACCCTGAATTCGCCCAGGTCATCTTCTGTGCCAAAAACAGCCGGCAGCAGCCGTATTTCCTCTTCTGCCGGGTTAAGGTGCAGCATGTTGAGTTTCATGTGCTCCAATCCGTAGAGAAAAAACTGCCCGTCTAGGGCTTTCATGTCTCGTAGGTCAATATACGCGGTGGGCAGCTTGTGCTCAGAATAGAAAGCGGCTCCTGTGGCCGGGTCTACTTTGTAGAGCATCAGCTTCTTGAGCTCCCTGGTGGAAAAAAGGAGGTAAATGTTCTGTTGGTCAGCCGTCACATACTCCAGGCTGGTGCCGTTGAGCTGTTCATGCTTGGTGCTCCACACCTGCTCCAGGCGTTTAGAGAATTTAGTCAGTACAAAATCCTCTTTAGAGAACCAGGTGCTGCGCTTGGTGGTGATGACCAGAAGGGTAGAGTCTGGCAACGGCTGTACCAGGTGGTCTTCTTCATAAGAATCACTTTTCAGCTCAGCCCTGAAAGTCTGGGCCGGGGCCGCCGGTTTTTCCTTTTCTTTATGTTTCTTTTGTGCCTGGCTACTAAGGCAGATGCTCCAGCAGGCTAGGAACAGGCTCCACTTGGTAATGCTTCTGATGAGTAGTGACATAAAAAGAGGGTGCCAGTGAAAGATTATAACACGTAGAAATGCCAGCGGGGCCAGCCAAAACTCAGGTAACGTTAGTTCCCCAGCTTGAGCAGGTAATCAAACTCAGTTGGGGTGACCGGCATGACAGAAAGCCGCGACTGCCGCAGCAAGGCAATGTTCTGCAGCTGCTCTTCTTTTTTGATCTGGTCCAGGGTTACCGGTGTGGCAAACGCTTTCTCTGGCGCCAACGTGACTGCCAGCCATCTGGGATCATCTGCCGTGGGGTCTGGGTACGCTTCTTTGGCCACTTTGGCAATACCCAGAATGGCTTTCTCAGAGACACTGTGGTAATAGAGCACCAGATCCCCTTCTTTCATGGCCTGCAGGTTGTTGCGGGCCTGGTAATTTCTTACCCCGTCCCAGGTGGTGTGGCCATCACGCTCCAGATCAGACCAGGCGTATTTTTCAGGTTCAGACTTTACTAGCCAGTAATTCATAAGGTAAAAACAAGGACCTGTGTGGCAGGTACAAGACAAGTTGAATAAAGGTGGATACTAATTTTCTTCAGGGGTTAACCGGCGCACTTTTAAAACCGTGGGAGCCGCTGAGATGATTTCAAGTTTAGCAGGCTGTCTGCTGGTATCTGAGAACGTAACCTGTATCTGGTTTTTAGATGTTGCCTTCCAGGTACCGGGCTGCTCCTCCAGACCATCTGCCGGGGCAATGCCATAGTGTATAAAGGTGCCGTCCTGCTTCAGCATAAACCCGGTACGCCCGCGCGACGGCGGAAACTGGAAGGTGTTGGGGCGGTAGGTGCGCACATCGGCGGAGTCTTCCTCATACGAGTACAACCAGGTCTGGCCATACACCGCGTCTGGTAAGGCGGCACCGGTGCGGCATTGAAACGCCATCAGGCCCAACATGAAAAGGCAAAGCAAAGACAGTTTCTTCATAGGGTGAGTTTGCCAAAGACGCATATCCTGATAAACTAGGCACAAGATAATAAATAGTTCTGTTTTATGAGTTCTGAGTTTATAGACTTGAGTTCTGGGGGCTGGAATTCATTTGAACCATAGATTTTTCTGGCAGCTTTTTCTGTTTTAGGGCTGTTTTCCCAAAAACAGGCCCAAAACAGCAGGTTGAGGGCGCGCACTCACCAGAGGCGGGTAACGGCCTGACAAGAAGAAGCGGTTTAGCCCCTACTCAGCACTCAGGACTCAGAACTCAGGACTAACTTTGTATCTTTGCTTGACCACCCTTAGCCAATCCTTCCCGTGGAAAACAAAGAACTCATCCGTATGTTCCGGCTCACGGCTTCTCTCATGGAGCTGCATGACGAGAACCCGTTCAAGATAAGATCCTATACCAGCGCCGTCATGGTGCTGGAGCGCCTAGAGCAGCCCATTCACCAGATGAGCCAATCACAACTGGAGAAGCTGGACGGTATTGGCAAAGGCATGGCCGCCAAGATTCTGGAAGCCGTGCAGACCGGTAGCCACGCAGACCTGAACCGCCTCCTGGAAACCACTCCTGAGGGCGTGGTGCAGATGCTCAGCATCAAAGGCATTGGCCCCAAAAAAATCAAAACCATCTGGAAAGACCTGGGCGTGGAAACCATTGAAGGGCTGCGGGAGGCGTGTGAGAAAAATGAGATCTCCAAGCTGAAAGGCTTCGGGGCGAAAACCCAGCAGACCATTCTGGAGGGGCTGCAGTACACTGAGGCCAACAAAGGCAAACTGCTGTGGGCCGAGGCCGAGCCGCTGGCGCTGGATTTGCTCCAATTTCTGAAAAAAAGGCCAGAAACGGCTTCCGCCGAAGTGGTGGGGGAGATACGCCGCAACCTGGAAACCGTAGAGACCCTGCAGTTCCTGATCAGCCTGAAAGAAGACAGCCACTGGCCAGCTTTCCTGCAGGAGCTGCCGGGGGTGACGCCGCTGGAAAACCTCTCCGGTCCTTTTGTGTGGCGGGGCGTGCATGACGCCTCAGGCGTGAATCTGGAGGTGCGGCTGGTGCCGGAGCGGCGGTTTGCCAACCAGGTGTTCTTGTATTCGGCCAACCCGCACTGGCTGGGGCTGCCCGTGAATGAGAACGGCGACACCCTCATGGCCGAAGCCTACGGCGAACCAGCCATTTCTGAAGAAGAAATCTTTCAGCGGGTCAGCCTGCCGTTCATTGCGCCGGAGCTAAGGGAAAGCGTGCGCGTGCTGGAATTGGCCAAAGAAAACAAGCTGCCCGCCCTGCTCACAGACGCTGACCTGAAAGGTACGGTGCACAACCACAGCACCTACTCAGACGGGGCCCATACGCTGGAGCAGATGGCCGTGCATTGCCAGCAGCTGGGCTATGAGTACCTGGGCATCTGTGACCACTCCAAATCTGCCTACTACGCCAATGGCCTGCAGGAATTCAGGATCAAAGAGCAGCACAAAGAGATAGACCGCCTGAACCAGGAGCTGGGCCCGTTCAAAATCTTCAAAGGCATTGAGTCAGATATTCTAGCCGATGGCTCCTTAGACTATGACCCGGAGGTCTTAGCGTCTTTTGACTTCATTGTGGCTTCCATTCACAGCAACCTCAAAATGGACATCATCAAAGCCACTGACCGCCTGCTCACCGCCATTGCCAACCCGTACACCACCATGCTGGGGCACCCCACCGGCCGTCTGCTCCTGCGCCGCGAAGGCTACCCCATTGACCACAAAGCCGTCATTGACGCCTGCGCCGAACACCAGGTGATCATTGAAATCAACGCCAACCCCTGGCGGTTAGACCTGGACTGGCGCTGGGTAGAGTACGCCCTCAGCCAAAACGTGCTGCTCAGCATCAACCCAGACGCCCACAGCATGCGCGGCTACGAAGACATGCGCTACGGCGTGTTGGTAGGCCGAAAAGGCGGTTTAACGGCAGAGATGACGTTTAATGCCAAGAGCCGGGAGGAAGTGGAGTCGTACTTCGCGGAGCGGAAAAAGGCGAAGGGGATTTGAGTTGTTCTGTACGTCACAAACCTGAAGTCACACCTCCTGGTCATCTTGGAAAGATCTTGTGGGCGAACAGTAAAAACTGACTATCGCTGCTTGTCTGGTTCGCTTACAAGGTTTTTTTAATCAAAATCTACTTGGTCATATTCAGAAGGAACAATGGCTTTGAAAGTCGCTTTCCCATTTGTGATTTGAAACTCAAGGGTTCTTTTCACGAACTGGGGGAGTCCTTTATCTACTCCTGGTTTCCAGGCAGGCATTTGGCTAAGGGTTTCGGTGAGGTTTTCTTCAATGCCATGGCCAAGGTTTGACATGGTTTTGATTCTGGTAACCTTTCCGGCGGGTGTCACTATGAAAGATAGTTTTGCGGTGCCGCTTACTTTTTTCTGTGCCGCTGTTGCAGGAGTTTTGTAGTGTTGCCTGATAAAGCTGGCCAGGGCTTTTTCACCTTTAGGAAATTCCGGGTTCTCCATTGTTCCCAGAAAGACACCTGCCTCATATGCTTCTTCATCATAGGCAAGTTCTATAAAGGGAGATTTCCCACGCAAAAAGCTAGGAATAGATCTTGGGGCGGGCACCCTGATAGGAACCGTGTTTTTTACGTTGACCGGTTCCCCGTCCTGCCTTCCTGGTTTCCACTGGGGCATTCCCTTTATAACATTCACTGCATTATGGTCTACACGAGGATGAACCCTGTTTAAGTTCTGCACATCCTGTACATACCCAAAATAATCTACCACAAACGTTACATAGATGGTAGCCAAAGTATCTGGTGAAGAAGCGTACCTAGGTAAGATAAAATTATCCCTGATGTAGTAGATCAATGAATCATTCCCACCCGGGAATTCAGGCATTTCCTCTACCGCAATATAAATTTTAGCATTGGAGTTCTCCCCGGTTTGAGCAAAAGCTGGAAAGGCAAAAAGGAGAAATAGAAGATAGAGGTAAATAGGCCGCCTCATAGGTAAGAAATGAAGAAATTGATTTATTCGACCAAGATACTCAAATTGCCTTTCCTGTTTTTAAGCTACTTTTAAGAAAATAGCTTAAAAACAGGAAAGGTATAAGAAGTGCTACTATCGCAACAGGAATCAACATCATGGGCACTTCGTACAAATAGAAAAACTGTAACAGTGCATTGCCATGGCCAACCCCTCACCCCGCCTCACCTCCTTCAAAGAGTTCTACCCGTTCTACCTCTCAGAGCACCAGAACACCACCAGCCGGGTGCTGCATTTTACCGGAACCGGCTTGCTTCTGATACTGCTCATAGCGGCGTTGGTATTGGGGCGGTATGCGTGGCTGTGGGGGTTGCCGGTGATTGGCTACGGGTTTGCGTGGGTGGGGCACTTCTTCTTTGAGAAAAATAGGCCGGCCACGTTCCAATACCCGCTCTACAGTCTGGCGTCAGATTTTGTGCTGTTTTTCCAGTTGCTGGTTGGTAAGCAAAAGTTCAGGTCTAAATAGTGCCAAAAGCCGTTTTCGGCCTGTTTTTCAGAAAACAGGCCGAAAACGGAAAACTCATTCTATCCTTCTTTTCTTAGCTGGCCGAACCGCTTCTTTGGTGCCCGCTGGTTTCCGGTCTACCGGAAGGGGGGCGGTAGCGCCTTCCCCTGATTTCCCGCCTCTCAGGTACGTGAACTCCAGAATCGCCCCGCGGTACTGGTTGCTTTTCGGGTCTTCGCCCGAAGGGCCGGAAGTGACCGAGGAGCTGTCTACGGCCAGATAGATTTTTTCACCGTCTGGGGAGAGGGCCAGATCGCGGTAGCGGGTTTGGGATTGATGGAAGTAAGAGAGGGTGTCACCCACCACGGCGGTGCCCGAAGCATTGAGTTTTACCCTGATCAGTTTCCCAGTTTTAAGGGTGGGAATGAGCAGCGAGTTCTGCCAGCCGGGTATGGCCGAGGCCGTATACACCTCAATGCTGCTGGGCGCATCTGACGGCCACTCCGGCGAGGCCTTTCCCCCGCTTCGCTCCTGCTCCAGAATGCGTTGGAGGAAAGCGTTTGAGTGGGGGTAGAGACTGAGAAGGGGATCTCGGTAAGTGTCTTTCCCAATAGCCGCCGCATTGGCCTCCTCACTGGTGATGGTGGGGTAGGTGGTGTGCCATTCGCCGGGAAGGTGGGAGTGGCTGCTCACACCCGCCGCCAAGCCGTTGTAGTTGTTGTCATTGTACCCAATAATAAGCGGGTGGCCGTAGTTCTTGCCTCGCTCTAGCAGGTTGATCTCGTCGTCTGAGAAAGGGCCGTGCTCACTGGTGTAAATCTGGCCAACTCCCCCAATTTTGGCGTACGCCAGGCCTTGGGCGTTGCGGTGGCCGTAGGTCCAGACGGCGCTCTGCTTCCCTGGTTTGGTAAACGGATTGTCATTGGGAAGCCAGCGGTCAACGTCGCCTTGGTCCCCGTCTGGCTCCAGGTTGAACCGAAGCACTTTCCCTTCATAGCTGCTGATCTGTTGCGCATGGTTGGGGCGGCCTACATTTTTAAACTGCCCGGCGCCCATGTCTCCCACGGTGTAAAATAAATAGTGCTTTCCGTTCATGGGGGCAATGAGTAGCCGGCCAGAGTTGTGGTCATTGCTGCCGGGTATGCTGTCACAGAGAATTGTGGGGTTTGCCAGTTTCTGTGCCTTCTGGTCATAGTCATACCGCACCACCCGCATGGTGAAATGGCAGCCGCCAAAGTTGGGGTCACAGCCATCGCCCGGCTGGTTGGCCCCCGCGAAACGGTAGGCGTAGGCAAGGTACACATACGGTTTGCCGGTGAGCAGCTGCGGGTGCAGGGCCAGCCCCATCAATCCGCCCTGCGGCCAGGGCTTGCCCCCGTCCAGGCTGTCTGGAATCTTATCATACCGGGGGAAGTTTTTGGCGTTGTTCAGGTCCAGCAGTACGGTTTGAGCGCCGGTGGCCGGATTGATCCGGTTTACCCGGTACCCTTTTGCCTCTGTGACCCACAGGTGCTGGTCCGGCCCGTAGGTCACTTCCCACGGGTCGCTGAGGTGAGCCTTAACTACCCGCACCATGAAGACTTCTCCCTTGGGGCCCGTTACCTGTTGGGCTTTGGTGGCCCGGGGGAAGCAGGAGAAAATGAATAAACTTACGAGAAGAAAAAGTGAGCGGGCCATGGGGACAAATGCTGGATACCGGTTCTTTAAACCGCCGCCCGCGGTAATTGGTTGTTCAAAACCAGATATGGGGGGGCAGAATCAGTATTTACCCCTGCCGCCGGAACTGCTCAGGGGTGCGCCCTGCCTCTTTCTTGAAAAACCGGCTGAAATAGGAATTGTCATCAAACCCCAGGGCCTGCGCCACCTGTGCAATGTTGAGGTGCGGCGAATGGATGAGCAACCGCTTGGCTTCCAGTACCAGCCGCTCCTGCAGTAAATCTGAGGTGGTTTTGCCCAGGTTCTCTTTGCAGAGCTCGTTCAGGTACTTAGCGGTGAGATGCAGGGCCTGGGCGTAGAACGAAACGGGGCGGTGCTCCCGGTAATGCCGCTCCACCAGCGTCTCCAGCTGGTACAGCTGGAAGGGCCATGTGGTGCTGCCAGACAGAGGGGACTGGCTGGGGTACAGACGCAAGAGCTGGATCAAAAGCAGGTGCAGATAGCTTTTCAGGGCGTCTGTCTGCAGTGGCTGGGGCGTCTGGTATTCTTGCAGCAGGTTCTGAAAAAGCTGCTCAACGGGGGCGGCTTCTGCCGCCGAAAGGGTGACCAACGGCAGTTGTTGCCAGGCCCTGAAGAACGGAAACTGTCTCAGTTTCTCTGTTTCCTGCCCGTTGGGGAAAAACTCCGGTGAAAAGAACAGCAGCGTACCCTGTGTGTCTGGGGCCAGGTCCCAGGCGTGCACCTGGCCGGGCGTTAGAAAGAAAACGCTGTGCGGTTGTATGGGGTACTCTGTGAAATCAATGGTGTGGGTACCCCGGCCCTGCCGGAGATAGAGCAACAGGTAAAAGTCGTGCTTGTGCGGGGCCTGCACAAAGGCGTGCTTCTGCCGGTGGGTCTGCAGGTCTACCACGTGAAAGCCCTGGGTCAGGGCGCGGGCGGCGGTAAAATCAGGAATACGGTAGACAGGGAGTTTTTCGGGCATACGCCAAGCGGTGTGCGCCGCGCTGGTTTCGCCCGAAATTACCAAAAATAGCCTATAAACAGCAACTTTGGTTAATGCCCCCGCGCCTGCGGACTGCTAGCGGCAGTGGGGTTGTAGCTGATGAAGATGTTAATCCAGATGGCCCGGGAAAGTTTGAAAATGGCCGGCAGAAAGAGCACCAGGCTCAACACCAGGGCCGCCATGAGGGACCAAAGGGTTACTTCGCCTGAGTAGAGCATCATGAGCACCACAAACGCAAGGGTAGGGGCGGTGGTGAGGCCGTAGCTCACGTACATGGCGCCGTAGTAATAGCCCGGCTCCGGCTCGTACACCTGCTGGCACACAGAGCAATGGTCTTTCATCTGCGAGAACCTGCTCCAGCTCAGGAGGCTGTTGTTCTCAAATAAATCGCCTTCGTGGCAGCGGGGGCATTTGAGTTTGGCAATGCTGTATAGTTTAGAACCTTTCCCTAACATGGCTTCCGGTGGTTAAGTCTACTACAAAGGTACGTGCCGCAGGCAGATTGGGATAGGACAAATGACGGTTGTTGCGGTGATTTTAGTAGAGACCAGGCACCGCCTTGTCTCTTACGCATTGAAGATAACTCCCCTCCCGGGAAGGGTTGGGGTGCTTGCAGCTGGTTCTCCTTATTTTGTTCTATAGCAGCTTTTGTTCCTGTTGAACCTACCCTACAACGTCTTCCTGATCCTGCCGAGGGAACTTTCGCCTTAAATTACCTTTTGCTCCCATTCCCGTTCCTGCCAAGCCTTTGACTGCAGTTGCTTTCTGCCTGCGTTTGTCACGTTGATTCTTGATGCTCAACCTAACCAAAAGAATCAAGAAGCCCCTGACTCGCTGCTGCTCAGACAGGAGGGGCTTCATTAATTTTGCACCTGGATACCGCTATTTTTTCATAGCTGCTGTGGCCATTACGGTTTTGAAGCGTCTGTCCGTGCTCCCGCTAAGCTCCTCGGCGCCTGCGGCTTCTGCGTCGCCCGCTCCCGCAGGCACTGATGAGGAGGTATAAGGGTCTGCGGTAATTCTTAGGTACAATTAACTGGTGGTGCAGTTGGTGGGGCTTCTGTTCTGTTTCGGGCCTGTTTTCCAGAAAACAGACCGAAAACGCAAAGTTGCTTTTAAGGCGCTGTTCTTCTGCTATTCCTACTACTCCTTCTTTTCCAATACCCCATTCCCCACTGACTGCAGCTTTCTCAGTAACTCTCTATCGCACTCTATGGCGCGGAAGTTACTTCCGTGCCTTACATCTATAGCAGATACTCCCCCTTTGAAAGGGGCGAAGGGGGATGTTTACATCTGCTGATCCACGCATGCCTGATCACTCCCCTCCCTGGAGGGGTAGGGGTATTCTCACGCATCGCTGATCTCCCCGCGGCTCCCGGCGAGTCTGGAGAGTCGCACCATCCTTGGCACGAGACGGCAGTCTCGCGCCAGTTGCCTGATCCAACCGCATCAGTAATCCACCATCAGCCATTTCCAAAGACACCGTGGTGATCGCAGCTGCTATGAGCGTCTGGGCCAGCTTCTATCTTAAAACCTCCGCTTTTGCGTTTTCGGCCTGTTTTGGCCAAAACAGGCCGAAAACGCAACGGCCCCTCAACTATCAAAGCTGAGGGACCGTTGGGAGCAAAAGTGCAGGGCCAGAAGTTGGTAGCCACGCTAAGGTTACTTGCTTACCCGGTTTTCTTCGTCACCGGTTCCTGTTCTGCGGTTACGGGCGGTCTTGATTTTGCTGTTCCCAAATTTGTAGTCGAAGCTCAGGTTGAGGCGGCGGCTTTCCCACTCGTTCTGCCAGTACATGTTCACGTTGTCATAGTGCAGGTGGGCCCTGAAACGGGAGGTGTTAAAGATGTCGTTGAGTTTGAGGCTCACGGTGGCGCGGCCGTCCAGAAAGGTCTTCTTGCCGCCCAGGTTCAACTGGTAGTTGGCCTTGTTCTGGAAAAGCCCAGACACAGACGGGGAACTGTAGTACCCGGCAAACTGCACGCTGAAGTTCTTAGGCAGCACAAAGTTATGGTCGGTGCTGAGGTCCCAGGAGAACTGCTCCTGGTTGTACTGCTCGCCCTGCACGGGTGTGTTTACCTTGTTCAGGCTGGCCTGCACCTGCAGGTTGGCGTTCCACCATTTCTTCACGGGCAGGGTACCGCCGCTGCTGAAGCTCAAAGACGTGGCGCGGGCCAGGTTCTGCGGCGTGCTGATGCTTTCCTTGGTAACATCATTCTGGCGCACCACTTCCATCACAAAATCTTTCTGCTCCAGGTAACTGATGCCCAACAGCTGGAAACCTTTGAAGATGTAGTTGAACTGGAACGAGTGGGAGAACGACGGTTGCAGGAACGGGTTGCCCTTGAGGCCGGTGTACGGGTCTGAATAGAACGTGAACGGGTTCAGGCTGCGGTAGTTGGGCCTGCTGATGCGGCGGCTGTACGAGGTGGAGAACTGGTGGTCATCTTTGGGGCTGTAACTCACAAAAGCGCTGGGGAACAGCTCCCAGTAGTTGCGGTTGGCCACATTTCTGGTAGTGAGGGAATTGCCTTTTGAAATGGTCTGCTCGGCCCGCAGGCCCGCCTTGAAGCTCAGCTGTTTGCTGAATTTCCTGCTCAGGCTCAGATACCCGGCGTTGATGTTTTCGTCATACAGAAAGTGGTTGGTGCGGCCCGCGTCATTCTGCCAGCCGTTCTCCTGGTGGCGCTCAAACCTGATGTCTGAGTCATTCTGCACCCAGCTGCTTTTCCAGCCGGTCTCGGCTTTCCAGTTGCTGCCCAGCGGGTGCACGTAGTCCAGCTTCACGGCAAAAATACGGATGGCGGCGTCTGAGAAGCTCTGCAGTTGCTCCAGTTCCCTTTCGCCGGTCACGGCGGCCCCCAGGTACTGGTTGGTGAACAGCTCGTCTGCCCCGTTGCGGTAGCGCACAAAATCAGCGTCAAAGGAGAGGGAGCGGCCGGTGGTGTCTATGTCAAACTTATAGTTGGCGTTGAGGCTGTAGTTGTGAGAGGCCACGTCTCTGGGGTTGTTCATCTGCACGCTGCCAATGGCGTTGCCCGGCACGTCATAGTTCACTGAGCTGCTGGTGGTGAGCGTGTTCTCAGGCGAGGTGTAACCTTTGAGCATGAGGCCCACGGTGTGCTGCTTATGGATGAACCAGTCGCCGCCCGCCACTACGTTCACGCTTTTGGTTTTGGGGTGCCAGAAGTTCACTGACCGGTACAGGCTGTCCCGGATGATGCGCTCCATGGTGAGGCGGTTGTACGAGTTGTAGTGGCCGGTGTTGAGGCGGGTGTAAAAGCTGAACTTGCCCAGGTTGTAGTTCAGGTTGATGCCCGCCCACGCCTTTTCATATTTGCCGTAGCCGGTGCCCACGCTCAGGGTGCCGTTCATGCCTTTGGTGAGTTCGCGCTTGAGCTGGATGTTGATCACGCCCGCCGTGCCCGCTGCGTCATAAGAAGCCGGTGGGTTGGCAATGAGTTCCACCTTACTTACCGCCGAGGCGGGTAAGGATTTGAGGTAGTTGCTCAACTCGGTGCCGCTCATGTAGGTCATCTTGCCGTTGAGCATCACGTTTACGCTGCCGCTGCCCCTAAAGAGAATGTTGTCATCTTTGTCCAGGCGCACGCCGGGGGCGTTTTTAAGTACTTCCAGGGCATTGTCGCCGGCGGTATTCAGTTTCTCCACGTTCAGGATGAGGCGGTCAGCCTGCTGTTCCAGCAAGGGGCGCTGGCCCTGCACCACCACCTCTTTGAGCGCGGTGGTTTTCTCCTGGGCTTGTAAGGCCGGTACCTGCACCGGCTGCCCCTTCACGGCAAAGGGCTGGCTCACGGCGGTGTTGAAGTCAATGCGGCTGGCTTTTACCAGGTATCGGCCGGCGGCCACTTTCTCAAACGCGTACGTGCCCGCCTCATCTGCCATCATAGAATTGGCTACGCTGGAGTCTGGCAGCAGCACCAGCAGAATAGTGGCGAAACCCACCGGTTTCTGGGTTTTAGCCTCCAGCACCTGGCCTTTCACGGTGGTGCCGGGCTGGGCCATTGCCCACGGGGACAGCAGCGCGGTGAACAGAAGCAGGAGGAACAGGCAGCGGGTGGAGTAGAGGTGACGGCGCATGGGGAAATGGGTTTTGGTGAAATGATGCCCAAAGGTGCGCGGTCTGGCCTTCACCCGAAAAATAATAATCCCAACGCCTGGGAAAATTATGCCAACCCCTGTTTTTGGCCTGTTTTCTGAAAAACAGGCCGAAAACAGGGGTTGGCACGGCAAAAGCGGGGGTTGGGATAAAAAATGTGGTGAGGTGTGGGCCGTTGTGTAGTTTTAAAGCATGAAGCACAGAACTGTCTTATACCATATTTTGGCCTGGGCGCTGTACCTGGTATACTGCCTGGTAGGAATTTACCTTGAACAGCCCCGTCACCCAGAGGCCATCATGTGGCTACAGCTTTCGTTTGTGGTGTGCATGGTGGTGGAGTTCTACTACTGCTACCTGTTTGTGTACCCGCTGTTCCTGAACCGCGAGCGCATTCTGTTCCTGGTGGTGGCCTGGGCCGGTGCGCCGGTGCTCTTCATTATCTGCCGGTATCTGCTGGAGGAAACCCTGTACCCGCTGGTGTTGGGGTTCAGTAATTACGGGAAGGGCACTACCTTTCAGTATTTCATGGTTGACAACCTGTACTACGCCATGCCCGCCCTGGTCTTGAGCCTGGTGGTGTGGAGCGTGCAGGTGACTTTCAGGAAGGAAAAGGAGAACAAGCTGCTGCGCGCCGAAAAAATACAGGCCGAACTGGCCTTCCTGAAAACCCAGATCAACCCGCACTTTCTTTATAACACCCTCAATTACCTCTACGCGCAGGCGTACCCCATCTCAGAGAAACTGGCCGAGGCCATTCTCAAACTCTCTGAGATGATGCGCTACATGCTGCACGAGAGCCCAGACGGCCAGGTAGAGCTGCAGAAGGAACTGGACTACCTGCGCAGTTTCATTGACATCTTCCGGCTAAGGTTTGAAGACCGCTTCTTCGTGAATTTTACCGTTGAAGGCGAGGTAGGCGGGCAGCGGGTGGCATCACTGCTGCTGATTCCGTTTGTAGAGAATGCCTTCAAGCACGGCATAGCCGATGACCCGGCCAATCCTATACAAATAAGCCTGAAAGTGACCCAGCAGAACCTGTCATTTGAGGTAATAAATCATATTCATAAAGCCCAGAAAGACCAGACCACTGGCATCGGCCTGCAAAACATCCGCCGCAGGCTGGAGCTTCTGTACCCCAACCAACATGAACTCACCGTGCAGAACAACGGGCTGGTACACCAAACCAAGCTGAAATTGCAGATGGGTAAGTAAGGCCTATGCTACATTTAATGCTGTTTTTGGCTTGTTTTCCAAAAAATAGCCCAAAAACAGAAAAGCGGTGTTCCTTCTCCCTCAGGGAGAAGGGTAGGATGAGGGGAGATGCGACTCAGACAGCAACAGGTATGGAAAGCAGAAAAAAGTCACAGAAATAATTCCCGCTGAATACTTAGGAACGCCAGCTCAAAAGACTCATAATGTATTGTTCCTAGAAATAGCTCTGCCTTTGTTCTATAGCCGCCGTTGCCCCCTCACCCTAGCCCTCTCCCTCCAGGGAGAGGGAATGCGGCAGTTTGTGTTTTCGGCCTGTTTTTCCAGAAATAAGCCAAAAACAGTTACTTTTAAATTCCTAATTCTCAATTCCCTATTAAAATGATTCGGTGTATCTGTGTGGATGATGAGGCGTACGCGTCTAACTTGCTCAAGGCCTATATTGAGAAAATTCCGTTTCTGCAGTTTGTGGGCAGTACCACCAGTCCTATTGAGGCGCTGGGCTGGGTAAGTGACGGTCGCTGCGATTTGGTGTTTCTGGACATCCAGATGCCTGAATTGACCGGGTTGCAGTTCCTGAAACTGGCCGGCAACAAGTGCAAAGTTATTCTCACAACTGCCTACCCAGAATACGCCCTGGAAGGCTACGAGCATGATGTGGTAGATTACCTGCTCAAGCCCATCGCGTTTGACAGGTTTTTGAAAGCCGTACAGAAGGCGCAGGCCCTGTTGCAGCCGGTAGTTGCGCCGGCCGCTCCGGTTGTTGCAGTGGCCCCGGCAACATCGGCGCCAGCCGCCCCGGCAGAGTACATGTTTGTGAAAGGCGAAAGCAAGAACAAGTTCCTGCGCATCAATTACGCGGATATTCTCTTTATTGAGGGCCTCAAGAATTACGTGTCTCTGTACCTGCCGCAGCAGCGGGTGGTCACCTACCAGACGTTACGGGACCTGGAGGAGCAGCTGCCGCAGCCGCCGTTTTACCGCGTGCACAAAAGCTACATCATCTCCATTGACAAAGTGCGCATGGTTGACGGCCACACGCTCTACATCCAGGACCGGCAAATCCCCATTGGCGAAACCTACCGCGAAAACTTCTTTAAGCTGATCAGAGAGAAGGAGCAGGGGTAAAGTTTTCTGATTAGGAAATGGGAATGGGAAAGGACACCGTAATAAAATGCAAAAGAAGTAACGGGCCATTGAGCGTATCTTTTATCTTGCCTTCTGTTTTTGACCTGTTTTCTGAAAAGTAGCCCTAAAACAGAAACCCGTTTCTAATGCTTGTCTTTTTTGTTTTGCTGTACCTGGCGCTCAATGTGCTGCTAGGCCTTTGGGCGGCGCGGCGCGTGCACAACACCGCAGACTTCCTATTGGCGGGCAGGGCCTTGCCGTTGCCCATGGCCACCGCGGTGGTCTTTGCCACCTGGTTTGGGTCAGAGACTATCTTAGGCGCCAGCGCCGAAGTAGCCGAAGACGGACTGATGGGCATGGTGGAAGACCCGTTGGGCGCCGCCCTGTGCCTGGTGCTGGTGGGCCTGTTCTTCGCCCGGAAACTGTACCGCATGAACCTGCTCACCTTCGGGGATTTTTACCGGGTCAAGTTTGGGCGTACCGCCGAAGTAGTGGCCTCTGTCTGCCTGGTGGTTTCCTACTTTGGCTGGGTGGCGGCGCAGATGGTGGCCTTGGGCATTGCCTTCAACCTGCTGCTGGGCACAACGCTGGTGCAAGGGGTTTTGCTGGGCAGCTTTCTGGTGGTGGTGTACACGTATTTTGGGGGCATGTGGAGCGTGACAGACTACCTGCAGACCATCATGATCATTCTGGGCCTGCTGGTGGTCACGTGGTGGGTCATGCGTGAGAAACCTCTGGCCCAGGTAACGGCCACCCTCCCGGCAGATTTCTACCGGCTTACGCCCAAAACCGGCACCTCTTTTACCGGGTGGCTCAATTACCTGGCGCTCTGGCTCACCATTGGGTTGGGTTCCATTCCGCAGCAGGACGTGTTTCAGCGGGTCATGGCGGCCAGGTCTGAGAAGGTGGCGGTGCGGGCGTCTCTGCTGGCGGCGTTTCTGTACGTGACGGTGGCGCTGCTGCCGTTGGTCTTAGCTGTATATGCCAGGGTGCTGCACCCTGAGCTGGCGGCCAAAGATGCCCAGATGCTGGTACCCAGCCTGATTCTGGGTTCTAGTCCGTTGGTGGTGAAAGTGCTGTTCTTCGGGGCGCTGATTTCGGCCATAGTGAGTACGGCCAGCGGCGCTATTCTGGCCCCAGCGTCTATTTTGAGCGAAAACCTGCTTCGCCCGTTTTTCAAAAACATGACTGATCAGAGGCTGTTGTTGCTTTCACGGGTGAGCGTGCTGGTGGTGGCGGCCATCTCGCTGGGGTTTGCTATGTCCAGGAGCAATATCCATGAGCTGGTGAGCGAGTCGTCGGTGCTGAGCTTGGTGAGCCTGCTGGTGCCGCTGGTAGCCGGAATGTACCTGAAGAGAACTTCGGCGGGAGCCGCCATTCTGTCTATGGGGCTGGGGATGGGGGTGTGGCTGCTCTGCCGTTTCTGGGGTACCCAGGTAGAACCTATGTGGTACGGCCTGGCGGGGAGTACGGTGGGGTATGTGGCGGGGCATGTTCTTCGGCCTGGTTCCAGAGCCGGGGCTTGATGGTTGAATAGGGGATCAGGGCTTTTAGCGAAGCTGTTTAGAGGTTCCAAGGCTGCGGGGCAAAGGCGGCCGGGTAGGTTTTCATTGTTCCATGGTTTCTGTGTTCCATGGTTTCTGTTTTCGGGCTGTTTTCAGGAAAACAGCCCGAAAACAGAAACCGGAAACTTTGCAGCGGAGCTCTCTTTTAAAATTCCCAACAGCTTTGGGGTATCTATGCCGGTTTCTAATCCTCACGAGCCTGTAGCAGGTGACAAATTTTATTTAAATCAATTCCAAATAAGCATTGTAGAATTCAAAAAGCTCTCTAATTTTGCGCCGCTACTTAGAATTGATCTAAATAAAAGATATGCGAATTTTTACCAGATCTTACCCATTCTTACTCCTCTTCCTACTTCTGGCCCACCTGGGCTTTGCCGAGCTGAAACATGGCGGTGTGGCGGGCGTGGTGCGTACCAGTGAGGGGAAACCGGCAGCTTACGTGAGCGTGACCCTGGTGGAGGCCAACAAAGGCGGCATGACCACTGAGGACGGTTCTTTTCAAATTAGAGGTGTGGAAGAAGGCACGTACACCTTGCGTGTCTCTTATGTGGGGCTGCAGACACAGGAGAAAACAGTAACGGTGACCGGCGGGCAAATTACCCGGGTTGATTTCACTTTAGCCGAAAGTGCCGCCCAGTTGAGTGAGGTGGTGGTAGCGGGGTATGCCGGGTTAAGCAAACCAGTCGCCTTCGGCAAAGCCGACATCAGGCCCTTGGACCTTCCGCAGAGTGTGGGCATCGTGAACAGCACCGTCATCGCTGACCAGCAGGTGCTGCGACTGGGCGACGCGATCCGGAACGTAAGCGGGGTGTCTCTTACCCAGCAGCGCCAGGGCATTGCAGAGACGTTTACTTCGCGCGGGTTCAGCATAGGCATTGGCGGTTCAGGCGGCAGCATCTTCAAAAACGGTGTGATCTCCAATACGCAAGGCTTCCCAGATGCCAGCACGCTGGAGTCTATTGAGGTATTGAAAGGCAGCGCGGCTCTGTTGTACGGCAACGTATCTGGTGGTTTGGTGATCAACATGGTGACCAAGAAACCTAAGTTTGACTGGGGCGGCGAAGTGTCTATGCGCGTGGGGAGCTATGACCTGTACAAACCTACCATTGACGTGTATGGCCCCATCAGCAAGAACCTGGCCTTTAGGGTGGTGGGTACTTATGAGAAAGCCAACAGCTTCAGAGATGTGGTGAACAGTGAGCGGGTGTACGTGAACCCATCGCTCGTTTATAAACTGGGCCAGAAGACCGAGATTCTGGTGCAGGCAGACTATCTGAAATCTGACCTGGTGCCCGACAACGGCATTGGGGCTTTGAACGGCGGCCAGGAAGCCGTGATTCCTGATATACCCCGTTCGCGGTTTATCAACGCCGTGTGGGCCTACAACAACACAGAGCAATTGTCTGGGTCTGTGACGGTGAACCACCGCTTCAATGACCAGTGGAAAATCAATCTGATTGCCTCTACGCAGAAAACCCAGGTGGACGGTTATGGTTTGGGCGTACCCAACAACGTAGCCGGTAACGGAGACTTTACCAGAACCTTGAGCGCGGCCAAAACCTCTGAACTGAATTATACTACCCAACTGAACCTGAACGGGAATGTCTCCACTGGTTTTCTGCACCACCAACTGTTGGTGGGCGCAGATGTGGTGAAGATTGAAAGCGAAAGCAACACCTTCAAATTCACTGCGGCTAATGGGGCCGTGGGGACAGGTTATGATAAGATCAACATCCTGGACCCGGCCAAATTTGAAGCCCGCACAGACGTTCCTACCCGTGCTGTGGTAGAGCAGACCACCTCTCCCAATTATAGATTTGGGGCCTATGTGCAAGACATGATCACCGTTTCAGATAAGTTCAAGGTGCTGGCCGGTCTGCGTTGGTCTTACCAGAATGTGTACCGCACCACCATCTTCAACAATGAAACGCAGCAGGAGAGAGAAGGGGCAAACCCAAGCAAGGCAGACCGGGCTTTCTCCCCAAAGGCAGCGTTGATTTACCAGCCGGTGCAGAACATGTCTTTCTATGCCAGCTACGCCAATAACTTCACCGTAAACTCCGGCACCGACATTAATTTCCAGCAGCTGGACCCGTCTATTGTAGATCAGTATGAAGTAGGGGCCAAAAGCGAGTTCCTGAACGGGAAACTCACCACCAGCCTGAGTGTGTACCGCTATGTGAACAGCAATCTGGCGCAGCAGGCCCAGTTCCGGGCAGACGGTACCAGCAATACAGACCCCAACGTGAAAGAACTGACCGGTGAAACCACCAGTGACGGTTTTGATATTGACATAAAAGGAAATGTATCCCAGAACTTCTACTTCCTGGTAGGCTACGGCTACAACTACCACCGCTTCACCAACACCTCTGAATTAGGAACCTCTATGGTGGAGGGCGAACGTCTCATCAACAACCCCGCCCACACCGCCAATGGCTCTGTGTTCTATACTTTTGACCAATCGTTCCTGAAAGGGATAAAGCTGGGGGTTTCTGCCTTCTATACCGGCGAGCGCAACGGCGGCTTGAACAATACGGTTGATCAAAAAGCAAAAAGCTTCAGCCGTCTGATTCCGTTGAGCGGCTTCACCACCCTTGACCTGTCTGCGGGGTACTCCTTCCGGAAGGTTTCTTTGCTGGCCAAAATCTCCAACATCACCAATGAGCTGAACTACGTGGTGCACGACCGCTACAGCATCAACCCGATTGCGCCGCGCCAGTTCATGGCTACGGTAGGGTATAAGTTTTAAACTTCAGCTGCAAAAGCTACCCAGTAAAGAGGGAGTCCAAGTAATTGGGCTCCCTCTGCTGCTTAAGGAAGGATTATCCAGAGCATTCAGACTAAAAAGCGGCTTAGCAACCGGAGCTTCATTGTTTCGCGGTACCCTCAACGCTACCTCCTCTGGACATACCCTTTCCCGCCGAAGACCGTTTCTTTACAGAGGGCTTGCGCTTAAGCGAGCCGTCATCTTGTAGAGAAACACCATGGAAATTACACAGATCGTATTGGCCAGTCGGCCGAAGGGAAACCCCAGCAAAGAGAATTTCAGGTTTGAGAAAGTAGAGTTGCCGGCTTTGCAGGACGGGCAGGTGCTGCTGGAACCTCATTTTTTCTCCGTTGACCCGTACATGCGCGGCCGCATGAACGACGCCAAGTCCTACACGCCCCCGTTTCAGGTGGATGCGCCGCTGGAAGGTGGCGTAGTAGCCAAAGTGCTGGAATCCAGGAGCGAGGCTCTGCAACCCGGCGATGTGGTATTGGGTGCGTTGCCCTGGGCCACGCAGTCCATTGCCGAGGCGAAAAAGCTCCAGAAAATAGACACCAGCCTGGCCCCCGCCAGCTATTACTTGGGCATTCTGGGCATGCCCGGCTTAACGGCTTACTTCGGGTTGCTGGACATCGGGCAGCCCAAGGAGGGCGAGACGGTGGTGGTATCGGGCGCGGCCGGCGCCGTGGGCATGGTGGTGGGCCAGATCGCCAAGCTCAAAGGCTGTCGCGTGGTGGGGTTGGCGGGCTCAGACGAGAAAGTGGAGCTGCTGAAGAAGGAGTTTGGCTACGACGAGGTCATCAACTACAAAACCACCCAAGACCTGCGCGCCGACCTCCAGGCCGCCTGTCCCAACGGCGTGGACGTGTACTTTGATAACGTGGGCGGCGAGATCACCGATGCCGTCATTTCGCTCATCAACTTCCACGCCCGCCTCGCCATCTGCGGCCAGATTGCGCATTATAACGACGAAAAGCCCCAGCAGGGTCCTCGGTTCCTGCCGCTGATCCTCACCCGCAGCGCGCTCATCAAAGGCTTCATCGTGAGCAACTACCACGCCCGCTTCCCCGAAGGCATGCAGCAGCTAGGCACCTGGGTAAAAGAAGGCAAACTCCACTATCAGGAAACCATTGTAGAAGGCTTTGACCAACTTCCCGAAGCGTTCTTAGGTCTGTTCACCGGCCAAAATCAAGGCAAAATGCTGGTGAAGGTGTAAGGGACCTCACCCCCTAGCCCCCTCTCCCACGGAGAGGGGGAACACCGCTTTTGCGTTTCCGGCCTGTTTTTTGGGAATCAGACCGAAAACGCATTGTAGGGACTTACTAATTGTGCAGTTTGGACGCATTTCGTCCCCCTTGGAAGGGGGTAGGGGGATGATGACACATGCTAAAGGAGCGTTCCAGAGAATCATTCTATTGCGCGGAAGTTACTTCCGTGACTTGCTGAAACTGTAAGTCACGGAAGTAACTTCCGCGCCATAGTAGCAATTCTATTTTTGGCTCTCGGCGGTCTGGAGACTCGCCTCATCCCGTGGCACGAGACTGGAGTCTCGCGCCAGAAAAAAAAGGCCTCACTAGTTTCCAGAACCTGTGAGGCCTTTTCCGTTTTTGGGCTGTTTTTCTGAAAACAACCTCAAAACGCAAAAGAATGATTAGGGCAAGATTAAGCGTCCGCCTTCTTCCACGGCGAAGCCTTGGTTGATAGCATGGTCTATGCCTGCCGTCATGGCGGTCTCTACGTTGGCACCCAAGCGGGCGTAGCCAAATAGGCGGGAGGCTTCTCTGATTAATTCACTCTTGGGCAGGCTTATCTGGTTGGCCAGTATTTCTTTGATGGCGTTGGCAATTTCTTCGGGTGGCAAATCATCGGCCTCCCGTTTCTGGCCCTCTGACTCACTTACCCTGAAACTAGTGTACTGCTCCGGCTGGTGTTCTTCTTTCCAGAGAATTGTGCTTTTACCCAACTGGGTTTTACTAATGGGAAGCTGGGCGAAAAGCTGCTCAAAATGGGCGTTCACCCTAGAACCGTTTCTGGCGATTCCCCAAGCGGCTAATACCCTTTTGCTGAGCAAATTTTGGCTGATAGGAGATTCTGTATTGAGAACCTGCATTATTTGATTCTTTATCTTCTCCTGGTTCCAGGGCTGGAGGAAATCTTCTGACGAATTAGCCTGAACAGATTCTATCTGGCAGACTTCATACGCCATTGCGGCAGTCGCCGTCGCCAGTTCAGCGGTAGCAATGGCCTTCTCCACTAAGGTTTCTACAGCCAAGTTGGAGGAAATGAAAGCCACCTCTAGCTGTTGCTGAGGAGAAGGGGCTTCAGGAGCGGTTGGTCTTTCTTCTACCTCTGGCAGTTTTATTTTGCCTTCTTCCGCAGCCTTAATGGCTGATACAATGCCTTGAAGGGTTTTTTCGGGATTTTCCCACCATTCCATGGCCCATACTTTATGAATGTTCCAGCCCAGAATGCGCAAGACATCTGCCTGCACGATTTCGCGGTCTCTAGAGGTTTTGGCACTGTAGTAATTGTGGCCGTCACATTGAATGCCTAGAATATATTCACTTGGGTTGGCCGGGTTCACCACGCCCATGTCAATTTTGTAGTCAGAGCAACCAATGGCGGTATGTACCTCATAGCCTTGCTTCTTGATTTCCTCTGCCAGCGTCTTCTCAAAAGAAGCTGCCTGACCAGCGGAAAGGAGCGCGCGCCCAGGTAAGGCCATTTTTCCTTTTTCGGCATACGCCAGGAAAGCCTTTAAGCCAGCCACGCCTTCTGAGGCGGTACGGGTAATGTCTATCTGGTCAGAGCGGAGCGTAGAAAAGACTTTCATCTCGTAACGGGCCCGGGAAACTGCCACGTTTAAACGCCGCCAGCCGCCCTCACGGTTAATGGGCCCGAAGTTCAGGCTCACTTTGCCTTCTTTGTCTGGGCCGTACCCAATGGAGAAGAGAATGATATCCCGCTCATCGCCCTGCACATTTTCCAGGTTCTTGATAAATAAAGGCTCCTCTGTCTCTGTGGCAATTTGCTCCAGGTCTGGTCTGGATTTAAACACTTCGGTTAACAAGTCTTCAATCAAGTTCTGTTGTACCACACTGAACGTGACAATTCCAATGCTTCGCTTAGCCTGCAATGGGTGCGATAGCCGTTGAATAACCTCGTCTACAATGGCTTTGGCTTCTGCTTGGTTTTGGCGGGTTTTCCCTTTGTCATAATATCCGTCTACAGACACGTGTTGTACCTTGGTGTTAATGTCGTCGGTAGAAGGGAAGGTGAGGAGCTTATTCTCATAGTATTTCGCGTTGCTAAAGGCAATTAAGCTTTCGTGCTTGCTTCGGTAATGCCACAACAAGTGGTGAGACGGCATGGAGAGTGCCAGGCAATCATCCAGAATGCTTTCCAGGTCTTCCATTTCAATGTTGTCATCATCTACGGCATTAGTAGCGAAGAAACTGGTAGGAGGCATCTGTTTAGGGTCGCCTACTACAATCACGTTGGTGCCGCGGGCAATAGCACCTACTGCCTCGCAGGTTGGCATTTGGGAGGCTTCATCAAACACTACCAAATCAAACTTAGCGGAGTTGGCGTCAAAATACTGTGCTACTGAGATAGGGCTCATGAGCATGCAGGGGCAAAGGCGCGCAAGCAAATTGGGGATGGAGTCAAACAGCTTGCGGATGGACGTGGCCCTACCATTGTTTCTGATGTTGCGCTGCAGAATACCTATCTCTGAACTTTGAGAGGCCTCTTGGGAGAAAGACGGAATCTTGGCGGCCAGGCGAGCGTACAGTTCATCTTTGGTTAGTCTCTCAAAGTTTTTGCTCAACTCTCTGAATTTCTTGATTTTCTCTTCAAAGAGCTTGCCGTTGAAGGTACTTAATTGCGGGTCTTGGTTAATAATGAATTCGGCGCAGGAGCGGTAAATGCCTTTTTTGAAAGAGGAAAAAACCTCTTCACTGGGGATACCGCCGTTCTCATATGCTGTAATGAGCGGTTGCAAGCCTATTTGCAACGCTTTGTCTTTAATCTGTAGCCAATTTATCCAATCGCGGAGTTCGTCTAATGCATTTAACCATCTATTTGAATAAATTAGGGCATTCTCTACCCAATCAGTATTTTCCTGCTTCAGAGAATGTACATCTATGCCGAGCAAGTTGTGCAGTTCCTTTTCTTTCTGAAGAATCTCCTGGTACAGGAAATTAAATTGTTCCAACGTTTGCGCATAGGGCTTCAGGTATGCTTGGCTGCCCTCAGAGAATTCCTGAGCCAAAGCCGTGCGCCACTCTTTGGTTTTGGAGGCTGTGTTTAAAGTAATTGCCTGGCGGTTAATATCAATTAAACTTTTGCAGATAGAGACCAGCGTATTCCATTGGCAGGTGCCATTCTGCCATAGAAAACCAAGTAGTTGAGACAAGTGGGTAGCTTTGTCCAGGTGTTCCTGTTCTGTTTGGTAATCTATGACAGTTTGTAGATAATCAGGGATTTCTTGTTTAGAAAGGTTGCCGCCTAGAGCATGTTGTTTCAGCCCTTTGAGAAGCGAATTCTGTTTCAGATACTTGGGCAGAAACCATTTTTGCTCTGCCATTACCCATTCTTGCTGGGTTTGTAAGGCTGGGAAGGTGAGGATAGTCTTGTTAAACTTTTGCAGAAGTTGTTGAACCAGGGCATCCCTCTTTTCCCCATGTTCGGCCAGCCCCATTAACTGTGACAGAGTCTGCTCCACGTGGTCTATGTTCAGGAGAGACGTGGGGATGTCTGGCAGATTAAGGAGAGAAACAGCAAGGTTGTGTAAGGCTTCTGCTTGCTCTTTTGTAGTGGCAGGTGAGCTTACTTTTAAGATGCGGCAAACGGCGGGAAGCTGGGTTTGATACTGCTGCAGAAGATTCTGATAGCTGGTGATGAGTTCCTTGGCTTCGGCTTTGAGTTGCTGGGCATATTGCCGCACTTTTACTGCCTCCAGCGGATGTTGGTGCGGATGCCCGCAGACAGAGCCAATTACCTGCACCTGCTCCACTAAATCTTGCCACTCGGTCAGTTGGGCTTCTGTGAGGTGCTGCAAAGCCTCTGAACTGAAGGAAACCTTATCAGGCAGCACTGTATATTGGCTGTAGTTGGTAAAGGCGTCAAACAGGGAAAGACCAAAACCATTTTTCTTATGCAGTGCCTGCACGTATTCATTCAGCTCTGTCCTGATTGAGTGAAGTCGCTCTGCCTCAGATTCAAAATTCTGGGGAGAAGATTTTCTGGTGATTTCCGCTGCCCGTTTCAACTGCTCCAGTACCGCCGATTTCTTTGACTTGTTAGAGTGCAGTTCCAGACAGAAGGGGCCAATGCCTATGGATTCCAATCGATTTTCCACTACTTCCAGCGCTGCTTTCTTAGCCGAGACAAATAGCACTTTCTTGCCCGCGTACAGGGCGTTGGCTATGATGTTGGTAATGGTCTGTGACTTGCCCGTTCCAGGAGGGCCGTGCAACACAAAGCTTTTGGCTTGGGCAGAACTCAGAATGGCTGAAAACTGTGAAGAGTCTGTGCTGATGGGCAGCGCAATGTCAGTGGGATGATAGGCCGTATCTGGCGCTCCGTCAAAAGTAAGTGGCTCGGGCTGCCATTCCAATTTGCCTGAAATAAGACTCTTAACAATCTTGTTCTGACTTAATTTATTGGCGTTGTGGTGTATATCATTCCAGAGAATGAACTTGCTGAATGAGAAGGTTCCTAAAAATGCTTGTTCTTCCACATCCCAACGGGAGTGGGGCATGATGCTTTTGCGAATAATATTGAAGACCAGCTTCACATCTACGCCGCTTTCGTCTTTAGGCAAATTTTCTAACCCGCCAATGTTAATTCCAAAGTCTTGGCGGAGCATCTCCAGCAAGGTGATGTTCATCAAGGTTTCTTCCTCTCGGCTTCTGATGACATACCCTTTCTGGGCAGATTTTCTTATAATTTCAACGGGCAGAAGTAGAATTGGGGCATACCGTGGGCGTTCGCTCATTGGTGTCTCGTACCACTTCAGCAAACCTAATGCTATATAGAGGGTATTGGCTCCATTTTCTTCTAAAGCTTGGCGGGAGGTACGGTAAATATTGGTGAGGCTATGCTGAAGCTCTGTCTCTGTAAGATAAGAGCGTAACCGTTTATGGGTAAATTCATGGGCTACTAAATCTGCAATGGGGTCAGACTGGTTCAGGGCCTGATAAATTCCTGTGTTCCGTAGCGGGTTATCCCAATCGGCGGGTTTTGCCAAGACCTGAAACTCATGGCCATTTGCCAAGCCATCTTCTAGTTTACTGAGATTGATAGAAATAAACTGGATGGCACTTTTGGTTAATCTAAGGTTCAGCAAATTGTTCCTTAGGGTGAGGTCAAGAAGTTTCCGCTCCCAGAGCCGTTGCTTGGAGACTTCTATATGTTCTACGTCCAGTACCTGTACCCCAGTAGCAAGTGCTTCTGGGGCAAGGTTGTCCCGCTCTTTGGCGGGTGCCTCTTCTATAATTTCCCAACCGTTCTGCGTATGCACCCGCAACGGAAGCGGCCTGATACCGCTAAATCTGGTGCGCTTTACATCAATGAACAGGTTGAAACTGTCCTCTTTGGCCATGTGCTGGTTAGCGGCACGTACCGCCTCATCAAAAGACATGGGCGTGCCGGCATTCATGCTGGTGCCCTCTACCAGTACAATCTCATTAATGCCGTCTGCCGTTCTTTTAGTGAGAAGGGACGGGTCATCATTGATAGGGTCGGCGAAAGATTCATTAATGAGCCAGCCTCCCGCAAATGCATGCCCATCAATTAAGACCAACAAAGGGTGTATGCCCACAGCTTCTAGGCAGGCCGCATAGAGCAAGGTAATGTCCAGACAGTTGGCTAATTTATGAGTGAAAATAGTGTCACACATTCTAATACGCTGGCCGTTAGTTTCAAAGCTGGCAGGGACGCTACAGTAGACTAACTGTGCCTGGGCAATGGCCTCAAAAATGGCCGCCATTTGCTTACGTACCCTATCTGGATTTCGGCTTTGGTACTCATCAAAGGAAGGGTTACCTGTCCACTTCTCTAAAATTGGAGCCGCCTTTCTAATTATATTCAGTACCTCGGCATGGTTTGGGGTCACAAAGGCAGCCAGCATTTCAGGTAAGCTGGTGTATCCGCTCCATTGGTCATAGGCCAGAACAGAGATAGGATAATCTTCTGTGAAGATAGGTTGACTTTCTGCCGTAACAGTTAATCTAAAGCTGCCCGCTTCCTTTTCAGTTAGTGTAGATAAGTACGTAGAGGATATCTTAAGATGAACGGCTTCCAATTCAAAGCTTTCATCTGTTTTAAGGGCATCAATATGGTACTTCCAGACCGCAGCGAACTCTGGCTCCGAGGTTAGTTCAATGGATATGTTCTGCAAATCCATTCCGCTGATATTGGCTACCCGCAGTTTTCTAACCACTGAAACGTGGTTCTGTTGCATGGCATAGTTGATAGAAGGGGAATAAATGAATTCAATGTCTACTGCAGCCGTCATAAAATTTAATGTTTAATAGGATTATGATTAGTAAGTTAAAATTATTTGGGGAGTAACACCAGTAGAATCAGAAATAAAATGAAGCCGAAGAAGATGTTATGATGTAGAAGAGATTGTTGTTGCTTAAGCACTAAAAAGAAAAGACCTCACAGGTTTTCAAAACCTGTGAGGTCTACTGCGTTTTAGGCCTGTTTTTCTGAAAACAGGCCTAAAACGCTACGCCAGCAATTCCGCAATCGCTTTATCTACTTTCTCAAACCGGAAGCCGCTCAACACTTCATCCATCAAGCCTTTAATCTCAGCCGTGCACAGATTGCCAATACTGCCTTCATGCGTGTGGTTCACTTTCTCTGGTCGTTCAAATTCACCTTTCTCAATAGCAAGGCCCACGTTTTTGTACGCGTCTCTGAAAGGCACGCCGCTCAACACCTGGTTGTTCACCACTTCCACGCTGAAGAGGTACTGGTACTTTTCGTCTTTCAGGATATCTTGGTTCAGTTTCAGGTGCGGGAGCATGAAGGTCATCATCTCCAGGCAGTTTCTGATTTCGGTGAAGGCGGGGAAGAAGCTTTCTTTGAGCAATTGCAATTCACGGTGGTAGCCGGAGGGCAGATTGCCGAGCAGCATCTGAATCTCGGTGGGAAGCGCTTGCAGGCGGTTGCACTTGCCGCGCATGATCTCGAACACATCGGGGTTTTTCTTGTGCGGCATGATGCTGGAACCGGTGGTCAGTTCGTCGGGCAGCGTCACGAAGGCGAAGTTCTGGCTCATGTACAGGCACACATCCATGGCCATGCGGCCGATGGTGCTGGCAATGGAGGCCAGACCCATGCTCACGCTGCGCTCGGTTTTGCCCCGGCCCATCTGGGCGTACACCACGTTGAAGTTCAGCGCCTCGAAACCCAGCAAATCCGTCGTCATTTGGCGGTTCAACGGGAAGGAACTGCCGTAGCCGGCTGCCGAGCCCAGCGGATTCTTGTTGCTGATTTTGTAGGCCGCTTGCAAAAGTTGCAGGTCATCCACCAGACTTTCGGCGTAAGCCCCAAACCACAGCCCGAACGAAGATGGCATAGCTACCTGCAAGTGCGTGTACCCGGGCAGCAAAATATCTTTGTTCTTTTCGCTGAGTTCTTGTAGGGTAGTGAACAACGTGTGCACGGCCTCTACGGTAAGCCGAATTTCATGGCGGATGAACAGCTTGAGGTCCACCAACACCTGGTCGTTGCGGGACCGGCCGCTGTGAATCTTCTTGCCCGCCTCGCCCAAACGGCGCGTTAACAGCAACTCTACTTGAGAATGCACATCTTCCACACCGGGCTCAATCTCGAATTCTCCGCGTTCAATGCTTTTGTATATTTCCTTGAGTTCGCACTGCACAGCGGCCAGGTCTTCCGGCTCCATGAGCCCGATGCTCTCCAGCATACGCGTGTGCGCCAGGGAGCCCAGCACGTCAAAAGGAGCCAGTTGCAAATCCATTTCGGCGTCTTTGCCCACGGTGAATTTCTCAACGTTCTGCGCCACGGAGGTTTCTTTCTGCCAGAGTTTCATGCTAAGCGGTAATAACGGGTGTCAAAAGTTCTATGTAAAGCTGAATGCCTTCTTCCAGTTCTGAAAGGTAAATATATTCATCGGCGGTATGCGACCGCGCCGAGTCACCGGGGCCAATTTTGAGCGAAGGAATGCTCAACAGCGCCTGGTCTGAGGTGGTAGGGGAGCCGTACAGGTTCCTGCCCAGCCTGATGCCCGACTGCACGATGGAGTGATTCTGGTCAATGGACGAGGGCCGCAAACGGGTGGACCGTGGGGTCACCTCGCTTTTCACGTGCTCCCGAATAATGCTCAACACTTCTTCCGGCTGGTAGGCATCGGTCATGCGCACATCCACGGTAAACTTGCATTGGTCGGGTACCACGTTGTGCTGCGAACCTGCCTGAATGATGGTCACACTCATTTTAATTGGTCCCAAGAAACTGGACTCCTTCGGGAAACGGAACGTGCGGAACCACTCAATATCCGGTAGTGCTTCATAAATAGCATTGATTCCTTCCTCGCGCGCGGCATGTCCACCTTGTCCGTGCGCTATGCAATCCAACACCATTAGACCCTTCTCGGCCACGGCCAGGTGCATTTGGGTTGGTTCGCCTACAATGGCAAACTCCACCGCGCCCAGCTCCGGGTACACCAGTTCAATGCCGTTTCTGCCCGAGATTTCTTCTTCGGCAGTAGCCGCCAGCACCAGGTTATAGGTTAAATCCTGCCGTGCATAAAAGTGTAGGAACGTAGCCATCAAAGCCACCAAACAACCACCGGCATCGTTACTGCCCAAACCAATGAGTTTGCCGTTTCGCACGGTAGGTGTAAATGGGTCAACCGTCCAACTGGGGTGCGGCTTCACGGTGTCATGGTGCGAGTTCAACAGCACCGTCGGCAAGGCTGGGTTGTAGTGTTTATTGAACGCCCAGACGTTGTTCTGCTGCCGGTGAATTTCCACGCCCCGCGCCTGTAGAAACTGCGCAATCGCCTCCGCCGTCCCCGCCTCCTCGCGGCTGAACGACTGGATGGAAATCAATTGCTGGAGTAACGCGACGGCGTCTTGGTATAAGGTGTTGTTCATGGTGTGTGGGACCTCACCCCCTAGCCCCCTCTCCCACGGAGAGGGGGGACTCCGCTAATGCGTTTTGGGGCTGATTCTCGGGGACTAGGCTGAAAACAGTTTTTATAAACTCCCCTCTCCGTGGGAGAGGGGCCGGGGGTGAGGTTTATCTACTTTTCGTCCGTATACAACTTCTCTGCCTTATTGGCCGAGGTCCTGATACCTTTAATCATGGCCGAGCTGAAACCGTTGTGTTCCATCTCGTTCAAGCCCGCAATGGTACAGCCTTTGGGCGAGGTCACTTTGTCAATTTCGTTCTCGGGGTGACTCCCGAAGTGCAGCAACAGCGAAGCCGCGCCTTTAGCCGTTTGAGCGGCCATACGTAGTGCGTCTCCCGCATGAAAACCAATCTCGGTACCGCCCTGGGCCGCCGCGCGGATGGACCGTAAAAAGAAGGCAATACCGCAGGCCACCAAGGCCGTCGCCGAGGACATCAGTTCTTCCTCAATTTCTACGGTTTCGCCCACGGCCGAAAAGATTTCCTTCACCAAGGTCATGTTCTCTGGAGAGGCATTTTTACTGGCAATACAGGTCATAGACTCCTGAATGGCGATGGCGGTGTTGGGCATTGCGCGCACCACCTCCACTACCTTGCCAATGCGGGTAATGATATCCGTCACGGCCACCCCCGTCACAATGGAGATGAACAGATGGCGGCTGGGGTCGATGCTCTCGGAGATATTGTCCAGCACGCTGTCCAGCTGTTGCGGCAGAATGCTGAGCACGATGATGTCGGCCTCGGCCACGGCCAGCGCGTTGTTGCTGGAGGCACGGTAGCCCTGCTCCACCATGGCATCTAATAGCTTGGTATTGCGGCGGGTGAGGGTGATGTCCTCGGCGCGGTATTTCCCGGAGGCCACCATGCCCTTCGCCAGCGCGATGCCCATGTTGCCACCACCCAAAATCGCTATTTTTTTGTAGGGTTCACTCATTGGTTCAATATTTTAGAGCCGATGTTTTGGCTTGATTTATATCTATACTGTCATCTTGAAAGGACCTTTTGCGCGAACTAGGTAAAGTAACTGTAAATACCGCTTGCCCACAAGTTTCTTTCAGGATGACAAAGAGAAAGTAATGGCATTAATTTACCTTTATTTCTCTCTGTTTTCGGCCTGTTTTTTGAAAATTAGGCCAAAAACAGCTAATCCGGAGACACTCGTAGGAGCTGCGCACGCTACGAGGTCTTATGAGCAAGTGTCTGCTACGTAGCGGGGTGATTAAACCTGTGAGGTTTCCAAAACCTCACAGGCTTTTGCGTTTTGGCCTGTTTTCTGGAAATCAAACCAAAAACGCAATTCTGGCATAAATGCTGGTGCCGTGACCTCGTAGTGCGCGCAGCTCCTACGAGCGTCTTACAACGTAATCCTGGTTCCCGCTTTGCCACCTCCGGCAATAATCTGGATTTCAGCCGCATCACCAATGATAACCGCCTTCACGCCTTGTTCCAACGCAGCAAACGCATTGTCCAGCTTCGGCAGCATACCCGCGAAGATGGCGCCTTGTTCTTTCAGCTCGGCATAATAGGGCGGTTGCAGGTGGTGAATCACGCTGGTTTCATCTTCCACATCCAGCAGCACACCTTTCTTCTCGAAACTGTACACCAGGCTCACCTCAAAATGACCGCTCAACGCCACAGCCAGGGTAGAAGCGATGGTGTCGGCGTTGGTGTTGAGCATGTTTCCTTTGCCGTCATGGGTGAGGGCCGCGAAAACCGGTACAATGCATTGTTCTGCCAAGGACGCCAGAAAGGTGACGTTCACCTGCTCGGGACTTTCCACATCGCCTACAAACCCGTAATCAATGTCTTTGACAGGGCGCTTGTGGGCGGGAATGACGTTGGCATCGGCACCGGTGAGGCCGAGGGAGTTACAGCCTCTGGCCTGCAGTTGCGCCACCAGGTTCTTGTTCAGCAATCCGCCGTACACCATGGTCACCACGCGTAGGGTGTCGGCATCAGTAATGCGGCGGCCGTTCACCATATTGGGTTCAATGCCCAGCTGCTTGCTCAGTTCCGACGCAATTTTCCCGCCGCCGTGCACCAGTACTTTGGGGCCTGGCACAGAAGCAAAATCAGTTAAGAACTGTTCTAACTGCGCCGGGTTGTCCAGCACGTTTCCCCCAATTTTGATGACGTTGAGTTTCTGCATGTTTGTATTCATATCAGGTATCGCGTATCAAGTAGCAAGACACGAGATGTTAGACTTGCTCAGATTATTATGTCATCCTGAAAGGACCTAATGGGCAAGTTAGAAAAGCGATGGCTATACTTAACTTCCGTTTTTGGCCTCTTTTCTGAAAAATAGGCCTAAAACAGCTTCTTGCATTTAGCAACGGTCTATCTAGTTCGCCCACAAGGTCCTTTCAGGAGGACAAAGAGGAGGAAGGGAAGTAAGAGCTCACAGGTTTTCAAAACCTGTGAGGGCTTTGGTTCCTTCTACTGAATCCCCTCAAGCAACCGCTTCAGTACCGCTTGGGCCGCGAATTCACGGTTGGCGGCTTCGTTTACTACCAGGGAGTTAGGGCCGTCTAGGATTTCATCGCTGAGTTCCACGTTGCGGCGGACGGGGAGGCAATGCATCACTTTGGCGTTGTTGGTGTTGGCCAGGTGCTGGTTCGTGAGCATCCAGCTGGGGTCTTGGGTGAGAACTTCACCGTATTTGGGCTGAAAAGTAGACCAGTTCTTTACGTAGATAAAGTCGGCACCTTCTAAAGCTTCTTGCTGGTTGTGGGTGATGGTCGCGCCGTTGGTGAACTGCGGGTCCAGCTCGTAGCCTTCGGGGTGGGTGATGACGAAATCCACATCGGCGGCGCACATCCACTCAGCAAAAGAGTTGGGAACTGCTTGCGGCAATGCTTTCACGTGGGGAGCCCAGGTCAAGACCACCTTCGGCCGACGGCCTTGCGGGGCGTGCTCGGTAATGGTGACCAAATCGGCGAGGCTTTGCAGCGGGTGACGGGTAGCCGATTCCAAGCTCACGAACGGCACGTTGGCGTACTGGATGAACTTCTTCAGAATTTCTTCGGTGTAGTCTTCTTCCACGTTTTGCAGTTTTGGGAAGGAGCGGAGGCCTAGCACATCACAATACTCACCCATAACGGCGGCCGCGTCCTTGATGTGCTCAACGGTGGTGCCGTTCATGATGGCGCCGTCCTGGGTTTCCAGTGCCCAGCCTTCCTGGCCCATGTTCATGACCATGACGTTCATGCCCAAGCTCTGCGCGGCTTTCTGCGTACTGAGGCGGGTGCGTAAACTGGGGTTCAGGAAAATAAGGCCCAGCGTCTTGCGCTTGCCCAGGTGCTCAAACGCGTACGGGTTCTTCTTCAGCTCCAGCGCTTCCTGCACCAGGGCGTTTATATCTTCTACGTCGTGAACGGAAGTGAATTGCTTCATTTTTTGTGTAGTTTGACCTCACCCTAAATCCCTCTCCCGCGGAGAGGGACTTTTGGCTTTTGGCCTGAATTAACGGTTTCTGGTTTGAGGCTGTTTTCCAGAAAACAGCCTCAAAACGCATAATAGTTTTTTCTCCCCTCTCCGTGGGAGAGGGGCCGGGGGTGAGGTGTCTTCTACTTCACCAACGCCCCAAACGCCTCTAAAAATCTATCCAGCTCCGCCTGTGTCACATTCAGGGCGGGCAGTATCCGGATGGTGTTTTTGTTGGAGGCCGAGCCGGTGAAGATACGGTACTCGTCCAGCAGGGCTTTGCGGAGCGGGGCGCACGGGTTTTCCAGCTCGATACCCACCATCAGGCCTTGGCCGCGCACTTCGCGTACACCGGGGATGGCTTTGGCTTTCTCCATGAGGTAGTCGCCCATTTGGGCAGCGTTCTCTACCAGGTTCTCCTGTTCCATCACTTCCAGCACGGCCAAAGCTGCGGCGCAGGCCAGGTAATTTCCCCCGAAAGTGGTACCCAGCATGCCATGTTTGGCGGGAATCTCCGGAGATATGAGCACGCCCGCCACGGGGAAGCCGTTGCCCATGCCTTTGGCGATGGTAATCAGGTCTGGTTTAATGCCCGCGTGCTGGTGCGCGAAGAACTTGCCCGAACGCCCGTAGCCCGATTGGATTTCGTCCAGGATGAGTAGCGCGCCTTGTTTCTTGGCTAGTTTTTCCAAATCCTGCAAAAAGGGAGCGGTAGGGATGTTCACACCGCCCACGCCCTGGATGCCTTCCACAATAATGGCGGCTACTTCGTTCGTAGCCAAGGCTTCTTCCACTGCGGCAGCATCATTGAACGGCAGGAAGATAATGTTCTCCGTCTCATTCACCGGAGCGACAATGCTGCGGTCATCCGTCGCGGCTACTACCGCCGAGGTTCTGCCGTGGAACGACTTGCTGAACGAAATCATTTTCTTCCGGCCGGTGTGGAATGAGGCCAGTTTCAGGGCATTCTCGTTCGCCTCCGCGCCGGAGTTTATCAGAAATAACTGGTAATCATCATAGCCGCTTAGCTTGCCTAATTTCTCCGCCAGTTCCTGCTGCTGCGGAATCTTCACCGAGTTAGAGTAGAAGCCAATATTGTTGAGCTGGTTGGTGAGGCGCTGCACATAATGCGGGTGGCTGTGGCCGATGGAAATCACGGCATGGCCGCCGTATAAATCCAGATACTCAGTGCCGTTCTCATCCCAGAGCTTGGAGCCGAGGGCCTTTACCGGTGTTATATCAAAGAGGGGGTAAACGTCAAAGAGGTTCATATTGAAGACGTAAGATTCAAGATGTAAGACATCAGACTTTTCCGTTTAGCGGCTGTTTTTCAGAAAACAGGCCGATAACAGAAATTTATATTTTGCTGTAAATATATTGCTGGCGCGAGTCTCCAGACTCGTGCCCATGGATGATGGGTAGTCTCCAGACTACCCTCGCTGCCCAGCAGCGAAAGCACGCATTGCTGAACGTAAATGCTTCCAACTCGTAGTTCCCGGCGAGTCTGGAGACTCGCATCATCTTTTGTCACGAGACTTCAGTCTCGCGCCAGTTGAAAACCTCACAGTTTCTGTTTTTGGCCTCATTTCTGAAAAACAGGCCCAAAACGCTTCGGCAGAGCTCCCCTCTCCATGGGAGAGGGGCTGGGGGTGAGGTCCTAAAACCCAATCGCTTTCAACTGCAAGCCCGCCCTTTCGTCCAGTCCGAACAGCAGGTTCATGTTCTGCACGGCCTGGCCGCTGGCACCTTTTAGCAGGTTGTCAATCAGGCTGGTGATCACCAGTTGATCCTCGTGCTTCTCTATATATAAGAGGCACTTGTTGGTGTTGACTACCTGTTTCAGGTCGGGGTTCTTAGAGGTGATAAGCGTGTATGGGTGGCCTTCATAGAACTGCCTGTACAATTGCTGGGCTTCTTCCAGGCTCAGGTCTGAGCGCAGGTAGGTGGTGCATAGAATGCCCCGGCTGAAGTTCCCGCGATACGGCACAAAGCGGATGGCAGTGTCCAGATTACTTTGCAGTACTTGCAGACTCTCGGTAATCTCATGCAGGTGCTGGTGCCCGAACACTTTGTAGCTGGAGATATTATTGTTGCGCCAGCTGAAGTGCGAGGTCTCAGCCAGTTTCTGACCAGCGCCGGTTGAACCCGTGATGCCGCTCACGTGCACTTCTTCTGGCAGAGAACCGTTCTGTGCCAGTGGCAGCAAAGCCAACTGAATAGCCGTCGCAAAGCAACCCGGGTTGGCTACATTGGCCGCCGATTTTATCTTTTCCCGGTTCAGTTCTGGCAATCCGTACACGAATTGACGGTTACCAAAAGCAGATTTCTCTGTTAAGCGGAAATCCTGGCTCAGGTCAATGATTTTGACCGTGTCCGGAGTAGGGTTAGCGTCTAAAAATTTCTTCGCATCGCCGTGGCCTACGCAGAGGAACAGCACGTCCACCTGGATGCCCAGTTGGTTCGTAAAAACCAACTCCGTGTCGCCCAGCAGGTCGGTGTGAGTATCGGTCACGGGTTTACCCGCTTGGCTGTTGCTGTGTACGAAGCTTATTTCTACGTGTGGGTGGTGCACCAGCAGGCGCAGCAGCTCACCACCGGTGTAGCCCGCTCCGCCTACTATGCCCACTTTTATAAGATTACTCTGCGCCATCTTCGCCATTTATTAAGCGGTACATCATAGTCTGATTTCCGAAGATTTTGGAGAAGCCTTTCACGTCTTCGCCAGTCCAGGCGTTGTTCATTTCGCCATATGACCCAAATTTGGAAGACATCAAATCATGCTCCGACTCAATGCCTTCTACCTGGAAGCGGTACGGGGCCAGCCACACGTGTACTTTGCCCGTCACGGTTTTCTGAGTATCAGTCAAGAAGGTCTCGATGTTGCGCATGGTAGGGTCCAGAAACTGGCCTTCGTGCATCCAGTTGCCGTACCAGGTAGCCAAGCTGTCTTTCCAGTACAACTGCCACTTGGTGAGCGTGTGCTTCTCCAGCGCGTGGTGCGCTTTGATAATCACCATCGGCGCTGCCGCCTCAAAGCCCACACGTCCTTTGATGCCAATAATAGTATCACCCACGTGAATGTCACGGCCAATGGCAAACGCCCCTGCAATCTCCTGCAGCTTCTGGATAACGTGCACCGGATTGTCGAATAGCTCATCGTTCAAGCCCACCGGCTCCCCGTTTTTGAAGTGCAGCGTAATGCGCTCTGGCGTTTCTTTAGTAAGCTGAGTTGGGTACGCAGATTCTGGCAACGCCTGGTGCGACGTCAGGGTCTCCTTGCCACCCACCGAGGTGCCCCAGATGCCTTTGTTGATAGAATATTGCGCCTTCTGGAAATCCATCTCCACGCCCCGCTCTTTCAGGTAGGCAATCTCTTCCTCTCTGGACAGTTTCAGGTCACGGATAGGCGTAATCACCTGCACGTTCGGCACCAGAATGTTGAATACCATGTCGAAACGTACTTGGTCGTTGCCAGCGCCGGTGCTGCCGTGGGCCACCGCTTCGGCACCAATCTGCTGCGCGTACTTGGCAATGGCCACCGCCTGTGAGATACGCTCGGCACTCACCGATAGGGGATAGGTGTTATTTTTCAACACATTCCCAAAAATCAGGTATTTCAGGCAAGACTGGTAGTAGTTGTCGGTTTCGTCTAAGGTTACGTGCTGTTTCACGCCCAGATTCTCAGCCCTTCGGGCGATTTCCGCCAGTTCCTCTTCAGAGAAGCCGCCAGTATTCACAATGGCCGAATAGATTTCATAACCTTGTTCCAGCAGGTACTTCACACAGAAAGATGTGTCTAAGCCGCCACTGAACGCGAGAACTACTTTTTTCATGGGTAACTATTAATGGGTGTTATAAATCAGGTACTTTTTCGTCCCCCTTTGAAGGGGGTAGGGGGATGATGACTCGTGCTGATGAAGGCATGCCCGAGAATCACTTTTAAACAACTATGGCTCGGAAGTTACTTCCGTGACTTATATAAGCGTTCTAAAAAGTCACGGAAGTAACTTCCGCGCCATAGTTAAAAGAGTTATTCTTCCGCCTTTGGCGGAACGTAGAGCATGGCCGTGCAGAGGCAGTTGCTGCGGTTTTTGGCCGTTAAGATGTCAAAGTTCACACAGCTGCGGCAGCCTTTCCAGAACTCCTCGTCGTTGGTGAGCTCTGAATAGGTCACCGGGCGGTAGCCCAGGTCTGAGTTGATTTTCATCACCGCCAGCGCCGTAGTGAGTCCGAAGATCTTAGCGTGCGGGTATTTGGTGCGCGACAGTTCGAACACCTTCTGCTTGATGAGCTTAGCCAGACCACTTTTGCGCAGGTGCGGCGACACAATCAAACCAGAGTTGGCCACATACTCGCCATGACCCCAGGTTTCAATGTAGCAGAAGCCAGACCAGTTGCCATCCTGGTCAAATGCGATGACCGCTTTGCCTTCCCGCATCTTCTGGGCCACGTACTCAGGTGAGCGCTTGGCTATACCGGTGCCGCGGGCCTTGGCCGAGGCTTCCATCTCATCGCAAATCTGCTGGGCATAGGGGGTGTGCTCCTCTGTGGCCACCACCACCTTGAATTCAGGTTGAACCTCCATGTGTACAGGGGCGATAGGCTGTAAGGGTACAGCCGTAGCGTTCATACGCATTCGTATATGAAATTGAAAAGTTGATGAAAAAGGAGAAAGTAAGTCTAAATCAGTAATAATACGGATTTAGGGAGCGTCCGGTGAGGGTTATGCGTGTTAACCCATGCCATCCGGTGGCCTAACGCCTAGGCCTGGTCAGGTAAATGGGTTCACAAAAAACTGTTCTGGGAAGAACAGAAAAAAGCGCACTCGCTTTTAACGAGCGTTTTACCGTTGTGAGCACAACTGATAAAAGCGACTTTTTATTCATTGAGGTAGAAAAATATCTAAACGGTGGTGAGACTTCTACTGTGAGTCTCTATGCAAAGGTTTCGTATAAAAAATGAAATAACCAACGGTTTGGTTCATTTTTTACAGATAATTAACGGGAGACACGGGTAAAATGAGCAGGAGGTTACTAAATGCTGTTTAAAATGAAGGAATGGTAAACAAGGGGTGTGTTTTGGTGCTGTTTTGGAAAAAGTAGGTCAAAAACAGAAACTGCCCCTCTGAAAAAGGAACAGGCACGTTTTGGGGCTGTTTTTTTGAAAACAGACCCAAAACAGAGCACCAGCCTTAGAGCAGGTTTCTATCTGTCTTTTGCGCCGCACAAGGCCTCAAAAGAACCTGCCCTGGCGGGTGCCTCGCCCCCACTATGCTGCTCAAAAAATGGGATAGAAGAACCGTTTGCTCCCCGTTTTCGCCTGCACAATCAAAAGGTAAACAAGCGCTTACCACCCCCCAAAAAAAAAAGGACAGTCTCCTGAATACCAGAAAACTGGTTAATGCAGAAGGAGTAGTTGCGTTGTCTTTAGGCCTGCACTTTGGGGTGGTTCCTCCAGGAGGTGCTTTGACTTTTGGCTTACCGCGCCTCAAACTGAAGCTTCAGCAAATTGGTGTAGATGCCTTCCGGGTTGCTGGAAAGTTCTGCATGGGTGCCTTGTTCGGCAATCTGGCCGCGGTCAATCACCAGAATCTTGTCTACTTTTCTAATAGTGGCCAGGCGGTGGGCAATGATGATGGTGGTGCGGTCTTTCATGAGCTCATCCATGGCGTCCTGTACCAGTTTCTCAGACTCAGAGTCCAGGGAGCTGGTGGCCTCGTCCAGAATCAGGATGGCCGGGTTCTTCAGAATGGCGCGGGCAATGGCAATGCGCTGGCGTTGGCCACCAGACAATTTAATGCCGCGTTCGCCCACCACGGTGTCAAACGCCTCAGGGAACGACTGGATGAACTGCAGGGCATTGGCTTTCTGGGCGGCCATGAGAACCTCCTCTTCGGTGGCATCAGGTTTTCCGTAGGCAATGTTCTCTCTGATGGTTCCGCCAAATAGGAGTACCTCCTGCGGCACAATGCCCAAGTTGCTGCGCAGGTCATGCAGCGGCATGAAGTTTATATTCTGGCCATCTACAAAAATACTGCCCTGGTCTACCTGGTAAAACTTCATGAGCAGCTGCACAATGGTTGATTTCCCGGCTCCACTGGGTCCCACCAACGCTATTTTTTCGCCCGCCCTTATTTCAAAATGAATGTTTTGGAGCACCTGCAGGTCGGGACGGGTAGGGTAGGAGAAGCCTACGTTTTCATAGCGCACCTGGCCGTTGAACCGCACCGCATGTGCAGAGCTCAGCCCCAATTCCGTGTGCTCTACCGGCAAATCCAGAATCTCCAGAATGCGGTCAGAGGCACCCAATGAAACCTGAATCTTGGCGTACAAATCACCCAGACCGGCCACCGACGCGCCAATGAAAGTGGTGTATAGAATGAAGGAGGTCAATTCGCCAATGCTCAACTCGCCGCGCTGCACCAGGGTGGCGCCGTACCAGATCACCAGAATGATGCCGCCAAACAACCCAATAATAATAAAGGAGATGAAGGCGCCGCGGTAGAAAGAGGTGGTGATGGCCGTTTTCACGGTGCGGTTAAGGGCGGTGCGGTAGCGGTTGATCTCAAACAGCTCGTTGGTGAACGACTTCACCACCTGAATGGCCTGCAGCGTTTCCTCCACAATCACGTTGGTGATGGCCAGCTCGTCCTGGGTTTTTCTGGACAGCTTCTTCAGTTTCTTGCCGAAGATCATGGCCAGAATGATAAGTACCGGGAACGTGGCCAACATGAACAAGGAAAGCTTCACCGAGTAGAACATGATAAAGCCAATGCCCACCAGCAAAGTAGTCACCTGCCGGAAGAGTTCTGCCAGGGTGATGGAGAAGCTGTCCTGGATATAGCTCACATCTGAGGTGATGCGGCTGGTGATCTCGCCCACGCGGCGCTGCTCAAAGAAAGTGAGCGGCAAACCCATGAACTGCGAGTAAAGGCTTTTCCTGATGTCGGCAATGGCGTTTTCACTGACTTGGGCAAAGAAGTACACCCTGAAGAAGGAGAAAATGCCCTGCAGCACAATCACCCCAAACAGCAGAAGGGCAATAAGGTCCAGATCTTGGGTAAAGGCGCTTTCATTGCCTACGGCGGCATCAAGCAAGACACCCGTTACCGCCGGAAACGCCATAAACGTGAGGCTGGAGAAAAGCAGGAACGCCAAACCAATGATAAATTTCCCCCGGTACGGAAGCAGGAACCTGAACACTTGCAATCCCCGCCGAAGGCTGTCTTTGCTGATCCTCTTTTTGCCTTCGGTTGCCTCGTCTTCCGCCCCTGATCTGCGTTTTGCCATGTAATCGTAAATTAAACCTAGCGCCTGTGCTGTGTATGAATAGCCGTTTCTGGGCTGTTTTTCTGAAAATAAGCCAAAAACGGCGGCATGCCGTTGGCTTTCAACCTGCAAAGGTAGGCATTGCCCGTGACTTACCCAGCAACCCGGGCCGCAGAGATAGAGGGGGCAGAAGAGTTTTTTCTCCGGGAGAAAAGCAGCAGCCCCAGAAACATGAGCAACCCGTTCAGCAGCAGCAGCTCAAACCCGAACTGGTAGCCCCAGAACCATTCCTGTGAATGGGTGCTGAGCACGTACGTCAGCCCCGGCGAGGTTATCCCCAGTAGAGGGACAACCCGGTCTGTCACCGTGCGGTTGGTGAACATGCCAAACGTGAACATGCCCAGCAGCGGACCATACGTGTAGCCCACCAGCGTAAACAGCAGCGCAATAATGCTGGCGTCATTGTACACCTTAAAGAAGAGAATCACCGCCAGCAGCAGCAATGAAAAGCCTACGTGCACCCAGTTCTTGTACTTGATCCGTTCGGCCTCCGGCCGATGCTGGAAGTTCAGGAAGTCAACGCAGAAGGCAGTGGTGAGCGAGGTGAGGGCAGAGTCAGCAGAGGCGTACGTGATGGCCGTAATGCCCAGAATAAAAGCCACGGCCACCACCGCAGACAGATGGTTTAAGGCCAGGAACGGGAAAACATCATCTGCCTTCTCGGGCAACGAGATTCCCTTGGCCGCGGCATAGAAGTAGAGCAGGGCACCCAGGCAGAGGAACAGCAGGTTCACCACCACCAGAATCACCGTGAACCAGAACATGTTCTTCTGGGCTTCGGGCAGGTTGCGGCAGCTCAGGTTCTTCTGCATCATGTCCTGGTCCAGCCCCGTCATGGCAATGGTGATGAACGCACCCGCCAGCACCTGTTTCACAAAGAAGTTAGGCGCCTTGGCATCCCAGACAAAGAGATCAGCGTAACGGCTGCCGCCGATGGTGTGGACCAACCCCGAAAACGAAAGCTGCAGCTCCCCCGCCACCAGCCAGATGCTGGCCCCCAGGCACAGAAGCATGGCCAGTGTCTGCAGCGTATCGGTCCAGATGATGGTTTTCATGCCGCCCCTGAACGTGTAGACCCAGATAAAGCCAATGGTCAAGGCCACCGTGCCGGTAAACGGAATCCCCAGCGGCCCGAACACCGCCAACTGCAGCACGCCCGCCACCAGGTACAGCCTGAGCGCCGCGCTCATCGTGCGGGACAGCAGGAAAAAGGCGCTCCCGGTCTTGTACGACCAGAACCCCAGCCGCTGCTCCAGATACGTGTAGATAGAAACCAGATTGAGCCGGTAATACAGCGGCAACAGCACCAGGCCAATCACCACATACCCCAGCACATAGCCCAGCACCATCTGCAGGTACGTGAAGCCCGTCTTCTCCACCATACCCGGGATAGACACAAACGTGATGCCCGAGAGGGTGGTGCCAATCATGCCAAACGCCACCACGTACCAAGGCGAGGCCCGGTTGGCCAGGAAGAACCCGCTGGTAGATTCGCCTTTCTTGCTGGTGATCAGTGAAATGAACAGCAGCAGAAAGAAGTAGGCAATGATGATACTCAGTATGAAATAAGGAGACACTTCTGTGAATTAAGAATTAGGAATGCAGAATCAGGAATTGAAATTCGGCGAAAGCCGAAGACTAGTTGAACACCTGATGGAAAGGTGCAAAGATACCCTTCTGCTGCCAAAAGTTCTAAATGCGAACCGCCGTCTGTTTTTGGCCTGTTTTCTGAAAAACAGGCCAAAAACAGACGGCGGTCCAGAAGAAAAATAAGCTGTGTTTAGGCAGTTTCAGTGTCGTTGGCCAGTACAGGCTCTTTGCTGGAAATAGCCCACAGGCCAATAAAGGTTAGGAAACCGTTCAGCAGCAATACTTCAAACCCGAACTCGTAGCCCCAGAACCACTCCTTGGAGTTGGCGTTGAGGATGAACGTGAGCAGCGGGGCCAACAGGCAAACCACCGGTACCAGGTTGTCGCGCACGGCGCGGGTATTGAACATGCCAAAGGCGTAGAGCCCCAGTAACGGCCCGTAGGTGAAGCCCGCCACTTTAAACACCGCCTGCACCACACTCTCATCATTCACCAGTTTGAAGATGATGATCACCACCGCCATTAAGGCCGAGAAGCCCACGTGCACCCAGTTTTTAAGGCGTACGCGCTGGGCTTCAGGACGATTCTTGAAATCCAGGAAATCCACGCAGAAAGAGGTGGTCAGCGCCGTCAACGCCGAGTCAGCCGAAGCGTAGGTGATGGCCGTGATGCCCAAGATAAACGTGATGCCCGCCAGCGGGGTGAAGTATTTCAAAGCCAGCTCCGGGAACACCATATCGCCTTTGGCGGGAAGGGTGATGCCTTTGGCATCGGCGTATAAATAGAGCAAAGCACCCAGGCACAAAAACAGGATGTTCACCAACAGAATGATGGCCGTGAACGAGAACATGTTCTTCTGCGCCTCCTTCAGGTTTTTACAGCTCAGGTTTTTCTGCATCATGTCCTGGTCCAGCCCCACCATCACAATGGAGATAAAGGCGCCAGACACAAACTGTTTCAGGAAATACTTGGCGTCTTTGAAGTCATCTAAGAAGAAAACCTTGGAATATTTACTATCAGAGATGGCCGTTACCATGCCGTTGAAGTCAAAGTTAAGGGCGTCTTTGATCATGATAATACTAATGCCCACACATACCAGCATGGCCAGCGTCTGGAAGGTGTCGGTCCAGATGATGGTTTTCATACCGCCCCTGAACGTGTAGACCCAGATCAAAGCAATGGTGATGATCACTGACACCTCAAACGGCACGCCCAAAGAATCAAACACCGCCAGCTGCAGTACGCCTGCCACCAGAAACAGCCTGAACGCCGAGCCCAGCGTACGGGCCAGCAGAAAGTAGGCCGCCCCCGTTTTATAAGACCAGTACCCAAACCGCTGCTCCAGGTAGGAGTAGATGGAAACCAGGTTGAGACGGTAATACAGAGGCATGAGCACCAGCGCCACCACAAAATAACCGGCCATGTTGCCCAGAATGAACTGCAGGTACGAGAACTGGGCCGTGGCCACCATGCCGGGCACCGAAATAAAGGTTACCCCAGAGAGCGACGTGCCAATCATCCCAAACGCCACCACGTACCACGGCGAGGCGCGGTTGGCCAGAAAGAAACTGTCAGTAGACTCGCCTTTCTTGCTGGTGAGGAATGAAATCAGAATGAGTACACAGAAGTATGCGGCTATAATGCCCAGAATAAGGGTAGGAGACATGGGGTGGCTTTGTGGGTTTGTTAGGAATGGTGCAGGGACAAATATAAATAAAAACCCAGACGGCACTCTTTGAATTTTTTCAAAAGCTGGAGGTTGTCAGGAAGCAGAAAGCCTTCCCAGAGAAGTATGAGAAGGCTTCACCATAAATAGCAACCCTGAAAGGCAGGGGCGGTTAGAACGGGTTGTAAAAGCCACCAGCCGGGTAGCCGGAGTAGTAACCTGGGCCTCCCCAGTAGCCGGAGCCGCCGTTGCTGTACCTGATGGCGCCAGAGACAGTGACATTAGGGGTGACCTGGTACTGCGCCTGAAAGTGGAACCCCTGCTGGGGGAGCTGTCCATAGCCATAAGGGGAGTTCCGCCAGCGGTTCATGGTAGGGGCAGAGCTCAGGTCTTTCCAAACGCTTCCGCTCAGCAGCAATTTCTCAGTCATGGCATAGGAGCCGCCTACGTGCAATAGATATTGTCTGCTGGGCGCGCCGGTCAGCACGGTGGTAGAACTGCCTTCACCGGTGGGTACGGTCAGGGTGGGGGTGTTCCAGTGCTGGATCATGGCCAGGCTGCTGAACACCTGGAACCGGGGTGTTACCTGGTACTGCACCCGTGGCTCTATGAAAGAAGCCGATCCCCATTTGCTGAAAGCTGCCCCAGCTGAGAAGCTGTAGCCTACGCGGGGCTTGAATACTTCTGGCAGCGGTTTGCTGGCTGAGTCCCGGGCAGTTCTCAGCGCAACGTCCTCCTGGGAGACCGTGGGGAGCACCTCCTGCGCCCGTACCGGCAAGAGCCCCAGCACTAGAAAAGCTACTACCAGCAATGATTTTATGTAACCTGGTCTGTTCATGTTGAGCTGTGTAAGAAGAAACAAAGCGGTGCAGCTGCTGATTTCCTCACTAAGATAGCAATTTTACTTCTTTAACGAAAGAATGGCAGGAATCGTGCAAGAAGTGGGGGCTGATCTGCGGGTGAAATGAAAAGCTTCCTGTTTTAGGGCTGTTTTCCAGAAAACAGCCCTAAAACAGGAAGCCAACAAGAACCCCACCTTACTTCGCCTGGCTTTTCAGCCAAGCCTCCCGGCGGGCTTTCACCTCAGCAGATACTTTTTGGCCTGACTCTTCTAACGGAACCAGTTCCAGTTCTGGTTCCTGCGCCAGGGTGAGCGTCACCTTTTTCGGCTCGCCGTTTTGCAGCACCTCTAACGCCACCTGCTCCCCCGGCTTGTGCGTGGTCAGCAGGCTGTCCAGTTCTTTGCGGTCTTTGAGCTTCTTGCCGTCAATGGCTAAGATAACATCGTTGCGGTCAAGGCCTGCCTGGTAGAGAGGGCTGTTCCGGAAGGTTCCCATCAGGATAGTGATCTGGCCATCTTTCACCTGAAGCTGTTCCCATCCCAGCACGGCCTTTCCCGGCTTCTCTGGCCGGAAAGCCAGGCCCATCTGCGCCGCCAGCGTTTCATACGGCATCAATTCCTTGCCCAGAATGTGGCGCTGGAAAAAATCTTTGGCAAAGGCAGGGTCCTTGGTCAGGTCGGCCAGGGCTTGTTCCAGGTCTGGCAGGGTGTAGGGTTTTTCGGGCTTCCCGAAACGCTGCCACAGCAGGCGCATATAGTCATCTGCCGTAATCCCTTTGAAACGGGTGCGCAGGGTCCAGTCAAGCCCGGTGCCAATGGCGCTGCCGTACGTGTAATATGAGATGAAGGTGTTGTGGCGGTTCACCGGGTCCACAGAACGCGAGGCATCTACAAAGGGCGCCTGCATGCTCATCTCCACCGGAGAGAAAAACTCTTTGCCCGGCAACAGCAGCACTGCGTTCAATGTACCCGCCACGCTCCCCAGAAACGCCTTCTGCTCTGTGACCTTGGCGCGGTGCAGGAGCAGGTTGCCGTAATAACTGGTAAATCCTTCGGCCAGCCAGAGGCCCTCGCTCATGTTGGCATCAGCAAAATTGAACGGCTCCAAACTCTTAGGCCTGATGCGCTCCACGTTCCAGGCATGGAAAAACTCATGTGACAGCGTTCCCAGGTTAGGGTTCATGCCGCTCTTAAGCGGGCGGGAGCTGGTAATGACGGTAGAGTTGCGGTGCTCCATGCCGTCACCGGGGGTAGCGGGCATATAGCAGGCAATGAACGTGTACGTGCCGAAGTCAAACGTGGGCAGCCCCCCAAACACCGCCTGGGCCTCGGTTACAATGCGTTTTGCTTTTTGGGTGTACTCGTCCAGCTCCTTGTCTGTACCCTGGTGGTGCAGGCCAATCCTGATTTTCTGGGTGCGGCCCTGCTCCTTCACCTCCCATTCCCGCCACTTCAGATCAGCCAGCTCTGTGGGGCTGTCCATGAGGTACTGGAAATTGGGGGCCGAGAACGTGAGGGGGTCAGCTTCGGGCTTCAGTTGGGTGGCGGCGGTCCAGTTGGCGCCCGTAGGCGGAATGAATTTCACCTGCACCGGGGCCTGCTCTAACGCGGGGGCGTACATAAACGTGGCGGGTGCGTTCAGGTGGGCGTGCGAGGCGTTTACGCCGGCGTAGGTTCCGTCTGGGTGGTCGGCAAAGAGCGTGTAGGTCACGCGCACGGTGCCGTCATGGCCAGAGACATTCCACTGGTGCAGGTTGGGGCGCTCTACGGTCAGCAGTTTTCCCTGGCTATCAGTGGCTTTTACGCTGTACACATTCTTGGCGAACTCATGCAGCGCATAGCGGCCGGGGGAGGAGCGGGCCATGCGCACTTCCAGCACCGGCGCCTGTACGCCTGTAAACGTAGCCTGAACAGTGGCTTCATGGTGCGCCGCATTCTCAAAAGACACCTGGTACGCCACACGCGGCTGGGCAAATGCCACAGAGTGAAAAGTCATCACCGCCAGGGCCAAGCCTAGAAAGATTCTTTTTTTCATGGGAGAGGGTTTGGGTGTCCAAGATACGCAGGAACCGTGAAGACACAAGGCGCCGGGCCAGTTGCCATTGGCCAGGCGTTGGTAGTTCCTGCCGGGGTGCATGCCGGCTCACCTTCTGTTTTCGGGCTGTTTTCAGAAAAACAGCCCGAAAACAGAAGGTGAGGCTACTGCCAGTTCTTTAGATTTTTTTTGGGTGGGCTTTTTGCTTGCAGCACCTGCGCTTTGATGAAGCCCCGGTAGAAAAACGCCTGTTGCCGGGGTGCAAAGCCCGCTTCTCCCAGCAGCTGGTCCAGCGGCGGGAGCCTGCTGGCAGATATCTGACTTACTTTTCTGAAGAACCGGTACATGGCCCACAGCAGGAATTGCTGCCACCTCCTGTTTCGGCCGCCGGCCGAAAGGTGGAAGTCTGTGTGCAGCCAAAGGCCCGAGGGGAGCAGGGCGGCAGCCAGCCTGTTGATCATGGCCGCTGCTTCTGGGGGAGTGAAAAGGTCCAGCACAAATGGGGTGAGAACCACGTGGAACGTCTCATGGGGCAGGAGGTCCTGCTCAGTGCCGCACCTGAACTCAACAGCGGCTGCGTGGGGTAAATGGAGTAGCCGTTGCCGTGCTTTCTGGAGCATGGTGCCCGAGGCCTCTAAAAACAACACTTTCCCTGGGGTGCAACAGCCGAAGAGCTGCGTCAGGAGGAAACCGCTTCCCCCGCCCAGGACCAATACCCGCGCCCCCGCAGGGATTTGAGGCAGGAAATGCTGCTGCGCCCGTTTCTGCGCCTGGCCAAATACCAGTACCGCCAGCGTATCATACACCGGGGCAATCAGGTTAAAGTCAGGCGAAGGCTTGGAAGGCATACGAGAACCCTGCGTTTTGGAGCTGTTTTTCCAAAAGTAGGCCAAAAACAGGATTTGGCACAGACATTTGCAGGTCTTTTGAACATGGCAGATGGGTAGAAGAAAGAACTGGCCCAATACTCCAGACTTGCCGGGTGCCGCAAAGAGTTCAGCCATGCGTAGAACCCACCCCTTCCCCTCCCGGGAGGGGAGCATCTGCAATGCGTGGGGCAAATGGCGGGTGACCGTACCTCAGCAATGCGTGCCCTCCTGAGGCAACATCCCCCTTCACCCCCTTCAAATGGGGAGTATTGGAGTGAGTTCTGAGTCCTGAGTGCTGAGTCCTTTCTTTTTCTTTAGGCAATTCAGCACGAATGAAGTACAATGCCTGGTTTCGCTGCCGCGCCGCGGGGGCAGCCAGAGACCGCCCGTCATCAGTAGGCACGCGTCTGGGGACCCGTGCCAGCGCGTGAGTATCAGCTGGCGTTAGAAGGCACGGAAGTAACTTCCGCGCCATAGGGGGGCAGAAGAGGGAGCTATAGAGGGCAGAGGTAATGTGAGGCTGCCGCCTCATGGAAGCTGAAAGCTTCCGCCATTATAGGTCCAAGTTGGAAACTTGAACCAGAGATTGTGACAAACAAGCAGCAATAAAAAAACAAACAACAATGAACAATCAACACTTCTGCTGGTGGCACCTCTGTAAATTAGCACTTCTGCCCCTGGCTGATGTGCGCAGCACGGGCTCGCCTCAGGCTAGCGGGACAGCAACGGTTACTTGCAGAGGCAGACATAACAGCACAAGCAGTTATAGGAGGGGAACCCAAACCAGTCCTGGCGGTGAGCGCCTCTGTTAATACGGTGCCGCTTCAGCGGCAAGGCCGGAGGGCCTAGTTTTAACAGCAGTGCGAGCCGCCAGGACGGGGCCCCGCGGCCGTGAGCGCTTACCGGAAAAGATGAAACAATGCAGCTACTAAACCACCGCGTCAAACGCCAAAGCCAGGGGAAACAGCAGACCACGCATTGCAGCAACGGCAACCAGCAGAACAAAGAATCCTTGAACCGCGCAGGGCAACAAACCACCGCCAAGGAAGCCGTAGACCTCGCATTTCAGTAGCAACACAGCAGGGTTCATCAACCCACGCATTTCAGCGGCAGCAATGGCCAGTCACCAAGCCCAGGCAGCAACAGCAGCATGCAGCAAAGCCAAACGGCTGTCAACAGCACCCGGCAATGCTACCCTCACCAACCCAACGAAAAACAACCCTGCTCAGGCATGCTGAAAATGACGTTCTGCCGTCTCCTCCAGTTTGGAGAAGATAAAATCAATGGTTTGCTCGCGCATTTTCCGGGCATCGCCTTTAAAGATCACGCGGTACTCCTCCACCTTCTCTTTAAAGAAAATAGAGACAAAGACGGTGCCCACGGGTTTTTCAGGGTTTTCAGAGCCGCCTGCGCCGTACAGGCCGGTCACGGCAACGCAGACGTCTGCGTGCAGGAGCTTGTGCAGGCCCAGGACCATCTCATTGGTGACTTGCTGGCTCTCGGCGGAGTATAGCTTCAGGCTCTCGTTCTTCACGCCCAGCACTTTGTTTTTAGCGTGGGCGCTGTACGTGACCATGCTCCCCAGGAACACATCTGTGGTGCCGGTGGCTTCACTGATGGCCGCGGCCAGGCTGCCCGCGGTGCAGCTTTCAGCAAACGCCACGGTGAGGCCTTTGTCTTTGAGTTTAAAAATGAGCTGGGAAATGTCTTCGGTCTTCATAGCGGTAGGGTGGCCATAAGGGCTATTACTCTTTTGGGGGCGATGGGGTTGTGGCAACAGCCCGGCGCCAACACCTGGAGAAAGTACTACGTACAGTACAGGAAGTTTCTGTTTTGCGCCTGTTTTTTCCAAAACAGGCGCAAAACAGAAAAGACAACTGGAGCTATGAAAAAAGCAATAAGGAAAATGGTGGCCTCTACGGCCCTGTTCACGGTAGAGCTGGTGGTGATCTGGAGCGTATTCCTGCTGTGCCTGGTGCTCTTCTTCTGGCTGGGCCATGAGGTGCTGCCGGGGCGGGAGCTGGGTTTTGACAGCAGGGCCTTTGCCTGGGCAGATGAGCGGGCCAACCCCGGCCTCACCGAATTCATCAAAGGCATAACGTTTCTGGCCTCGCGCAATTTTATCACGGGGGCGGGGCTCATGCTGATCGGGTATTTTCTGTTTGTGAAGAAGCACAAGTGGTACTCCCTCAAAGTGCCGGTGATTGCGGTGGGCAGCATCTCGCTGAACCTGCTGCTCAAGTACCTGTTCAACCGGCCGCGGCCGTTCATTCCGCACCTGGTAGATTCATACGGGTTGAGTTTCCCCAGCGGGCACGCCATGATCAGCGCCTCGTTCTATGGGCTGTTGATTTATCTGGTCTGGAAGAACGTGGAGGTGGCGGCGTGGCGGTACCTGCTGGTGATCCTGCTCTCGCTGCTGATCCTGTTCATTGGCTTTAGCCGGGTCTACCTGCACGTACACTACGCCACAGATGTGATTGCGGGGCTGGCCGCCGGTCTGGGCTGGGTGATTCTGGCTGTCTTCCTGCTCAACCGCATGGAGAAATTCTCTAAGCGCAACCTGAACCCGGTGGTAAAAGAGGGGCTCCCCACCTCGTCTGCCCCGTAGGCAAAAAAAATATTTCACTTTTTAACGCCTTGGGTATTGACCGAAATAAAAAAGCTAGTATTTTTGTGCTCCCAATAACCAAAAGGGAACGTTGCGCTGGTGGCGAAATTGGTAGACGCACTGTCTTCAGGTGGCAGCGCTTTCGGGCGTGGGAGTTCGACTCTCCCCCAGCGCACTAAAGCCGGTCTCAGAAATGAGACCGGCTTTTTTGTTTTGAATCCTTCCCGCCTGCCTCTTGCGTACAACCCCAGAAAAACGGATGTATGCTCACCAGAGGTCAACGCATTCTTCAGAAGATAGCTGCTTCGCTGGCCGTAGTCACCGCCCAGGTGGCGGTGGCGTGGCTGGTGTTTGTGGGGTCGGCGCTGCTGTTTTTCTGGATGGCCACAGAGGTCTTTGTGGAGCAGGAGAAGGACCTGGACCAGGCGGCCTTTGCGCTGGCCGGTGACATCACTACGCCAGAGACCACCTCGTTCATGTATTTTGTGACCTTCTTCGGGTCTAAGAACTTTCTGATTTACGGGTCACTGGGGCTGGCGCTGCTGTTTCTCCTGTTTCAGCGGTGGCGGTTCTACTCCCTCAAAGTGGTGGCCATCTCAGCCACCACCACCCTTTTCAACCAGACCATGAAATGGCTTTTTAACCGGCCCCGGCCAGAGACCGCGTTTCTGGAGCAGAGCGGCAACAGTTTTCCCAGTGGGCACGCCATGATTGGCGGCGCGTTCTGGGGGCTCCTGGTGTACCTCATCTGGACCAACGTGCGGCAGAAATGGCTGCGGTGGCTCCTGAGTGGCCTGCTGGTCTGCTGGATCCTCCTCATCGGCTTTAGCCGCGTGTACCTCAACGTGCACTATGCCTCAGACGTGCTGGCGGGGTGGGGGGCAGGGCTGTTCTGGCTCATGATTGCCCTGTTCCTGCTCAAGCGCCTGCAGCAGCGCGCGGGCCCCAACGTAAAGCAGCAGGTGGAGCAGAATGTGGAGGGATAACCTCTGGCAGCCCCTAATTTTCTGTTTTTGACCTGTTTTTGGGAAAACAGCCCCAAAACAGGCACCGCCCGGGGCTACGGCCCATCTTCCTGAACCAGACAATCTCTCCCGCCCTGGGGGACCCGGGGAGGCGAAGCCGTGCGCTAAAACTGGCAGATTGGTGGGTTTTATCAAGAAAATTGGCAAATTTACATCTTCAATTGTCCAGATTAGTGAACCAGATTCATCTGCCAAAGAACATACTATGATCATAACGCCCAGAGTACGCGGCTTTATCTGCCTTACTTCGCACCCAGAGGGCTGCGAGCAGAACGTGGTAAACCAGATTAACTATGTGAAATCAAAAGGCGCCATTGACGGTCCTAAGAAGGTGCTGGTGATTGGCGCCTCCACCGGCTTTGGGCTGGCCTCCCGCATCACCGCCGCCTTTGGGTCAAACGCCGCCACCATTGGGGTGTACTTTGAAAAGCCTTCGGCCGAAGGCAAGCCCGGCTCCCCCGGCTGGTACAACACCGCCGCCTTTGAGAAACACGCCCAGGCCGCCGGTCTGTACGCCAAGAGCATCAACGGTGACGCCTTCTCTGATGAGATCAAGCGCAAGACCCTAGACCTGATCAAAGCTGACCTGGGCCAGGTAGACCTGGTGGTGTACAGCCTGGCCTCCCCGCGCAGAACCAACCCCAAAACCGGCGTAACGCACAACTCAGTGCTGAAGCCCATTGGCCAGCCTTTCACTAACAAAACGGTAGATTTCCATACCGGCAACGTGACAGAGGTCTCTATCTCCCCGGCCAACGACGAAGACATTGCCAACACCGTGGCCGTGATGGGCGGTGAAGACTGGGAAATGTGGATGGACGCCCTCAAAGCTGAAAACCTGCTGGCCGAAGGGGCCACCACCGTGGCGTATTCTTACATAGGCCCCGCCCTGACCGAGCCGGTGTACCGCAAAGGCACCATTGGCCGCGCCAAAGACCATCTGGAGGCCACCGCCTTCTCTATTGCTGATAAACTGAAAGACCTCCACGGAAGGGCCTTCGTGTCAGTGAACAAGGCGCTGGTGACCCAGGCCAGCTCGGCTATTCCGGTGATTCCGCTGTACATCTCCTTGCTGTACAAGGTAATGAAAGCCAAAGGTATTCATGAGGGCACCATTGAGCAGATCCAGCGCCTGTACCAGGAGCGCCTCTACACCGGCGGCGAGGTGCCGGTAGACGAGAAAGGCCGCATCAGGGTGGACGACTGGGAAATGCGGGATGACGTGCAAGCCGAAGTAGCCGCCCTCTGGGAGCAGGCCACCACTGAGAACCTGCAGGAGATTGGCGACCTGGCCGGCTACCGCACTGATTTCTTCCACCTGTTCGGGTTTGAGGTAGACGGCCTGGATTACGAGAAAGACGTGAATGAAGTAGTAGAGGTGCCCGGTCTGGTAAGCTAACTTCAACTCCCTGTACTTCCTGTTTTTGGCCTGTTTTTCAGAAACCAGCCCAAAAACAGAAACTTAAATCCTGTTGGCATGGGCGCTTGCCTTGGCCAACAGGATTCTTTTTTCCCCTTTAGAGCCTGTTTACATTTTGATTTTGCAAGCGAAAAATGGGGAGCGAAAGGTTCTGGCGAAGCGATTTTTGAACAGCTAAACGCCCCGCTACGGTGCGAGAAAATGGCAAAGTCAGGTTCTTTTGATACCATTTTGTAGCGCAAAAGATAAATTTAAACATGCTCTTAAACCTGTTTAGTGGGTTCCTTTTCCCTGCCCCGGGAAACCTATTTCTGCTGCAAGGTCTGCTTGCGCCGCCGTTTTGGAGCTGTTTTTTGAAAAACAGCCCGAAAACGGAAGCCTCAATAGACGTAAGCAGTAGCGGGTGCCAAAGAGAAAACCCTGAGCAGCCTCAGTTTTAGATTCCCTTCCCCTGCTTCACATGAAAAAATTTATTGCCGTTGTCTTCGCCCTACTGGCGGCCGTTGGTAGCCATGCGCAGCGCAAGCAGACAGAAATTGTGGTGATTGGCAATATTCACCAGGCCGTGCCCAATTACAACGCAGACACCCTGCTCCAGATGATGGAGCGCATTCAGCCAGACCTCATCCTGCATGAGGTGGATTCCTCGTTCTTCACCAAAGACTTCCGGTTCAAGGCCCCTTCTAAGGAAAACGAGCAGAACGCCTCTGTAAGGTACCTCCAAAAGCACCCCAGAACGCTGCTGCGCCCGTTTGAGTTTGAGGGCCGCAATGAATACCGGCGGGCACGAGGCATGGTGCCCGCAGATAACCTGACTATTCAACTGCTGAACCGGTTAGACTCTGCCCGTGCGCTCACGCCTGAGCAGCAGGGTCTTCTGACCGCCTACCACGCCCTGACAGACTCTTTGAAAGTACTGGCCGCCCAATCACCCCGGCATTTTAACAACCCCGCCACAGATGCCCTGGCCAGGAGGCGGCAGGATCTGCAGCACAAGGGGCTAACCCGCATAACCAATGCCAGGGACGAGTTTGCCACTGCCTTTTTGACCAAGCCCAACGGGGAGCAGATCAGCTACCGTGAAGGCTACCAGCTCTGGGCTGATTTCTGGGACCTCCGCAACCAGACCATGGCCAGAAACATTGTGCGCATGGCTGAGAAGTTTCCCGGCAAGCGGGTGGTGGTGCTTACCGGTTTTCTGCACCGGTATTATCTGCTGAGTGAGCTCCAGAAACTGACGGCAGGCAAGAACATCCAGATCAGGGAGTTCTATGACTATCAGCACCGCAATTAAGCACAGCGAAGTCTTTACGGGTGCAGGAGTTGCTCATACAGCCGCAGGTTCTCAGCATCAAACACCACAAACGTCACCTGCTCCGGCAGTTCATGCTCCCCAGAAAACCCAGCACCGTGTGCACGGCCACCTGTGCCGCCTGGTCTTTGGGGTACCCGTACACACCCGTGCTGATGTTGGGGAACGCCACCGTTTTCAGGCCGTGGGCCCGGGCTAACGCGAGGGAGTTGTGGTAGCAGCGGGCCAGCAGGTCAGGCTCGCCTTGGTGACCGCCGTTCCAGACAGGGCCAACGGTGTGAATCACGTGCTTTGCCGGGAGGTTGCCGCCGGTGGTGATCACGGCTTCGCCCGTAGGGCAGCCGCCTTGCCGGGCCCTGATGCGCTGGCACTCTTCCAGAATAGCCGGCCCGCCCGCTCTGTGAATGGCCCCGTCTACGCCGCCGCCGCCCAGCAAACTGGAGTTAGCCGCGTTGACAATGGCGTCTGCCGTTATTTTGGTAATATCACCTTGTATTAACTGGATACGGTTTGGGGTCATGGCGTTTTGGGGCTGTTTTCTGAAAAATAGGTGAAAAACAGGAGTTAGTTGTGGAGGTTATTTAGTAGCTGTTGGTGTAGATGGGTGTCTTGAAAGGAATGAGCTACCTAAGAATGCACGGTACGGGCTAAGTTTGTTTGCTGGCGAGTCCCGGTTGGGAAGCAGGTTCATGTGCACGAGTACTTGCCACTGAAACGGGGTTGCTCCCCCCCTATACCTAAGGAAGGGGAAGACTTTGCTGGCGTTTTGGGCCTGTTTTTCAGAAAACAGGCCTAAAACAGGAGGTAGAGCATTACACATTTGCCTGTTGCGTTACAAAACGGTAGCAAATGAACCTGCCTTGGCCGTTTTCATAAGGCCGTAGCACTGCCACGGGGCTCAAGATTGCATGGGCAAAACCGTTCGCTGGTATTTTTTTCGCCAGCTAAACCAAATGTTTAAAGGTTCTCAACCTGCCTTGACAGTAAGGCATCTGCACTTTTTGTGTCCGTCATTCGGCGTGAGCACATTGATTATTCTTCACCTGCGTCTCCGTCTGGGTTGTCACGGTTCAGGTTCACTTCTACCCGCAGCGCTTTGAGGCCGCTCACGCCTTGCAGGTCTTCTACCTCCAGGTTTTCTACGTTCCCTGTCAGGATCCCTTTGTTTTGCAGGTACTCAATGTACTCTGTGTACTCGTTGGCTTCGCGGGCGTGGGAGTAGACAATGGCAATTTTGTAGGGCTGGGTTAGGCGCTCCTCGGTATCGCGCACGTGGGCCTTGTCTACGCGTTTTTTCACTATCTCATAGCGTATGTTGTAGGCGCCGTCTACGTCAAACTTGCGCTCGTCTTGCCTGAACCTGATGGCCAGCGGCTGGCTGTGGATCAGGATCAATTGGGTGGTTTCCAGGGGGACCTTGAGCTTGGGTTTGAGGGCGGCGGTGCGGCGGGTGATTTCGCACATGACCATGAGCTGCCACAGGCGCAGGTTGCGCAGGAACATGAGGTCAAACGGCTGCCGTTCCTCCAGGGAGGCGCCCACGTAGATGTTGAACTCCACGCCATCGGTTTTAAACTTCTCAAAGTAGTGCGGGTACATCTGCTGCGCGTTCAGTTCCTCCTGCTCCACATAGTCTGAGATGGTCTCATTGATGAGGGTAAGGCTCTCTTCAAACGCTTTGCGGCGCTTGTAGAGAATGCCCAGCTCCGGGTCCATGGCTGCGCGGTACGCCTGTATGTGGGGCAGCAGGTCTGGGTGCGTCACCTCCAGAAACTCAAACATGGGTTCTGCCTGGGTCCTGATCAGCTCAAAAATTGTGAGGCCGTCCTGCACCAGAATGCCCTGCTTCAGCTGCTCCAGGTGCCGTGAGACAGAGAACCGCAGTTCATCAATTATGGGCAGCGAGTGCACCTCGGCGGCTTTTTTCAAGATGGCCTCTGCCAGCTGCAGGTGTTCAATCAAATCACCCAGAATAGCGGTGTTGCGCTCTGTGCTGGAGCCGCGCACGTCTGCGGCGGCATAGAGCGGGTACACGTCTGGGAACACAATGGGCTCCATCTCTACGGGGCCGGTGGCGTGGTTCATCTTCTCCAGGAGGTTGAGGGCCGCTTCGCGGAAGCGCCACTCCAGCACCGGGTGAATGGCGGTGAACCGGTCTCTGATCACCGCCTGTACGCGCGCCTCAATCTCCTCTGAGTTTCGGTTTACCGCCACTGAGAACAGCGGCAGGAACTGCTCCATCTTAGAGATGGAGAAATTGTCCAGGTCACCGGGGTTGGGTGAGCCTAACTCCAGAATGCCAATGGGGTCATCACCGTAGCGCAACAGGGCCAGCACAATGTTCCGGATGCCCATGCCCAGCATCTCTTCCCGCACGCCGTCTGGCAGCTGCTCGGTTTTTTCCACGTCTTTCACCACCAGCGGGTTGCCGTCGCGCACCAGGCTGTCATAGATGGTTTTGAAGCCCACGTAGCTGCTGCTGCCGGGCTCGCTCTGCAACAGAAAGCTGTGGTTGATCTTGTTCCCGAAGTTGACAAACGCGCTCTTGTTCTTGTGGAACGCCGCCACGCCCAGCTGCAGGTGCGGCCGCTTGAAGTAGATGCGCACCTTCTCCTGCAACTGCTCAAACCTGTCAGCGGCCAACATCACGTCGCGCTCCAGCAGGTCGTTTTTCAGGGAGGAAAGCACTTCCTGCTCGGTTACATCTACCAGGTGCAGCGTGTAAAAGCCGTTGACCTCAAACAGGCGCGGCGGAAGGGCCTCCATCCAGACATCCATGTCTCTGATGTTGTCCAGCAGGTGCTGAATGGCCTCCTCGTCCAGGGGGGGAAGCGGTTCAGTGTTGGTAATGTCCAGGAACTGGGTGTTGATCTCTACGTTGTAGTGGCGGTACAGCCCCAGCTGGTAATCTGGCACGGTGTAGATCAGGAACTCGTCATGCGGCACCTGCACCCCATAGAATTTCTCCAGAATGAGGAAGTACAGCATGCGCACCCGGTTAAAGAGCACGCGCTGCTCGTCTATGTTCAGTGGTCGTTTGAGATGGTTCTGGTCTGTCAGGATGATCTGCTTGAACAGCTCTGTATGGTAGATGCTCACATCATACTGGGGCCCCACGGTGCCAATGGCCTCAATCTCCCGGGTGGCCGGCGGGAAAACGGCCGTCATGAGCAAATCTATGATGCACTCATGCTTGTGCAGCGTGGTCAGGTCTTTGATAGGTTCCAGCAGCTCAGGCGCCTCTTTCAGTTGCTTGTTGATTTCCTGGGCGCAGAGCATGAAGCTGCTTCGGCAGCCGTCATGTTGCTGCTGCCAATACCTGATGATAGGCTTAAAGCTAAGGTTGGCCTTGAACGGGAAAGTGGCGACGCTGATGTTGTGTTCTCTGGAGTGCATACAGGGCTTTTAACGCAAAATACCCTTTGCAGATACAGTAAAAGGCCAGCTATCTGGTGGCTGACCTTTGGTGTTCTGTTCAGGAAGAGGAAGAGGCGCGCTATTGCTTCAGAAACCGGACAGATTCTGCGCCATTTGGCGCGGGGAGGCGGTAGTGGTAGAGCCATGTAAAAAGTTTCATTGTGTCTACCGGCACCTGATGCCCCCGCTGGTTTGGGTGGTTCCCGGCTCTTCCCTGGCCAGTAGCCCCGGGTGGTTCTTCCTGCTCCAGGCGTACCTTGCCCCGCTTGGGCAGGGGCTATGCCACCACTGACTGGGCTGCCACCGGGGTTGGTCTTTCCTGCAGGTTGCCTGAATTTGTCTCATCAGTGCCTTTGGGTACCAGTTCTTCCAGATAGGTCTCTGTGCTGTTGGGGTCCAGGAGCAGGAAACGGGTGAGAGACCAGTAACTGCGCCGTCTTTCATGGACCAGTGCCCGCTTGGCCAGGGTGGAGTCACCGCCAGTGCCGCGGTACCGGGAGGCAATGGCCTGGAGGTCAGCGTACCATTTCTCCTGCTGCGCTTTCACCTGGGTGGCCACAGCGGTCAGCGCCTTCTGGTTTCTGTTGGCAATGAGGGTTACCTGGCCCATGAGTTGTTGGTAGTGGGCGTGCTGCGCTTTGATTTCTGCTTTGTGCGCCTCAGACAGGGGTTGCCTGGAGGCTTTGCGTTCTTCGCGCACCTTCTGAAAATAGGCCAGTTGCTGCGTACGGTGGTTGGCCACTTCTTCGCGCAGCTGGGCTAGTGTGCGTCTGTCTGCTGCAGAAAGCTGCCTGTCCAGCTCTCTGCGTTTGGCAAGCAGGAAAGTCCCAATAGTCTGCTGGTGGTATTGGGCCAGTTCCTGCCGGAGCCCCTGTTGGTCTTGCCGGGGGCGGGTACCGGTTTGAGCACGTACACCCATCTGCCCCTGCAGAATCAGAAAAATAACAAAAATTAAATGCTTCCCGCTCATGGCTGCCTGTCAGTTAAAGAAAAATTGTCTTGAAAAGAGAGTTGCTGCTCAATTGGTTAGGCCTAAGATAGTGATTTTAAGTGAATATGTAAAATGGCCAGTTGTGCGTTAGGTAACGGGGGAAAGCCTTTTCTTGGTCTGTGGGTGCCGTTTTGGGCCTGTTTTGGGAAAAGTAGGTCAGAAACGGCGTGGATGCAGCTCCCTTGTTGGAGCTGCGCGCACAACAGGGGCTTTGGAGCAGGCGGGGTTGCCGAGTGACGGAATGGAAGCCTATTATTCAGGGAGGAAGAAACAGTTGAATGCCCGGCGCCATTGTCATCTGCGCAGGTCTGTACAGACCGTCTCAGGATAATAAAAGACCTCACCGGTTTTCAATACCGGTGAGGTCTACTCTGTTTTAGACCTGTTTTTGCTAAAACAGGTCTAAAACGCAAAACTGGCTATAGCTGAGGGGCAGAGGGTAGGACTACCGCTGGAACAGCACCAGCATAGACACCGGCGGAACTGCCAGGTGGCCACTCACCTTGCGGCTGCCGTTCAAGTCAATGGTCTTTCCTTCGGCGGCTACTTCCCAGGTGCCGTCCAGGGTAATCTGGGCGGCATGTTCATGGCCGTTGTAGTAGACCAGAATTTTCTTCCAGGTATCGCCGTGGGCGTGGTCTTTCAGGCGGAAGCCCACCAAGCCTGACCTGGTTTTGAGAAACTCCAGATGCTGGTTCACCTGGGCGGCCGTGGGCATTCTGAAGGCGGGGTGGGCCTGGCGCAGGGCAATGAGCTGCTGGTAATAGGTGAATACATCCTGGTGCTCGGCTTTCCAGCCCCAGTTGATTTGGTTGACGGCGTCTGGTTTGTTGTAGCTGTTGTGCTCGCCGTTCTTGGTACGTAGCATTTCCACGCCTGCATGCAGAAACGGCGTGCCCTGGCCCGTGAGTACAATGGCGTTGGAGAGCAGGTGCATCTTTTTCAGCAGCGCGGGCGAGGCGTCTGGCCGGGAGGCTTTGAGCTTGTCAAACAGCGTCATGTTGTCATGGCAGGAGACGTAATTCACCGCCTGCCACGGCTCCCGCGCCCAAAACGCTTTGGAGTAGTTCACTCTGCTGATATCCACCTGCGGGTGGGGCACACTCCCTGCCACGCCAAACCTGACAGATTCTTCGGTCCCGTGGGCGCCGCTCACAAAGCCGGTGCTCTTGTCATCAAACACTGAGCCTTTAATGGCATCACGCAGGTCATCTGAGAAGGCGGCCACGTGGGCAAGTTGGTGGGTGTTGGCCTTTAGCGCTTTCTGGGCGTCTGGCAGGGGAGAGGCGCCGGCGGTCCAGCCTTCGCCGTAAATGATAAGGTTGGGGTTGATTTTCCTGAGTTCAGCGCTAAGCTGGTGCATGGTTTCCAAATCATGAATGGCCATAAGGTCAAACCGGAAGCCGTCTACATGGTACTCCTTCGCCCAGAATTTGCAGGACTCTATGATGAATTTACGCACCATGGCGCGTTCGCTGGCGGTCTCGTTGCCGCAGGCAGAGGCGTCTGAATATTGGCCATCCGCCGTCTGGCGGTAGTAATAATCAGGCACCTCCAGGTTGAAGTTGGAGCCCTGGGTGAGGCCGGTGTGGTTGTACACCACGTCTAGAATCACGCCCAGCCCACGGTCATGAAAGCCCTTTACCATCTGCTTGAATTCTTTGATGCGCACCTCGGCCCGGTACGGGTCTGAGGAATAAGAGCCTTCGGGCACGTTGTAGTTCTGCGGGTCATAGCCCCAGTTGAACTGCGGTTTGTCCAGGGCCGTCTCGTCAATGGAGCGGTGGTCAAAGGCGGGCAGCAGGTGAATGTGCGTCACGCCCAGTTCTTGCAGGTGGTCAATGCCGGTGGCCTGGCCGTGGCTGTTCCTGGTGCCCGCCTCTACCAAGCCCAGAAATTTGCCGGGCTGGCTGCTGCCGGAGCTGGGGTGGGAGGTAAGGTCGCGCACGTGGGCTTCCCAAATGACCGCGTCATTGGGTGATTTTACTTCTGGCCCTTTGTCCCGGGCCCAGCCCGCAGGGTTGGTAGACGCCATGTCCAGCACCATGGCCCGTTGCCCGTTCACCCCCACGGCGGTGGCGTAAATGCCGGGCGTTTCAGCCAGCCATTTGCCGCCGGTCTTTACCTGAAAGGTGTAGTAAACGCCGTTTAAATCTTTCTGCACGGTGGCCTGCCATAGCCCTTTCTCCCCCTTTTGCAGGGGGAACTTCTGCTTCGGCCTGCCGCCCTGGCCTTTGTCATAGAGGTTCACCAGCACCTGCTCTGCCACCGGCGACCAAAGCCTGAAAGTAGTTTGTTGGGGCGAGTATTCTGTCCAGAGGTTGGCGTCTGTAGGGGTGGGGTACTGCTCAAATTTTTGAGCGTTTACCGGAACATGGAAAGAAAAAGCCATAAGCAAGGCAAGTAGGACACTACAGAAGAACGTACGTTGGCGCATGTGATTGATAGAAGGAATGGTCTCCCGGCAATATCCCTAAATGAAGGAAACTTGAGGAGAGGCGGTTTCGGCTACGCCGATTTAATACGGCTGGACAGCAGCGAAACCGTTACGCCCATCACGGCAATCAAGGCGAAGGAAAGGCGCAAACTGCTCATGCCGGCAATTAGCCCAATAAAAGGCGGGCCCACCAGAAACCCGGCAAACCCAATGGTGGTGACGGCGGCCAGGGCCATGCTGGGGGCCATGGTGGTAGATTTCCCGGCCACGCCGTACACCAGCGGCACCACCGCCGAAACCCCAATGCCCACCAGCAGAAACCCTAGAATAGCCGTAAAAAGTTGAGGGAAAATGACAGAGATTGCCAAACCGATGGCGGTCAGCAAACCGCTTAACTGGAGAACCCGCTTCAAGCCAATTTTGGAGGTTGCCCAGTCAGCTATGAAGCGCGTGGCGGCCATGGTGCACATGAAGGCGGTAAAGCCCGAGGAAACCCAGGCTTTCTCAGCCTGCACCACCTTCTGGAAATACACGCCGCTCCAGTCAAACATGGCGCCCTCACAGATCAGCGAGCAGAACGCAATCAGCCCCAGTCCCATCAGGGCTTTGTCTGGCATCACAAAAAGTGGCTGGCCTTCTGGGGAGGCGGGGTCTTGCACCATGGTGTATCTGTACGCCACGGCAATGCCCACCAGTATGATGGCCATGATGACTAAAAAGTGGTACAGCGGCAGAATGTTGGCACCAATCATGAGGGTGCCAAGGGCGGCCCCTACAAACCCGGCCAGGCTCCAGAGGCCGTGAAAAGAGGCCATGATAGATTTCCCGTAAAGGTTCTCTACGCTGACTGCCTGGGTGTTCACGGCAATGTTGGCCATGTTGCTGGCCAACCCGAACAAGAAAAGCAGGACTGTCAGCTGAAAAACACTGCTGACCAACCCCAGGCAGACCAGGATGAGGCTGTACATGACCAGCGCTATGGTGACCACTTTCCGGCTTCCTATTTTAGAGGTCAGCCAGCCTGTGAACGGGAGTGAAAGAATCAAACCCACCGGCAAGGAAAACAAGACACCGCCCAGTTCTGCCTCTGAGAGCTGCAGTTTCTGCTGAATGGTGGGAATGCGGGAGCCCCAACTGGAAAAGCACAGCCCATGGAAAAAGAAAAGGGAGCCCACGGCGGTTCTGCGTACGCGGTTAGAAAACTGGGGATGGGGACTGGAAATCATCAGGAAGAAATAAGCACAAACGTTTCCTCTTACTTATAGCAACACAGCAAGGTTCAAAGTACGCCCAGGGAACTGGCTTTGGCAAGTATCTAAAAAGAAACCCGCAGTCCTGCTGTCAGCGCTGCGGGGTAGGGCGGTTTCTGTTTTTGGCCTGTTTTCTGAAAAACAGGCCAAAAACAGAAATTACTTGGTGGCGGTGCTGTCTTTGAGCACGGTGTGCATGTTCATCTCCAGGGTAGGGTAGGCAGTTTCAACTATGCGCCCCAGCTCCTTGCCGTTTTTGTAGAAGATGAAGGTAGGCACGGCGGTGATGTTGAGGGTTTTTTCCTCACCGGTCAGGCCGGTTTTGTCTTCCCGCAGGCTGGTCATCTCTACACGGGAGTAGGGAAAACGGGCGGCATCCAGCACTTTGTAGAACCGCGGTATCTCGCGCTGGCTGTCAAGGCACCAGCTGCCCATGAACACCTTGATGCGTACGCCTTCCAGCTGGGGCTGCAGCTGGTCTATGATCTGCTCGTTGGGCTTGTAGCGCAGGTACATGGGGTGAAACCAGGCACTGTACCGCGGCATCTCAAACGCTACGCGGGTGGTGGTGCCAATCAGGAGGGAGTCATTGCCGGCCTGGGTAGGCTCCTCCCGGTTTTCTTGGGGGTCTAAGCCCGTGTGCGTTGCATCTGTGATGACTGCCTGGCGGGGGGTGGAACAAGCCGCAAAGGCCAACGCCGCAAAAATGAAAAGCACGTAACGCATGATGAATAGATTCTTGTAACTGGAGACTAGAGGTTAGGTTTCATGTTCTGGGCTCCTTGCTTAAGAAGCATACGGGAGAGACAGGTTCCTTTCCTCAAGGTATCTAACGTCTGTTGCGCCAATAAGATTTTATACTGATTCAATGGGCCTTGGCTCGTCCAGGTCTACAAACTCGCCTTCCCAGCGGGCAATCACGGCGGTGGCCAGGCAGTTGCCAATCACGTTCACTGAGGTGCGGGCCATGTCCATGAGTTCGTCAATGCCCAGAATAATAAAGATTGGCTCTACCGGCAAGCCGAAAGATGCCGCCGTTCCCATCAGGATCACCAAAGAGGCGCGCGGCACGCCGGCCACCCCCTTGCTGGTCAGCATGAGCGTGAACACCATGAGCAGCTGCTGCTCCCAGCTTAGGTCAATGCCCGCCGCCTGCGCCACAAACACAGAAGCCAGTGACAGGTACAGAGTGGTGCCGTCCAGGTTGAAGCTGTAGCCCATGGGCATCACAAACGCCACTACCTTGCGCGGCACCCCAATAGACTCCATGGCCTCCATGGCGCGCGGAAGGGCGGCCTCAGAGCTGGTGGTGGCAAAGGCGATAGACACCGGCTCGGCAATCACCTTGGCAAACATTTTCACCGGAATCCGGAAGAACAGCGCCACCGGCAGCAGCACCAGCAGCAGGAACGCCAGCAGGGCTACGTACAGCGTGGCCAGCAGTTTGAAGAGGTTGATGAGAATACTGAAACCCATGTGGCCCACCGTGTAGGCAATGGCCGCACCCACGGCAATGGGGGCAAAGTACATGATGATGTTGGTGAACTTGAACATGGTCTCGGCCAGGCTCTCTGTAACCTCCAGCAGCGGGCGGCGCTTGCGCTCGTTCAGCATGGCCAGCCCAATCCCAAACAGCACACTGAACACCACAATCTGCAGGACCTGCCCTTCGGCAATAGACTTGGCAATGTTCTCCGGGAAAATGTGCAGGATAATGTCCTGCCAGGTCTGCGGCGGCGGGGCCTGAAGCTCACCATGGGCTTCGCCTTTGAGCACAATCCCGTCGCCGGCACGGCTAATGTTGATGGCGGCCAGACCAATGAACAGTGCAATGGTGGTCACCACCTCAAAGTAAATAAGGGCTTTCCCTCCCATTTTGCCCACCTGCTTCAGGTTAGAGTGGCCGGCAATGCCTACCACCAGCGTGGCGAAGATGAGCGGTGCAATGATGGTCTTCACCAACTTGAGGAAGATCTTGCTCAGCACGTTCAGGTTCTGGGCGAAATCAGGGAAACTGTACCCAATCTCGGCACCAATGACCATGCTGACCAGAATCCAGGTGGTGAGGCTTTTCTTACGCACGGCAAAAAGGCACAACACGGCAATGCCAATCCAGCGCATGGCGGCCAGTGCCAGCTCAGGCAGGGCCACTACGCCGTAGTTGTGCATGACGGTAAGAACAGCCGCAATTGAAATGATGACAAATGCCACCAGGGCAAGTGAAGATTTTTTCATAAACAGAGTACTGTCAACGCACTTGCACAGGCAGAGGGCGCCATTGGGTTTGGAGTTATAAAGGGTGTGGGCAGGCTCAGATTGCCACGGCAACTGACAAATATAAGGTATTTCTATGGTTTCAGAAAAAGGCAGAAATGCGGGCTGGTTCTTAAGATATTTTAGAAAGGTGGCATTTTTTTATCTATACTTGAGCCTTCTTTCTAATAAAACTACACCCTATGTTAATTTGGCATTTAGAGACCCGTGAGCTCACCCTGCGTTACACCTGGAAGATCTCACGCAATGCCTCTGATGTAAAAACCAACCTTTTTGTCACCGTGGGTGATGGCAAGGTGCATGGCCGCGGCGAGGCGGCGCCCAACGTGCGCTACGGCGAAACCCCCGAACTCCTGAACCAGCAGTTCAGCGCCCTGCAGGCCGGTGGCCTAGACCAGATTGGCTCTGTAGACGAGCTGCAGCAACTGATGAGGCAGGTAGAGGTGCTGCCCGCGCTCAGGTTTGCGCTTGAGTCTGCGTTCATCCATTACGTTTGCCGCAAAAGCAACCAGACAGTGGGCCAGTTTTTAGGGGTGCAGCCCATGACCTCTGTGCCCACGGCCTATTCATACCCCATCATGGACCCCGCCAGGATAGCCCCCTTCACCCAGGAACACGGCCTGCAGCGGTTTGAGTACCTGAAGGTGAAGGTGAACCAGGAAACCGGTCTGGACATGATGGCTGAAGTGGCCCGGGCTACCTCCAAGCCGTTGATGGTAGACGCCAACGAGGCCTGGCAAGACCCAGACGCCATGGTGGTGTTCATGGAGAAGCTCAGGAAGTACCCTGTTATCATGATTGAGCAACCCATGCCTTCGGCCCTGGCCGAAGAATACCTTTACCTGAAAAAGCATTCCCCTTATGACCTGTTTGCAGATGAGTCTGTAACCGACCACGCAGATTGGGGGCTGTTGAAGCAGCAGTTTCACGGGGTGAACATGAAGCTCATGAAAGCCGGCGGCTACCTGAACGGACTGGAGATTCTGAACAAAAGCCGCGCCGCCGGGTTGAAAACCATGATTGGCTGCATGATGGAAACCAGCATGGGCATCTGGTCTGCTATTCAGCTGGCCCACGGCGTTGACCTGCTGGACCTGGACGGCATGCTGATTGTGAAAGAGGAGCCGTTTGCACTGGTGAAGGAGCAGGAAGGGAAACTATACCCCATTGAGATGCCCTAATGCCTCAGTTGTGTTTTAGGGCTGTTTTTAGAAAAGTAGCCCTAAAACAGGAAATCCCCGGCAGACCGCTCTGCCGGGGATTTCCTGTTTTACAGGGGAACAAGGCTACTGCCGTTTCTTCTCCTCACTGGCCAGCTGCTGCTGCACCTTGGCCAGTTCGGCATCCAGCTTCTGGAGGTTAGCTGTTTTGGCCTTGTCTTTTACCGCGCCTTGCAGGAGTTCGTTTTTCTTCTCTAAGATTTCGCGTTTGCGCTGCAGCAGCTGAATGCGCTCTTGCAGGGCCTGGGCATGCAGGAGCTGGTTGCCAAAGCCGGTGGTGTCGCCGGTGAGGGCGGTGCTTTGCTGAACAATGACCGGGTTCTTGATCAGATTCCCTTGCAGGTCCAGCCGGTCGCCGTCCTGGAGCAGCCGGGTCTGCCCGTCTGCGGTTTTCAGTTGGCCGTTGGGCTGGAGCTGGGCACCGTTAGGGAAGGTCTTGGCCTGGCTCAGGGGGGCGTACCCTTTGGGTAAAATGGTCATGGGCTTTCCATTCCGCATGATCACGCCTTCCCGGGCAGGCGTGACACTGGGCGTGGTGGTGCGTCCGCTTTCAGTTTTCTGAATGGTGGCCCCCTGCGCCAGGGCAGACCCGGCCGTAAGGAGTGCCAATACCAGTAGGGTGCCGCTCACCTGCAGACAACGTTTGGGCATAGAGGTAAAATGATGGGTTCCTGTTTTCATGCTAGTTTCAGAAAAATAAGCCGGAAACGCAAATAAGGCTACTGCTGGTGCTCAGCTTTGCCCTTCTTGCGCTCCTTCAAATACTGGATAATACCCGGCAGTACCGAGATGAAAATTATAGCCGGTATGGCGTAGTGTAAGTAGTCTTTCAGCTGCGGGAACTGCTGGCCCAGGTAATAGCTGGCTAAAACCAGTGTGCAAATCCAGAGGGAGGTGCCCACCACGCTCAGGAATAGAAAGTGCTTGATGTCCATGCCCGTCACGCCCGCCAGCAGCGGGTTGAACGTGCGCACCACCGGTACAAATTTGCCTACCACAATGGCGGTTTTGCCTTTCTCCTTGTAAAATTTTTCTGCCCGTTCCAGGTGCTTTCTTTTAAAATACCATGTATCTTTCTTGTGGTAAAGCTTTTTGCCCATGCGTCTGCCAATGGTGTAGCCCAGCAGGTCGCCGGCCACGCCGGCGGCGGTCATGCTCGCCAGCAAACCCGCCAGGGGCACGGTCAGGACCTTGGCCCCGGCCAAAAGCCCCGTGGTAAGCAGCAGAGAGTCACCGCCTGGTATCACCAACCCAATGAGCAGGCCCGTCTCTACAAATACCACGGCCAGAATGAGGGTAAGGCCGCCATATTTGATCATGTTCTCAGGGCTGGAGAAAAGCTCTGTCCAGGAAATAAGGAAAAAAGGTTCTTGCATGATGGGGTGCTGCGTGGTTTATGAGGCATACGGTGCAAAGAATATGGATGTTGGTTTTTACCTTTGCTAAGGGAGCCGGCAGAAGTTTCCGGTTAAATGCGGGACAAAAACATAGCCCTTTCCCCCCAGGTGATAGACTTTGTCATGAAAATAGAAGAAGAGATCAAGCAGAGTGCCTTCAAAAATGCCTATCAGAAGGTGTTCATAAACATACTGTACACCTCTAACTGGCTGCAGCTGCGGCAGTCTACCCAGTTCAAGCAATTTGGGGTGACCTTGCCGCAATACAACGTGCTGCGCATTCTGCGCGGGCAGTTCCCCAAGCCGGCCACGGTGAACCTTTTGATTGAGCGCATGCTGGATAAAACGTCTAACGCCTCCCGTATTGTGGACAAGCTGGAGGCCAAGGAGCTGGTCACCAGAACCCAGTGCCCCACTGACCGGCGCACGGTAGATATTCTGATTACAGAAAAAGGCCTCACCCTCCTGAAGCAGATTGATGAGCTCAACCTGGGCAAACTGATGGGGGAAGAGAACCTTACCCCTGAGGAGGCTGAGCAGTTGAGTGCCCTGCTAGACAAAGTGCGGGGATAAAACCCCTGTATTGCTGATAAGAAAACGACCACCTTCCAAATTCACATACCCATGAAAAAAGTAGTACTCTCTGCCTTAGTGGCTGCCGCGGTAGGCGTGTCAGCTTTCAAAGCAGCCTCTTCTGGCCCGACACATGCAGCCTCAGCCGCTGAGGTGCGCACAAGTGATATGAAAAGGTACAAAGTTGTGCCTGAGGAAAGCAAAGTCACCTGGGTTGGGCGCAAGGTGACCGGTGAGCACAACGGTAACATCAAACTGGCCAGCGGGGTTATCCTGCATGAAAAAGCCGGTTTGCGGGGAGGCACCTTTGTCATGGACATGACCAGCATCACGTGCAATGACCTGCAGGGCAACTCAAACAAAAAACTGGTTGACCACCTCAAGGCAGATGATTTCTTCTCAGTGGCCAGCCACCCCACCGCCTCTTTCGCCATCACCAATCTGGCGCCCAGGCAAAACGCCAAAGCAGGTACCGCCAACTACATTGTCACCGGCAACCTCACCATTAAAGGGATCTCAAACGAAGTGACGTTCCCGGCGTATGTGGGCGTGAAAAAAGACGTGGCCACTGCCAAAGCCACCTTGAAGTTTGACCGCACCAAATGGGACATCAAATACAGGTCTGGCAACTTCTTTGAGAACCTGGGTGACAAAGCCATTCAAGATGATGTAGAGCTGCAGATTGAACTGGTAGCCAAACTAGAAGAGGTAGCCAAGGCCAAAAAGAGCAAAGACCCCAAAGACAAAACCGCCAGACTCTAAGCAGCCATACCCTTCCAGGAAAAGCCGATGCTCCCGCCAGAGCCTCGGCTTTTCTTTTGAAGCGTAGCAGTGGAGGTTCCTGTTTCTGGGCTGTTTTTGAGAAACCAGGGCAAAACCAGCGGTTGCGGGCCGGGAGAACCCCAGTTGCCTGTGAGCAGGTGGCAGTGTTCCCTTGCAGCAAGCGGGTAAATAGGGCCATCTGGCGCAGGGGGGCTGCGTGGGCAGAGTAGAGAAGGGCGGGGTGGCCTCATGAAAAAGCAAACCCCGGAAGCTCGGCGGTGGGGCCGGGCTTCCGGGGTTTTTCTGTTCAGGCAGATTAGTAGGCCGGTGAGGTTTTAATGCTGGGCCGGTTATAATCTGGTTCCCAATCATTGATTGGCAGGCAAATGCCCGGTGGGAGGTCAAGGTCTGGCAAGCCGTCATTCAAAGGTTCGCCGCCGTCATCATCACTGTCATCTTGCGGCGGCACGGTGAGTTTCTTGCGCGGTGCCAGCGCCAGAAAGGCAATCAAGGCAAACATTGCCAGAGAGTATACAATCAACATAATACTGCTGCATTAGGAGTCTCACATCACATCCACGGCTTTAGAAAAGCGTCTCTCCCTGTTCAACGTATAGCAGCCTTGCTATGTTAGCCCTAAACGCAAAAAAATGATCAACTTCTCGCCCGGAGTTTGATTATGAAAAAAGCGGGTGTAGCTTTGCCCCAGTTTTAGGGGTGCCTTAATATAACGGGCTGAGATCATACCCATTGAACCTGATACGGGTAATACCGGCGAAGGGAAAAACAAGGGAATCAAAACAGAGTGGGAGAGCCGGCCCCTGGTGGCTCCTGTTTGTTTTACATTGAGCTTGTACACTTTTTTGATTTTGTAAGCGAAAACTGGCAGAGGAAGGTTCTGCCGAAGCGTTTTCTGAGAAACGTAGCCGCGCTACGGGTCTAGGAAAAGGCCAACGCAGGTTCTTGCTATAAAAGTTTGCAGCGCACAAGCAAAAGGTACACAAGCTCTTACAACTTTCTTTTTTACATGAAAAAAGTTTTAGCCCTGCTCATGGGCTGCCTGCTGCCGTGGTTTGCCATGGCGCAGACCACCTTGTCTGGCCGCGTACTAGATGCCGCCACGCAATCACCGCTTATCAGTAGTACCGTTGCGCTTACCCCCGGTAACCGCGCCACACTCACAGATGCCTTCGGGCGTTTCTCTTTCACAAATGTGCCTGCTGGCGAATACACCGTGCAGGTTAGTTACCTGGGGTACGGTACCGCCTCGCAGACAGTGACCGTTCCGGCTGCCCAGCCGCTGGAGTTCAGCCTCACCCGTACCAGCGTGGCCACCAAAGAGGTCTTGGTCACCGCCACCCGCGCCAATGAGAAAACCGGTACCACGTATTCAAATGTAACCAAAGAGGAGCTGGAAAGCCGTAATTTTGGCCAGGACCTGCCGTACCTGCTGGAGAATACGCCTTCACTGGTGACCAACTCAGACGCCGGGGCGGGCGTGGGTTACACGGGCATGCGCATCAGGGGTTCAGACATAACCCGCATCAACGTGACCGTGAACGGAATACCCGTGAATGATGCCGAAAGCCACGGCGTTTTCTTTGTGAACATGCCAGACTTTGCCACTTCATTGCAAGACGTGCAGATTCAGCGCGGGGTGGGAACGTCTACCAACGGACCGGGAGCCTTCGGCGCCAGCCTCAATTTGCAGACTCAGGACGCCAGCCCAGAAGCCTACGCCCGCACAGACAATGCCTACGGCTCTTACAACACCTGGAAAAACAACGTGCAGTTCGGCACCGGGCTGCTGGGCGGAAAGTTTGCCGTGGACGGCCGCCTGTCCCGCATTTCTTCTGACGGGTACGTGGAGCGCGCCTCTTCTGACCTGAAGTCTTTCTATGTGTCGGGTGGCTATTATGGTGCTAAAGACCTGCTGAAAGTGGTGGTGTTTGGCGGCCACGAGAAAACCTACCAGGCCTGGAACGGCGTGGACGAGGAAACCCTGAAAACCAACCGCCGCTACAACTCGGCGGGGACAGATATGGGCGATGACACGCCGTATGACAACGAGGTAGATGATTACCAGCAGTACCACTACCAGCTGCACTACGGCCATGAGTTCAGCCCGGCGCTTTCTTTCAACGCGGCGTTGCACTATACCCGCGGCTTCGGGTTTTATGAGAACTACAAGGCCGGGGAGAGTTTCTCTGATTACAGGATTCCGCCGTTGGCGATTGGGGGCACCACTGTAGCAGAAACCGATTTGGTGCGCCAGAAATGGCTGGACAACCATTTCTACGGAACCACTTTTGCGTTGCAGTACCGCGGAACGGGCAAGTGGAGCGCCGTGTTGGGCGGCGGCTGGAACCGCTATGACGGCGACCATTACGGTGAGGTCATCTGGGCGCAATATGCCCCTACCATTCAACCCGGCCACCGCTATTATGACGGCAACGCCCGCAAAACCGACTTCAACGTGTACGCCAAAGCCAACGTTCAGGCCACAAAACAACTGGGTTTCTTCGGAGACCTGCAACTGCGTACCGTTGACTATAAAATTGACGGCACTGATGATGACCAGCGCGACGTGACCACCCGCGCTGACTATGACTTCTTCAACCCCAAGGCCGGCGTGACCTTTGCGGTGAATGAGGCGCACAGTTTATACGCCTCAGTGGCGGTGGGCCACCGCGAGCCCACGCGCTCAGACTTTGTGGACCGCCCCGCCAATGACCGGGCCAAGGCCGAACGCATGGTTGACTATGAGGCAGGCTATCGCTTGAACCAACCCTTGGGCGATGTGAACGGGCTTCCGGTGCGCCTCACCACTGACCTCACGTATTTCTACATGGACTACAAAGACCAGCTGGTATTAACCGGCCAAGTGAACAATGTGGGCACGCCGCTGAGAACCAACATTGCTGAAAGCTACCGTACCGGGGTAGAAGTGGCCGCCGGTCTGGGCTGGGGGAACTTTGCTCGTTTGACTACCAATCTGTCATGGAGCCGCAACCGCATCAAGAATTTCGGGGAAACCGTGTACCGGTTTGATGAGGACTACAATCCCGTAGAAGCCGTAGTGAGCCGCTACGCGGAAACTACTATTTCATATTCGCCCAGCGTGGTGACGTCCAGCCAACTGGAAGTGCAGCCGGTAAAGGGTTTGCGGTTCCAGTACCAGTTCAAAACGGTGAGCGAGCAGTTCCTGGACAATACCGCCAGTCAGGAGCGCCGTCTCAAACCCTATGAGGTGAGTGATGTGCGGCTGTTCTACCGTTTCAGCGTAACCAACTGGATGAAAGAAATAGAGCTGGGGCTGTTGGTGAACAACCTGTTCAGTGAGAAATATGAGGCCAACGGTTTCACCTTCTCTGAATATTACGTGGGTGATAATACCCGCTATCACTACAACTATTATTTCCCGCAGGCGCCGCGCAATTACATGGCGCAGGTGAGTTTGCGTTTCTAGCCTGTTTTAGCCAAAACAGGCCGAAAACAGGAAATGCCGTTCAGCCCTCACAGGTGTTAGAAACCTGTGAGGGCTTTGCGTTTCCGGGCTGTTTTCCGGAAAACAGGCCAGAAACGCAAAGTGTAGTGGCACTGACACGACGAGGTGCTACGAAGCCTTGCCGCCTCCAGGCAAAAAGAACTTACTTTGCAACCATTGCCTTGAACAGAAGACAATGCTTAGGCGCTCTTTCTGTTTCATGGAGCCACGTCGTGTCAAGGCCACGACGCTACATTTCTGATAGGTCAGCAAGTAAATTCTGTTTTCGGGCTATTTCTCAGAAAACAGGCCAGAAACGCAAGCGTGGTGTTATTTTACGGAAAGCCGCTACGTATAGATGGCTTTCCGCTTCCGGCCTGTTTTTTAAAAAGCAGGCCGGAAACAGCCTTTGCTGTGACACTCGGAAGTCTGGCCTATAGCCCCTTCTGAAAGTCGGTAAACACAATTTCCGGGCTACAGCCGCGGCGACAAGAGGGCTTTTCGCTACAGAGGCAAGAGCACTGCCCTGTTTCTTGAAAGTAAATAGCTACTTTCAGAAATTTATTTTGTTAATAAATAGCTTAAAAAATTGAAATTTATCATTTAGGTGCGCTTGTTGAGATGAATTATTGATAAGATTTAAAATTGTGTGGTGGTGCCTTTTAAAGCGTTAGGCCGCTTTATTCTAACGGTGTACATGAAATGCCAGCGTAATTTGTTTATTATCAACCCTCTGCGTTGATATATTTTGTGTTAAAAACATTCTATATATAACTAGAATATTCATAGTTATAGGAGTGCGGTTAGTTTCCTTTTTAGTAACCGCAATGCAAATGAAATTTGGGCAGTAGAATTGAGAACCAACTGGCTGCTTGTGAAGTTTCTGGCGCTGTAACCGATTGCTTACCAGTTGGTTTGCAGGTAAAACCAGTGAGCATAAGTTTCTTGTAACAGTATTTTTGAACAGTATAAGGCATGTTACGGTGTCCTCACATGGCAACGGCAGGTTTTGGCGATTTCCGTTTGCAGCGCAAAAGGGTAAGGTTAAACATACTCTTGGTGAAAATGACCTGCCGGTTTTTTTGGAGAAGCCTAGCAGGCGAGCCGAGTCCGGAATGCCGTGAACAGGGATTTATTATAACTGTTCCGGAGCACGGTGAGCAAATTTTATGCTTGCTCTTAGAGCTGGTTGAAATCTGTCTTCCGCGCTGCAAAGCGGCAAAAGAAGAATCTGCCTTTGTGCTTTTTTCTCCCCTTGGTGCTGCTATGCTGCCCAAAGGCCACTTAGGCAGAACCTTATTCTGCCTCTTTTCGCTTGCTACATCAAAATGTAACCAAGCTCTTACGCATACACTTTCAGCGTTCAGGTAATAGCTTATTTTCTGCTACGCAGCCCCTATTACAGAAACACCGGGTAAAGTAGCAGACAAATTTTAACCACTGGCCCCAGGGAGCCGCCGGCATAGGCAAACTGCCTCTGCGTTCTTCCGGTGCCCGGCACTTTTACAGATACCCAGATACGTTTTAGCGCAATGCAGCCGCGTTGCCACAGCTTTTCTTTTTTTCAATAATTAATCTTTCACCTAACCAACAAACAGTATGATGTTAAAAAAAACGCTTCGTTGTTTCACCTACCTGAGCCTATCAATAGGTAGTGTAAGCCTTCAGGCGCAGGCGCAAGGGCCGGCCCTGCAGAACATCCGGGAGGTAACCTCGGGTGACCATGAGTACAGCAGCCCGGTGTGGTCTCCAGACGGGCAAAAACTCCTGTTCACAGACCACCACAATGACGCTTTGTACATTAAAGACCTGGCCGGCAATGGCAGTGTACAGAAAATCAAGGAAGGTCAGGGCATTGGGTACAAGGCCAAATGGACACCAGACGGAAAGGGCGTGATCTTCTATGAGAAGCAGACTTCTTCCGGGGCCCGGACGTTCTTGGAGAAAAGCATAGATCTAAAGGGCGGCAGAGAGCGCATCTTGTCACAAGACAACTCTTCTAAAGCCAACCGCACCTTCTCTTCCCGCAAAAGCCCTTCGCTAAAAGTGTACATCAACCCCCAAACCCTAAAACTGGAGGCCAAAAACGGCAACGGAGAGCCCTGGGTCATTACCCAGGAAGAAGGCCAGTACTACAGCCCGCTGGTTTCACCGGACGGTAAAAAGGTAGTGGTCAATGACGGCCCCAACATGTACCTCTACGCCATCAATGGGAGCGGGAAGCGCAAGAACCTGGGTGTTGGCTTGCCTAGCAGCTGGTTGCCAGACGGCAGCGGCATTGTCACGTTTGAAGACGAATCTAAAGACGGCCATACCGTCTCTGGTTCTGAACTTTATCATATTGCCCTCACCAGCAACGCCAAAACCAAGCTCACCAATACGGCAGACAGAATAGAAATGTGGGCAGATGTGTCGCCAGACGGCAAAAAGATTGCATTCGCTGATGAAAAATCTGGGAAAATATACGTGGCAGATTTAAACCTCAAAAAGTAAACCACCATGACGAAACATATACAAAACAATTGGTTAAAAGGGGCGCTGGCTTTCTGCCTGGCTTTCTTCACATTCGCCGCACAGGCGCAGATAGTCATTGTGATAGACCCGGGCCATGGGTACAACTCTTCTGGCGGTAACCCAGACGGCCGTACTGATACTGAAATTTCTACGGCGCTGGCCGTTGGGCTTAAACTGAGAGACAAACTCAACAGCCAATGTACCAGCTATTCAGTAAAAATGACCAGAACCACCGCTAATGGCTGGATCTCAGTGACCCAACGCCGTGACATGTCTAACAGCTGGGGCGCAGACCGGTTCCTGAGCATACACTGCAACGCCGGCGGCGGAACGGGCACCGAAACCTTCTGGTGTAACCAAAGCACCTCCAGCAACACCAGCAACAGCAATTTTTCAAATGAAGTACAGGCCCGCATGGTGGCCGGGGGCAGTTGGACAAATCGCCGCTCTGTAGAAGATGCCACGTTCCTTCCGTATCATTTAGGTGTGTTGAATGGCAATAACGCCATTGGCGTGTTGAACGAGATTGGTTTCGTAGATTCAGGTGATGCCACCAAACTCCTGGACAATACCTGGCGGGATAAATTTGCCACCGCTTACTTGACGGCCCTTAAAAACAGCTTGGGCACTTCTACGTGTACGCCACCAACCAGCACCGGCACGCTTATACAAGGCGAGAGCTACTCTTCTGCACCTGACGTGCAAACAGAGGCTTGTTCTGATACCGGCGGTGGCCTGAACGTAAGCCATATAGATACCGGTGATCAGATTTCGTACGCCAACGTTAATTTCCCAACCGCAGGTAGCTACAAAATTGAGTACCGCGTAGCCAGCGCCAACGGCGGGGGTATCATAGAGTCTATTCTTACCGGGGTGGTGATACTTGGCCGCGTGAACGTACCTTCTACCGGGGGGTGGCAGACAGGCTGGACTACCATTTCCCAAAACGTTACCATCAACCAAGCTGGCACCTACACCCTGCGCTTAAGCGCCATTGCAGGCGGCTGGAACCTGAACTGGCTCCGGATCACCAAGAACACAACGGCCAGGATGACCATTATAGCTGAGGAAGTAACCCAGGACATTTCCCTTTACCCTAACCCAGCCGAGAATGAGCTGTTCCTGCGTTACACCGGCACTGCCACCAACAGTCGCGTTTTAAACACCTCTGGGCAGACCGTGCTCACTTTGCCAACTTCCACCAATGAACAACCTATTGACATTTCGTCTCTGGCAAGCGGTATCTATATCTTAGATATGACCATTGACGGCAAAAAAGTCACCAAGCGGTTCATCAAGCGGTAATGCATAAGGGGCAGCCTGTAACGCACACCGCTGTGCCAAGGCTGCCCTGTGCTTTTGTCACCCAGCCGGGCCCTGCCTTTCTAAGATCAATAGCAGGGTTCTGTTCTCACAGCGTGCCCTTAGTTTCTGAATCTGCCTCATGTCTAAGACAGGCTGGCAAGGAGACGCTGTTTCTAGGCTGTTTTAGCCAAAACAGGCCGAAAACAGGAAATACCGTTCAGCCCTCACAGGTGTTAGAAACCTGTGAGGGCTTTGCGTTTCCGGGCTGTTTTCCGGAAAACAGCCCGGAAACGCAAAGTGTAGTGTTGTGGCACTGACACGACGTGGCACTGACACGACGTGGCACCACGCAGCCTTGCCGCCTCCAGACAAAAAGAACCCCCTTCACAACTTTGCCTTGAACTGAAGACAATGCCTAGGCGCCTTTTCTGTTTCATAGAGACACGTCGTGTCAAAGCCACGACGCTACATTTCTGGTAGGTCAGCAAGTAAATTCTGTTTTGGAGCTGTTTTCCGGAAAACAGCTCCAAAACAGAAAGCGCAATCGTTTACGTGGCAGGAATTCTGTTGATTCTGTTGCCGTGGCTGTAGTTTCTTCTTATGTTTGGAGACAACACCGTACTAACAGAAGTTAACCTATACCACTATGGCGTCAGAGAATTCCGGCTTCACCGATTATTATAACATAGACGACCTGCTCACGGAGGAGCACAAGCTGATCAGGCAGACCATGCGGGACTTTGTGAAACGCGAAATCTCCCCCAACATTGAGAAGTGGGCGCAAGACGCGCATTTTCCCAGTGAGATTGTGCCCAAGTTTGGCGAAGTGGGTGCGTTTGGCCCTACCATTCCAGAGGAATACGGCGGCGGCGGCCTGGACTACATCAGCTACGGCCTCATCATGCAGGAGATTGAACGCGGTGACTCTGGTATGCGGTCTACGGCGTCAGTGCAAGGCTCGCTGGTGATGTACCCCATTTACGCGTACGGTTCAGAGGAACAGCGCAAGAAATACTTGCCTAAACTCGCCTCCGGCGAATGGCTGGGCTGCTTCGGGCTCACCGAGCCCGATTTTGGCTCAAACCCCGGCGGCATGGTGACCACCATCAAAGACATGGGCGACCATTACCTGCTCAACGGGGCCAAGCTCTGGATTTCCAACTCACCGGAGTGCCAGGTAGCCGTGGTGTGGGCCAAGAATGAGCAGGGCCGTATCAAAGGTCTGATTGTGGAGCGCGGCATGGAAGGTTTCTCTACCCCGGAGATCCACAACAAGTGGAGCCTGCGCGCCTCCTGCACCGGTGAGCTGGTGTTTGACAACGTGAAAGTGCCCAAAGAAAACCTGCTGCCCAACGTAGACGGCCTGCGCGGTCCGTTAGGCTGTCTGGATTCGGCGCGGTACGGCATTGCGTGGGGAGCCATCGGGGCCGCTATTGACTGCTACGAGAGCGCGCTGAGCTACGCCAAGCAGCGCATCCAGTTTGACAAACCCATTGCCGGTTTCCAGCTCATTCAGAAGAAACTAGCTGAGATGATTACCGAAATCACCAAGGCGCAGCTCATGGTGTGGCGCCTGGGCATGCTCAAGAACGAAGGCAAAGCCACCACCCAACAGATCTCCATGGCCAAGCGCAACAGCGTAGACATGGCCCTGCAGGTAGCCCGTGAGGCCCGCCAGATTCATGGCGGCATGGGCATTACCGGCGAATACCCCATCATGCGGCACATGATGAATCTTGAGAGTGTGGTTACCTATGAGGGCACCCATGACATTCACCTGTTGATCACCGGTGCTGATATCACGGGAATTCAGGCGTTTAAGTAGTTCTTAGTTATTGGTTGTTCGTTGTTCAGATGACCTTAGAAAAGGCAGTTGCGGAAACGTGGCTGCCTTTTCTATTTGGGGCTGATATTATGGAAAGTTGACCTTATAACTTTTTTAGGATCCTCCATTGGTCAGGGGTGGCAGCGTCGTAAATTGTACCTCAAGTTCCCTGATACCTCCTTAGGTATCTTTAGAGATTTTTCAATATATAGTTATTTTTATATTTTATAATAATAAATTGTTGTATAATTTTTTGATGTAATTGGAAATCCAAAATTAGTAAGTAATTTTGCCGCCACTTTTAAACTATAACAATATGAAATTCAAAATCTTTACTAATTTGTTCTTCGCCCTATTAATGGTTTCAGGAACAGTTGTTTTTTCTGGATGCTCTGATGATGAAGACCCGGCCCCACTTACGTCAAACAATACGGCTACTGCAACCATTGGCTCCACCACTTTTACTTCAGTAAAATTGAATGCTTCTACTGAAAAGCTCCTTGGAGAAACTATCATCAATCTTGATTACATTAACCAAACTGGTGATACTTTAAAACTCTCTATTTTAGGGTCAATACCAGGGAAGACATATACGTATGAGATGAAAATGAATGAAGCAGATCTAGGATTCATTCTGAACTATAATAAAAAAGACGGAACTGAGTATGCTCCAGTTGATGGTCATAAGGGAAGTCTAACCATCACAGCTCATGATAAATCTGCCAAAGTTATCAAAGGCACCTTTAACGGTCAGTTGGGGCCTTTTGACTATAACAGCACCCTGCCCTCTATAACAGTTACTAACGGTCAATTTGAGGCGAAGTACTAGATTAGATTCGTTAGAGAGTTCGGCAATAAAGGCTGATAAAAAATCTTTCCCAAGAGCCCCTGCACCATCAGGGGCTTTTTTATAAGTAATACAGTTTTGCTATTTTAATTAGTTTTTGTTGTGATTTGTTAAAATTACTAGCAAAATCTGCCGCTTTTCCTCGTGCACTTGGAGCGTTTTTAGCCTCAGATGTGTTATCTTTACAACTGAATCTTTGCCCAACAGCCAAGAGATTTTACACATGAGAGAAGATTATTTAACCGGCTCCGCCGATGCCATGGCGCCCTCTGACCGGGAGCTGGACCGCGCCCTGAGGCCACTAGATTTCGGTGATTTTGCCGGCCAGGAGAAAGTGGTGGAGAACCTGAAGGTGTTTGTGGGCGCCGCCATCATGCGTGGTGAGGCCCTGGACCACGTCCTGTTGCACGGGCCTCCGGGCCTTGGTAAAACCACGCTAAGCCATATTATTGCCAACGCCCTGGGTTCCAATATTAAAATCACGTCTGGTCCGGTGCTGGACAAGCCCAGCGATCTGGCGGGTTTGCTCACCAACCTGGAGCGCAATGACGTACTCTTTATTGACGAAATCCACCGCCTGAACCCCATTGTGGAAGAGTACCTGTACTCGGCCATGGAGGACTACAAGATTGACATCATGCTGGACTCGGGCCCCAATGCCCGGTCAGTGCAGATCACGCTGAACCCGTTCACACTCATTGGCGCCACCACCCGCTCCGGTTTGCTAACCTCGCCGTTGCGTGCCCGTTTCGGGATTAACTCAAGGCTGGAGTATTATGACTCCAAGCTACTGACTACCATTGTGCAGCGGTCTTCAGAAATTTTGGGCGCGCCCATTCATGAAGACGCCGCCTTTGAGATTGCCCGCCGCAGCCGCGGTACGCCGCGTATCGCCAACAACCTGCTACGCCGTACCCGTGACTTCGCGCAGATCAAAGGAGACGGTACCATCACGGTAGAGATTGCCAAGTTTGCGCTGAATGCCCTGGATGTAGACCAAAGCGGACTGGATGAGATGGACAAGCGCATTTTGAGCACCATTATTGACAAGTTCAAGGGGGGGCCGGTGGGGCTGTCTACCATTGCCACCGCCTGCGGCGAAGAGGCTGAGACCATTGAGGAGGTCTATGAGCCGTTCCTGATCCAGGAAGGGTACGTGAAACGTACCAGTCGCGGCCGTGAGGCCACAGAGGCCGCTTACCGCCACCTGGGCAAGATTCCGCCCAACCATGTGCGCAGCGGCACCTTGTTTGACCAGGCTGAGTAGCAGTTTCTGTTTTGGGGCTGTTTTCCTGAAAACAGCCCCAAAACAGAAGACCCTCTAAAGTATTCGTGCTTTAGAGGGTCTTCTGTTTTAAAAAGGAGGGGCGCTATTGGTTAATGGGGCAACAGTCTTGCCGCCAGCAGATGGGCGCCGGGTCTAACAGGGAATGCTGTTGGTTAGATCAAATACGCGTTCCACTCCTGCTCTCTATAGATGACCCTGATGTGCTCCCGCAGGGTGGTTGCCAGGGAATAGCCGGTGTAAGTGGCCGTAATAGGGTAGAGGGTATGGTGGCGGTTAATGAGGGTGGCAATCTCCAGCTTCCTGCAGTCTTTGTCCAGAAAGGCGCGCAGGGTGTAGGCCAGAGTCTTGCCGGTGTTCAGCACGTCATCTACCAGCACCACGGCCGTGTCTTTCAGAGAGTCTGGCAGCGGCTGAATGTGAATGTCATGGGCCAGCGGCTCGGTTTTGTGCAGGGTCACCTCAAGCAAAGAAAGCTCTAAGGCTGAAATAGCCCGCAGTTCCTGTTCCAGCAGCTGCGCCAGCAGATACCCATTCTCATGGATACCGGCCAGGACTAATCTTGTTTCGCCAAAATTCTGCTCGTAGATCTCAAAGGCCATGCGCTTGATTTTCTGCAGGATCTGTTGGTGGTCCAGAATGAGGCTCTCTTTTGTAAAAACCATGGTCAGGTGCTGTTTTCCGGCGAATTTAGGGAAATAATCTGCAAACCCGCCAACCTGTACTCCTTCAGGAGGGGTGTCTTTAAAATATTTGCACATAACAGTTTTAAATTTCAGGCAGATGTATTACTTTTGCAGTCCTATTGAAGAAATTCGTCTAAAAATAGCATATAATGAAAAAGGACATCCATCCTGAATACAGAGAGGTAGTTTTCCAGGATACTTCCAGCGATTACAAATTCATCACACGTTCTACCATGAACTCAAGTGAGACCATCACTATGGAAGATGGCAAGACATATCCTGTGATCAAAGTAGAGGTTTCTTCTGCTTCTCACCCGTTCTACACCGGTAAAAACATCTACGTGGATACTGCCGGCCGTATTGACAAGTTCAAGCAGCGTTACAAGAAATAGGTCTAGCCTATTTTACGCTTCTCCGTATAGAAGTCTTCCTGAGGTTTTCAGGAAGACTTTTTTATTTTTGTCTTATGAAGAACCTTGTCCTGTTTGATGATCCGGCCTTGCGGGCGAATCTGTTGCCGTTTACCTTCACCAGGCCTGTGGCTGACCTGCGGGTGGGTATCCTGACTATTGCGGAGAAGTGGCGGAATCTGTCACAGGCAACCGTGTCTTTTCTCACGCAAGGGTACCTGCAGGGCAAATTTGGCCTCCCCGTCACCGGCAGCGAAGATACCGTGTATGTAAACGGGGCCGTCTGCCCCTCTGCCGAGCTTCTGGAACAGGTGCAACAGCTGCCCGTGGGGCACGGACTGGAATTTGAGGGCCTCCTGGTAGCCCTGCACGCCCCGGCCGCAGAGGTGCCAGACATAGAAGCCCTCTACCGCTACGCCCATGAGCACACCACCCGGGAGACAGACCAGTCTTTGGTGGTGGTGCGCCAGCTCTGGGACATCTTTAAATTGAACGGTGACCAGATCAGGGTTGACTTCAAGCTCCTCACCCAAGGGCGCACCAGCCAGCCCATCACAGATGAGCACACCCGCGTCTATAACCTGGGCAACATCTTCATTGAGGAAGGCGCTAAAATCAAAGCCGCCATACTGAACGCAGACACCGGCCCTATCTATATTGGCAAGAATGCCGAAGTGCACGAAGGTTCCATGATCAGGGGGCCGTTTGCGCTGGGCGAGGAAAGCCACGTGAACGTGGGGGGGCGTATGCGCGGGGATATCACCATTGGCCCTTTCTGCAAAGTGGGGGGCGAGGTGAACAACTGTGTTTTCTTCGGGTACTCCAATAAGGGCCATGAAGGCTTCTTAGGCAATTCAGTGGTAGGCGAATGGTGTAATTTTGGTGCCGATACCAATGCCTCTAACCTCAAGAACAACTACGCGCCCATTAAAATCTGGAGCCATGCCCAAGAGAAAATGATAGACACCGGTCTGCAGTTCTGCGGCCTCATGATGGCAGACCACGTGAAGTGCGGCATCAATACCATGTTCAACACCGGAACAGTGGTGGGCGTGGGCGCCAACATCTTCGGGGCTGGGTTCCCGCCAACCTTTGTGCCGTCCTTCACCTGGGGCGGCGCTGATACCATGGTCACGTACCGGCTGCCCAAATTCTTTGAGGTGGCAGAAGCGGTTCTGGGCAGAAGAGGCCTGGCGCTGAGCAGCGAAGACCGCAAAATTTTTACCCAAATCTTCCACCTCACCCAGTCTGGCCGCCCCTGGGATGGTCTGCCGGTTTAAGGGCCGCAACAGATTATTCCCGTTTCTGGCCTGTTTTTGAGAAAACAGGCCAGAAACGGGAATTGGGCAGGCACCCGCAGGTCCTCCGGGCGCTAGGGGGGCTGCTGGTAGTAGTCCTGAGTCAAGCATGTGATTTGGCTTCGGATGGAAACAACTTGCCATGCGTGTGACCCACCACTGCCCCTCCCAGGAGGGGGATTCTCTGGAATGCGTGGACCGGCAGGTGTCAACATCCCCTTCCGCCCCTTCAATGGGGGAGTATCTGGTGACGTTAGAAGACACGGAAGTAACTTCCGCAGCTTAGAGAGCAGAAGCTGTTTGAGGCTGTGCCACCGCTGTTTGGGATTTACACTCCCGAACTTACGTATCCCTCAGATTTGCAATCTGCGCTACAGGAGCCAAGCGAGAAGGGGCCGGGGATTTCAAATCCCCTCAGTACCTGCTTCCGGATTGCAAATCCGGAAGAGCGGCCTCTTTTCTAGTAGAAATAACGGCCCTGCCCTTCAAAGGGGGAGTATCAGCTGGCGTTAGAAGGCACGGAAGTAACTTCCGCGCCATAGGAGGGCAGAAGTAATGTGAGGCGGCAGCCTCATGGAAGCTGAAAGCCTCCGACATTATAGGTCCAAGTTGGAAACTTGAACCAGAGATTGTGACAAACAAGCAGCAATAAGTAAAAAAACAACAATGAACAATCAACACTTCTGCTAGTGGCACCTGGGTTAATTAGCACTTCTGCCCCTGGCTGATGTGCGCAGCACGGGCTCGTCACAGGCTAGCGGATCAGCAACGGTTACCTGCAGAGGCAGACAGTGCAGGAGAAGCAGTAACAGGAGGGGAACCTAAACCAGTCCTGGGGGTGAGCGCCTCTGTTAATACGGTGCCGCTCCAGCGGCAAGGCCGGAGGGCCTAGTTTTAACAGCAGTGCTCACCGCCAGGACGGGGCCCCGCGGCCGTGAGCGCTTACCGGAAGAGATGAAACAGTACAGTGAGTGAGGCACCGGAGCAAACGGGAGATCCAAGGAAACTACAGACTACGCATTCCTGCCGCAACACAGCTAAGGGGCCCGCAGCCCACGCAGTCCAGCAGCAACTGCAGCCGCAGCCTATGAGGGCACCGCATTCACGCCAACGTCAGGCACAGCAGACTACGCATTGCCATCCGCAGACAGCCTCAGAAAAATGTCACCTAAACCGCCCCGGCAGCAAGAGGCAAGAATCTCCTTGCACCTGGCAGCGCAAACCTGTTTTTAGGCTATTTTCAGAAAAATAGCCCAAAAACAGACAAGGCATCTTATCTTTACATTCCGTTTGAAACCCATGCTGGGCTCCGGCAAAACGGTTAAGACCCGGGAGGCGACCCTCCTGATTTTCTAAACTCAGAACCACCCGTGCAGTTCTCTACTATTTACGGCCATCAGGAAACCAAGCAGCTGCTGCTGAACTCCGTTACGTCACAGCACGTGGCGCACGCCCAGTTGTTTCTGGGGGCAGAAGGAGGTGCCAACCTGGCGCTGGCGCTGGCCTATGCCCAATACCTCAACTGCGAAGACCCACAGCCCCAGGACTCCTGCGGCGTCTGCCCCAGCTGTACCAAAATCAGCAAGCGCATTCACCCAGACCTGAACTTTGTGATGCCGGTGACCAAGGTGAAAGACAGCGAGGCGCTCAGCAAGAACTTTGTACCCCAATGGCGCACCTTCCTGGCAGATAGCCCCTACCAGACGCTCAATGACTGGATGCAGTACATAGGGGCCGAAAACAAACAGGGAACCATTCCGGTGGGGGAGAGCCGGGAACTGGTGCGCATGACCTCGCTCAAAGCCTTTGAGGCCAAATACAAGGTGATAGTGATCTGGCTGCCGGAGCTTATGAACATCAGCGCGGCCAACGCCCTCTTAAAATTGCTGGAGGAGCCACCTGCCGCCACGGTCTTCCTGCTGGTAAGCAACGGGTCAGACAAGATCATGCCTACCATTCTCTCCCGCACCCAGCTGGTGAAAGTACGGGCCTTTACAGACGCCGAGGTGATCCGGTACCTGCAGGAGCAGCAGGGCGTGGAGGAGGAGCGGGCCTACCAGGTGGCGCAGCTCGCCGAGGGGAACCTGCAGGCGGCGCGGGTGCTGAGCCGGGAAATGACCTCAGACTATTTTACGTTTTTCCTGAGCTGGATGCGCCTGTGCTACAACCATAAGTTTGACGCCGTGCTGGAGCAGAGCGAAGACTTCCAGAAACTGGGCCGCGAGAATCAGAAAAACTTTCTGCAGTTTGCACTAAGCCTGCTCAGAAAAGTGTTGCTGTTTGGGGTAGACAACCAGCTGATTACCTTTCTGCCGGCACCGGAACTGGACTTTGTGCAGAAATTTGCAAAGCTCATTCACCAGGGCAACGGGGCGCAGCTGGCGCAGGAACTGAATGAGGCCCATTACCACATTGAGCGCAACGCCCACCCCAAGATCACGTTCCTGAATACATCTATCCAGATTGCGCAGCTTATACGGCCGGTCGCATAACCTTATATTATGGAAACAACTTCAACCACGTCTCCCATCAGAATAGGCACCCGCGGCAGCCGTCTGGCCCTCTGGCAGGCGCACCACGTGGCAGATACCCTTCGGGCCAACGGCATGGAGGTAGACATCATCACCATCACCACCAAGGGAGACCTGGTGCTTGACAAGTCACTGGATAAGATTGGCGCCAAAGGCGTGTTCACAGAGGAGCTGGAGGAGAGCCTTCGGAACGGGGCCATTGACATTGCCGTGCACAGCGCCAAAGATGTGCAGTCAACCATTCCGGAGGACCTGGAGCTGCTGGCCTTTATGGAGCGCGAGCAGGTGCATGACGTGGTGATCTCCTTTGACCCGCTGTTCAAGCTGGGCGAGGGGCAGCAGGTCATTGGCACCTCGTCTACCCGCCGCCGGTCATTGCTCAAACGCTTCTACCCAAACGTGATCACCGCTGAGTGCCGCGGCAACCTGCAGACCCGTATCCAGAAGCTCAAAGACGGGCAGTATGACGCCATTCTGCTGGCCTACGCCGGGGTGGCCCGCATGCAGTATGACCACATGATTGCCCAGCACCTGCCGCTAGACACGTTCATTCCGGCCGCCGGGCAGGGCAGCGTGGCCATTGAGTGCGCCAAAACCCTTCCGCTGGAGCGGAAATTGAACCTGAAACTGGCGTTAGACCACAAACCCACCCACCTCTGCCTGCTTGCTGAGCGGGCGTACCTGCGCACCATGGAAGGCGGCTGCAGCATTCCTTCCTTCGCCCTGGCAACCTTAGACGCAGACACCTTGACCTTGAAAGCAGGCATCATCAGCCTGGACGGGGAAGAGCTGCTGGTGGAAGAAATGACCGGTTCTCCTGAAGACGCAGAAACCATGGGCGAGCAACTGGCGCACGCGGTACTGAGCCGTGGCGGTGACCGCATCCTGGCTGAAATCAGAAAAGAGAAGGATAGTTAACAGGCCAGGCCGCCCTTTTCACCCGGCTACCCTGGGAGCCGGGTGAAAAGGGCGGCCTGGCGTAGAAAAGAAGTACGTACCAACTTGAAAACCTGTTTTTGGCCTATTTTTCTGAAAACGGCCAAAAACGAACATTGTAACATGAGACCAATTTTGTTCCTGCTGGTGCTGTTGCTAGGTGCTGGCGCCGTGGCTACCGCCCAGAAGAAAAGCAAAAAAGACTATCTGGTGACCATAGAGACCAGCCAGGGCACTATGCGGCTGGTGTTGTTTGAAGACACCCCCAGGCACCGCGAGAACTTCCTGAAGCTGGTGAAAAAGAAGTTCTATGACGGCACCACGTTCCACCGCGTGATCAATGACTTCATGATACAGGGCGGTGACCCCAACAGCAAAGACAGTGACCCCAACAATGACGGGGCGGGAAACCCCGGCTACACCCTTCCGGCCGAGATTCTGCCCCACCACCAGCACGTGTACGGTGCGTTGGCGGCGGCGCGGTTGGGTGATGCCATGAACCCCCGGAAAGAGTCCAGCGGTTCCCAGTTTTACCTGGTGGAAAACCATGAGGGCGTTCCGTTCCTAAACAACCAGTACACCGTGTACGGGCAGGTGATTGACGGTCTGGCCGTAATAGACAAGATTGCCGAGGTGCAGAAAGATTACCGTGACCGGCCCACCGCTGATGTGAAGATGACGGTGACGGCCAGGAAAATGAAAAAGAAGAAAATCACCAAGACCTACGGCTACCGCTACCAATAACCCCCTTTCCCTATGAAAACCATCCTCATCACCGGCTCTAACGGCCTGCTGGGCCAGAAACTGGTAGACCTGCTGCACGCAGAGCCTACTGTCAAGCTCATTGCGTCTTCGCGCGGCCAGAACAAGCTGGCCCAGATTTACCCGCAGGTGGCCTTTGCCGCTATGGATGTCACCAACGCCGGGCAGGTGGAGCAGGTGATTGCTGAGACCCAGCCTACCCACCTCATTCATACGGCGGCCATGACCAACGTAGATGACTGCGAGAGCCAGCGCGAGGAATGCTGGAAACAGAACGTAGACGCCGTGGAGAACCTGGTGAAAGCCTGCGAAAAACATGGCGTGCACCTTATTCACGTTTCCACAGATTTCATCTTTGACGGCGAAAACGGACCGTACTCAGAGGAAGCCGAGGGCAAACCGGTGAACTTCTACGGCGAAAGCAAGCTGGCCGCCGAGGAGCTGGTGAAGCGCGCTGCCTGCAAATGGGCCATACTGCGCACCGTGCTGGTGTTTGGCATTGTGCATGACTACGGCCGCTCCAACATTGTGCTGTGGGTGAAAGGCAGCCTGGAGCAGGGCAAGCAGATCAAAGTAGTGAATGACCAGTTGCGTACGCCTACGCTGGCCGAAGACCTGGCCCAAGGCTGCTGGCTGGCCGCCAAGCATGACGCCCAGGGCATCTTCAACATCTCGGGCGAGGAGCTGCTCACCCCGCACCAGATGGCCGTACAGGTAGCCGAGTACTTCAACTTAGACCAGAGCCTGATTGAGGAAGTAGACGGAACTCTCTTCACTCAGCCCGCCAAACGCCCACCGCGCACCGGCTTTGACATCACCAAAGCCAAAACGCAACTGGGCTACCAGCCGCATACCTTCAAAGAAAGCATTGCCATTGTGGCGGGGCAGATTTAGGTTTATTCAAGATTTTGCAAAACCCGTTTTTGGCCTGTTTTTCAGAAAACAGGCCAAAAACGGGTTTGCTTTTACCGGTAGGGAAGACCCTGTGGGGATGATGGCGGCCGCAGTGGAACCCACTCCAATCCCTCTCAGGAGGGGAATCTCTGCCCGGGTAAAAAAAGCGATAAGCTCTACCGGATTTGCAATCTGGAAGTACATACCTCAGGGATTTGTAAACCCCGCACGTATTGATCAGCTCGCGCCGCGGATTACAAATCCGCAGGTATCTAAATTCGGGATTGTAAATCCCGAATAACGGAAGAGTATAGCAAGATCATCTGCAAAAGTAGAAGAGGGAAATCCCCTCCCGGGAGGGGTAGGGGTGGGTTTTACGCAGGAGGTTACATTTCCTTACCACCAATCCTAAATTATTGCGTAGAAGCAGGTTATGCTGAAGCGCCTGCTGCAAAACCTACAGGAATACTTCTCCTTCTCCCAGCGGGAGTTGCGGCAGTTTTTTCTGCTGCTGTTGCTCATGGGGGCGTGTATTGCGGCCCCGTTCCTCTTCTTTCAAGAAGATGATGCCTATGACCCCACCACTGACCAGCAGCTACTGGACAGCCTGGTGGTACAGCTGGACCAGCAAGCTGAGGACGCCGCCGTGGCCCGGGCTGAGCGCTACAGGCGCAAGCCCATCAAGCTCTACCGCTTCAACCCCAATCAGCTAACGGTGGCACAGTGGCAGGAGCTGGGTCTGAACCAATACCTCGCGCAGCGCATCCTGAACTACCGCGCCAAAGCCGGCGACTTCAAGAGCAAGGCGCAGCTCCAGAAAATCTACGGCCTGCCAGATTCCCTCTTCCAGCTGTGGTACCCGTACATTCAATTGCCAGATGAAAGTCCGGGCTACGCCCGAAACCAAGACCGTGCGTTTAGCGGCTCTTTTTCTGAAAACAGGCCAAAAACAGACTTCCCGCGTAAGCGGTGGCAGCTGCAGCCGTTTGACCTGAACACCGCCGACACGACTGAACTGAAGCAAATCAGGGGCATTGGCAGCAAGCTCTCCCAGCGCATTGTCACGTTCCGGGATAAAATGGGTGGCTTTCATAGTGTAGCCCAGGTGGCAGAGGTGTACGGGCTCCCGCCCGAAGTGGCAGACAGCGTGCGCAAATACGCGTTTATTTCAGAAGCCAGCCGTGTCCAGAAAATCAACCTGAACACCGCCACGTTTGACGAACTCAGGGCGCACCCGTACATTGGCTACAGCCTGGCCCGCGCCATTGTCAACTACCGCACCCAGCACGGCCCGTACCCCAGCGTGGAGGAACTGCGCAAGATCAAGGTGCTCAAAGAGGAGCAGTTCCAGAAGATGCAGCCGTATCTGGTGGTGCAGTAAGCCAAGATTTTTTTACGGCACCACAGTGTTCTTGTGCATACCCTATGGTAGGGCGGGTTTGGTGCTGGAAGGGTGTGGTTAATGCAAACCGTTCTTCCGGCAATACTCTTTTTTTAGGCAACAGCCCTTGCCTTCTTCCTGATGTACAAATTCTGCTTTCCCATCTTTATTGATCAAGGAGTGTCTCCTCTGCTCCTATTAGGTAATCATATGTTATTTGTTTATTAACAATTATTTAATCCAATGCTCAGGACTTATTGCAAAATTTGTCAAAAGTTTTTGTTTTAATAAAAAATATTTGTTCCTTGGCCATGAAGAAAGAAATGCCTGCCTTTTAGGAGGATAAGCTGCAGATATTAAAATTTTTTCAAAAGTTACACGACCAGATTAGAGGGATTATTGGAGAAGGGCAGGTGAAGGGAGTCGTTTTATGAAATTCATAAAAGAGCTCAGGAGGGAACTGCTAAGAACAGCCAACCCTCTACAGCGTGCTGACTGGTACCACCCTCAAGCCAACAAGCGCTAGAGCAGCGGGAAAGGGTAAGCCAAGGATAAGCTCCCATTCAAAAAGTACCACATAAGGGATAGTGATTTGTGATGGTAGGCTTTCACGAGCTTACTGAATGGAGCGGTCAATACAGAAAAACAATTGCCGGGGGTATGACAAGCTGCCCTTCAAAAACAGGATCAGTAATAAACTAGAACGGATACATAAGACTAATTAGACTTCATGCTTTTATGAAACAATTGCTACTACTAAAAAACACTGGAAGTGCCCGACGAGGAGGCTCGCTGCTGTTGTTGGCGCTGCTGGGCCTTGCTCCGTTTGAGGGCTCTGCTTCTAAGAGAGAGCCTTCTAAGGTTGGTCTGGAGGTGACTTCTGCCAATGAGAAACAAAATGGACCCGTCACCGGGGTGGTAAAAGACGCCGCCGGCCAACCGCTGCCTGGTGTTTCGGTTTCTATCAAAGGAACCACCATTGGAGCCGTTACTGACATTGACGGGAAATTCAGCATCAACACCTCAGGGGTTAGCCAACCCGTACTTGTCTTCACCTACATAGGGTTCAGGAACCAGGAGATAGCCTACACAGGGCAAACATCCTTGAATGTAGCTCTGCAGGAAGACACCAAATTGATGGATGAGGTGGTAGTGGTAGGCTATGGTACTCAAAAGAAAGCAAATTTGACGGGGGCTGTGCATCAAATTGAGGCCGAAGCTTTGGAAGACAGGCCGATTACAAATGTGACCTCAGGTATGCAGGGCCTTATGCCGGGCGTTACCATCACCGGTGCTTCCGGTGCGCCAGGTAACAACGGCGGCTCCATCCGGATCAGGGGGATTGGTACCATTGGGAATGCTACTCCATTGGTAGTGATTGACGGGATACCGGGCGGAACCTTAGACATTCTCAACCCAAATGATATTGAGACTATTTCTGTGTTGAAAGATGCGGCTTCTTCCTCTATCTATGGGGTACGGGGAGCCAACGGCGTAATTCTGGTGACCACTAAGAAAGGACATTCAGGCAAACCTTCCATTTCCTATAACACTTATTATGGCATACAGACACCCACTGCATTGCCAAAATTTTTGGGATCCCCAGATTATATGACCTTGCTGAACGAGGCGCAAAGTAACGCTGGCCGGAACCCAACCTATTCTCCTGAGGAAATTGAGATTGCCCGGAACGGGTCTGATCCTAATTACTACGCTAACACCAATTGGATAGAGGAGGTATATAAAGATTACGCGCCCCAATTGAGCCATAACTTAAACATTAGCGGCGGTGCGGACAAAACCAATTACATGCTGTCTTACGGCTACCTGAAAGAAGGTGGTCTGGTGGTTGGTGATGCATTTGAAGCCAACCGCCATAACGTAAGAGCCAAGATTAGTACTACCTTGGTTGACCGCTTAGAAGTGGCCGTCAATCTAGGCTATGTAGACAGAGCCTATTCAGGCTCTGCGGCCGGAACCGGTCCCTTATATTCAGCACTTTCTATCAGACCTTTAGTGCCAGTGCGGTTTACGACTGGTACGTGGGGCTATCATGGTGGGCAAAGTAACCCTATAGCTATTGCGACAGATGGAGGGACAAATAAATTTGGCTCTCAGGAATTCACGGGTAACCTTAGTGCAATTCTTAAAATTTTTGAAGGCTTGAACGTTAGAGGGCAATACGGAATTATCCGGTCTAACTCTAAGCGGGATATTTTTACCAAAACCATCAGATACTATAGTCCGGACCCTTCAATTACAGCACCTATCCATACCACTGGTGCTCCTAATTCCATTGATGCCCGCGACTACACCAATATGTATCAAACCTTTATTGGCACTGTTGAATATGAAAAGCGCGTTGCTGAGCATCATGACTTTAAGGTGTTATTAGGAGCATCACAGGAAGAAACTATCAGTGATAACTTTACTGCTACCAGATCAAATTTGGCTGGACACCAAACAGGCCACCTCAATATGGGGACAAAAGACCAGCAAAACAGCGGAAATGCATCTCAAAATGCTCTTCGTTCTGCATTTGGCCGGTTAAACTATGGTTTTAGAGACAAATATCTGGCAGAACTAAATTTTCGTTACGACGGCTCCACTAGGTTTGCCAAAGACGTACGCTGGGAGTTGTTCTCTGCTGCTTCAATAGGGTGGGTATTTACCGAGGAAAGCTTCTTTGCAGGGCTCCAAAATGTGTTGAACTTCGGTAAAGTGCGGTTTTCTTATGGAACTCAGGGTAATGACAGAATTACGTTGCCAGGCGGCGGGGTTATTGATTTTGGTTACATGGATATCCTAAGTACAGTTGCTACCATGCCCATTGGAAATGATGTAACTATAGGAGTAAGACAAACTGGGGTAGGGAATGAATTTTTAACCTGGGAATCAGCCATAAAGCAAAATGTTGGAATAGACTTAGCATTTGCTAATAACCGTCTGAATATTACCGGAGACTATTTTATCAATGAGACGGCTAATATTCTTTTGGTTCTTCCGCAACCAGGTCCTTTCGGAAATATATTCCCGCCCCAAAACGCCGGTAAAGTAGAAAACAGAGGCTGGGAGGTTCAAGTAGGCTGGAAAGACAAGAAAGGCGAGTTTGACTACGGCTTTAACTTTAACATTTCTGATGTAAGAAATAAAATTACCAGTCTGGGTAGTACTTTGGCTACTTACGGTGACCAAGTTCGTTTGGTAGGCCACCCAATTGATGCTTTTTATGGATTAGTAGCTGATCGCTTGGCTCAAGAGTCTGATTTCTCCTACAAGCCAGAATCTGGCACATTTGTAGCAGATTTCCCTTACATAGCGGGTGACAAAATTGCCCCCGGCGATATCATTTACAAAGATCTTAACGGTGACGGTTTAATAACGCTTGATGGTGATAGACAGGTGATAGGAAGTGCGATTCCACGTTATACTTTTGGGTTCCGGGGTGATGTTGCCTTTAAAGGCTTTGACTTCCGTTTCTTCTTACAAGGTGTAGGAGACGTAGACGGTTACCTGTCTGGAAATGCCCGTCATGCCTTTGCGTCTGAAAGTAATATGGCTCAAACGGTACACTTAGACCGTTGGACCCCAGACAACCCGGGAGCCAGCTACCCGCGTTTAGCATATCAACTTACCCATAACCAACGGCTGTCTACTTATTGGCTAGAAGATGCTTCTTATCTACGCCTTAAAAACGTGCAACTAGGGTATACTTTGCCTACCACGCTTACTGAAAGAGTGCGGATAAGCCGTTTGCGTGTTTATGCTTCCGCTGATAATTTGTTTACGGAAACTAATTATTTCTATGGTTTCGACCCTGAATCTCCTATTAGCAACGGGAATTTTTATCCTCAGGTGAAAACGTTTGTATTTGGGGTAAACATCAATCTTAAGTAAGCTGTAACATGAAAAAGATAACTATATATAGCCTGGTATTAAGTATGCTTTTATTAGGCGCATGTAATGATGATTTTCTGGAGAGGACTCCTCTTGATGAGATATCAAATGAAACCTTCTGGCAAACTGAAGACCAGTTAATTCTTGCCGTTAATGCATTATATGCCAATGTAAAAGCCAAAAATACCATTGACATGGAGAACATGGGGGACAACACCCTATGGCCTTCCTCTACTGCCTACCAATTGATAGGGAGCGGAAACTATGGTAATGATTTGGCTACTCTAAACAATGAGTACACCTCCCAGTATGCGGGAGTGCGTCAGGCTAATTTGTTCCTTGAGAATTATCAAAAAGCCTCAGTTAACCCCGAGCGTAAGGAAGAGCTTGCGGCAGAAGTAAGGGTCATTAGGGCGCTTATGTATAGCTACCTGACTAATTTTTGGGGTGATGTTCCCTTAGTTACTAAAACACTCCGGTTAGATGAGGTTTTTGTGCCCCGCTCTCCCAAAGAGGAAGTAATAGACTTTATCTTGCAAGATTTGGAAGAAGCCGCTCAGCATTTAAAGCCAACCATTCCTACAGGTGCTAACCTTGGTCGTATGAACAGAGGTGCCGCCTTAGCTTTAAAAGCGCGGATTGCCTTATACAACGGTCGCTGGGAGGTAGCTGAAAAAGCCGCTAAAGATGTCATGGACCTGGGTATCTACCGATTGTTCACTTCTGGTGATCCAAATAGAAACTACTATGATTTGTTTACCTATAAGGGGAAATTGGCTACAGGTAACAACAAAGAGACTATTATAGCCCGCTTAAATATTGATGTTATAGATTATCATCATAACCTGAGCCGCGAGATTCAGGTGCCTGATCAGGTAGTACGCTGGAACCCTACTAAATCACTGGTAGATTCATACCTGATGGAAGACGGGTTGCCTATAGATAAATCTCCGCTCTACAATGTTACCAAGTACGAAGATGTGTTTGAAAATCGCGATCCGCGCATGACCCAGACTATCTTGCAGCCAGGTGCAGCCTGGGGCGGGCGTTTAGATGGCCGACCAGCTAACCAGAATCCAGACCCTTCTATTTTCATGGTCCCTAAATTCACGTCAGATAGCCGTGGGGCAGTTACCATTACAGGCTATTACTTCACTAAATACGCTGAGATTTCTACAATAAGTAGTGTTAGCCGTGATTATAATGATTTTCATTTACTGCGCTATGCTGAGGTGCTGCTCACCTATGCTGAGGCACGTTTGGAGCAGGGCAAACTGACCCAGGCAGACTTAGATATGACCATTAACCTGTTGCGTGACCGGGTAGGCATGAAACGTATGGACTTGGCAGAACTGGCGGCAAATGGGCTTGATGTGCGGGAAGAAATAAGACGGGAACGCCGGGTGGAGCTTGCCCTGGAGGGACAGCGCTATTTTGATATCAAACGCTGGAAGCAAGGCCATCTTTTGGCCGAGGATACCAAAGGAACCAATGTGAACTGGTTATCAAATCCTGCTTCTGCTTCTAACTTGCGTAGAGATCCCCAAGGGTTCATTATAGCCTTGAGCGGTAGAACCTTTGATCCTGCTAAGCATTACTTATGGCCAATCCCGCTGTCACAGCTAGAGAGATTCCCTGGCTTAGGGCAAAATCCAGGTTGGGATAGATAATGAATAAAGAAGCTCATCTATCTATTTGTTCTGATGGTAAACAAATGGATAGATGAGCTTCTCCTTGACATTCTGAGGATAAGACAACTGTTGTTTATAATAGTTTGGTTGATTCTGTTAGGGCTTAAATACTTAGTATTTACTTACATGTATAGCTATAACTGAATTTTATTATCATGTAATTCTTTAGTAAACACAGTTATAGTTATTAAAGCTTATTTGATAAAATACCCTTGTTTATTCTCCTAACAGGTGCTAAAAGAAATCTAGTAAACCTTTGCATCATCCATGCATTTTGTACTATCAGATTGTAGTGACATTTAACATTTTCAAACAATGAGAAAAATTCTAATACTATTTCTTGCACTCTTAGCAGGCGTTTCCCTTAATGCCTGTAAAGATGATGATATGGACGGCTTGATGGCGCCTGCAGCAGACTTCAATTTTACTCCATTGAAACCGGTAGAAGGAGTAAAAATGCTCTTTTATGCTGATCCAACTGAAGGTTCTGAAAAAATAACAGAATGGCATTGGAGTTTTGGAGATGGTAAAAACTCCACTTCAAACAAGCGGAACCCATATTTTACCTATGAGTCACCAGGGACTTATGAAGTAGTCCTAACCGTCAAAAATGCGGGTGGGGCTACTACTAGAGTGACTAAGTCAGTTACAGTCAATAAGATTCCAAAATTTAATTACACTAAAGTTTGGGAATTCAGTAACAGTACACCTGTTACTAAACTGAATGAAGGATCTAGTTCGCCAGTGATTGGTGATGACGGCACCGTTTATTATGTAGAAGGCCAGGGCAATCCAGTGGCCAACAGCAAAGTGGTGGCGGTGACAGACCTGGGGGCCACAGCCCAATTGAAGTGGGCTACTGCTGTTGGAAATTATATCGCCAATGCTCCGTCTATTGGAACTGATGGTAGCATTTACATAAATACTTGGGACAACACTAAATCTCTCTATAAACTAAACGGAACTGATGGATCTGTGATGTGGATGCGGGGAGGATCAGGACTTCTGGGAGCTTCCAACACTACCCCCGCCGTAGATGCACAAGGTAATATTTACCATGGTTCAAGATACACTTCACCCAATGGAGGCTTTTTCTCATGGACTCCGGGCGGCGATAAACGCTGGCAGATTGTTGGGGTAGGCTCTTTCTTCTCCTCCCCTGTATTGAGCAAAGATGAAGCGACAGTCTATGTGTACAACGCCACCGAAGGAAAATTATGGGCAGTGAATACCACAGACGGATCCCGTAAATGGACTGAATCTGTAGGGGTGGGCACTGCTGTCCATGGAACCTCATTGTCTATGGGCGCAGACGGTACTATTTATTATACTACCAATACACACGTGGTGGCCATTACAGATAATGGCGCTACTGGTGCGGTGAAATGGTCTACCGCAGTTACCGGAGCTGCCCAATCAGGCGTGGTTATTGGAGCTAATGGTGATCTGTATACGGGTTCTACCTTAGGGCTTGTTTGCTTAAACCCAGCAGATGGCACTATCAGATGGACCTATGCCATGAGCAGCAATGAGAGTGTACCCGCCGTAGACAAGGAAGGGCGCATCTACCTGGGCTCTACCAATGGGAAACTGGTAGTAGTGAACGAGGAAGGGATACTAGTGTCTGAAATTCCGTTGGGAGACGGTAACGTGAACTCCCCCACCATTACCAGTAACGGGACAGTATATGTAGAGGGGGTTTCAGGAGCCAACATCAAACTCTACAAAATTGCCGTGGAAGACAGCGGTCCCGCCAACTCTTTCTGGCCCATGAAAGGAAGAAATGTGAAGAACACCAGCCAATCAAAATAACCGGTTTATCTTAAACTGAAATTTTGGGTTCCTCTCCTCTTAAAATGTTAAGCATACAAATGAAGAATATCCTCCTTGGAGTGATGGCAGGAGCCGCCTTAATGGTGGCCTCCTGTTCTCCTTCCGCCACTCAATCTGCCTCTGAGAGCCAGGCAAAAAAGCAAAATGCGCGTAAATCCCAGAACCCAGAACAATTGCGGGTCATGTGCTACAACATCCACTACGCCAACCCACCCAGCAAGGAGAAGACGTTTATTGATTTGGACGCCATTGCGCGGGTCATCAAAGATGAAAACCCAGACGTGGTGGCGCTACAGGAGGTAGATGTAAACACCGCCCGTTCCGGTAAAATCAACGAAGCAGAGCAACTGGCTAAGAAAACCGGCATGAAAGCCTATTACTTCGCCAAAGCCATTGACCATGACGGCGGCGACTACGGCGTAGCCATGTTGTCTAAGTATGACCTGACAGACACCAAGACCTATGCCTTGCCAGATGACCGCAGCACCAACCCAGAGCCACGGGTCATGGCCACGGCCAAGGTGAAAACCAAGTCAGGGTTTGAGTTCATGTTTGCCGTTACCCACCTGGAGGTGAGAAGGGAAGAAAATCGGATGATGCAGATGGCTGAGATTGAGCGCATTGTAAAAGCTACCTCGCTGCCCGTGATCATTGCCGGTGATTTCAACGCCCGGCCGGAAAGCACCACTATTCAGTATTTGGATAGATTGTTCACCCGTACCTGCCAGACCTGCCCGCCTACCATACCGGTCATCAACCCCAACAGAACCATTGACTTCATCGCCTTCCGGCCAGGTGAAAAGTTTAAGGTATTGGAGCACAAAGTGATACCGGAGACCTACGCCTCTGACCACTTGCCCGTCTTCAGCGTATTGGAGATTAACCCCAACTAATGCCCTCGTCTGCACGTGACAGCCGGAGGCTGTTTTCGGCCTGTTTTTTGAAAAATAGACCCAAAACAGCCTCCGGCTCCTGTGCCGTATAGAAGAAATATTTCATTGCCTGCTCCTCATTTTAATCTTCAGCAGGATTTTACCTTTTAAGCACCACTTGTATGCCTAGACATCTTTTTGCGTTTTTCATTGGCCTTGCTTTCTTCTCCCTCTCCTGTAAAGACTCTGACAAGAAAGAAGACCCGGCTCCCCAACCAGAACCTAAAGAAGTAGTGTCTTCTATAAAAGTGATGACCTACAACATTCACCACGCCAACCCGCCGTCCCGCGCCAATGTGATTGACCTGGATGCCATCACCAACGTGATCAAAGCCGAGAAGCCCGATGTGGTAGCCTTGCAGGAAGTGGATGCCAACACCCAACGGTCCGGACCGGGGAACCAGGCGCAGCAATTGGCCGCGCGGCTGGGCATGCAGTTCTATTTTGTAAAGTCTATTGATTACCAGGGCGGAGAATACGGAGTGGCCATCTTGTCTAAATACCCGCTAACCGAGAAAACTATGTATATGCTGCCAACTAAAGCCGGTACTGGCGGGGAGGCCCGTGTGTTGGCCACTGCCAAAGTAACCCTGCCAGATGGGATGGTATTCCGGTTTGGGAGCACGCACCTAGATGCGCAGTCAGACCCGGCCAACCGCCAGTTGCAGATAGAAAAAATTACCGATTTGGCCTCCCAGGAAAGCCTGCCCTTCCTCATTGCCGGTGACTTCAATGCCACTCCGGGCTCAGAGGTCATCAATACCCTGGACGGCAGCTTTAAGAGAACCTGCCAAGCCTGTGCGCCTACCATTCCGGCAGTGAGTCCAACTAAGGCTATTGATTTTATTGCCTATAAGTACCCGGCCCCCAAACTAAGTGTAGTTTCTCATAACGTAGTCAATGAGCAGTATGCCTCAGACCACCGGCCCGTTGTAGCAGTGATTGGCATTGCAAAGTAACTGCATGAAGAACCTCTGGAGAACCTTTACCCTGGTGCTGTTGCTAGTGGCTTTTTGCCGTACGGGAATGGCCCAGCAAAAACGGGCCCTCACGTTTGCAGTGGTCACTGATACGCACATTGGCAAAAGCGGGAATGATACGGGCTTGGCGTCCATTGTGAAAGACATCAATGGAAACCCTGACATACATTTTGTCCTGCACGCCGGCGACGTTAGCGACTTTGGGTACAATGACCAGCTGGGCAAGGCCAAGGAACTCATGGACGGGCTGAATAAACCCTATTTCATAGTACCCGGTAACCATGATACCGGCTGGTCTGCCAGCGGAGGCCTGGTGTACAACACCCTCTGGAAAGAACAGAAGTTTGTGACTGATATTGAAGGCGTCCGTATCATCGGGTTCAGTACTGGGCCTTACGGCCGAATGTCAAGAGGATATGTGCCGCTGGACCAGATGCGGTGGCTGGACAGTCTGGTGCAAGCTACGCCAAAGAAGCAGCCCGTATTTTTCATTAGCCATTATCCGTTAGATGAAGGGCTAAGCAATTACAGCCAGGTCATTGACAAACTGCACCAATTGAACACGCTCGCCGTTTTCTGCGGGCATGGGCATGTGAACAAGCTGTATGACTATGACGGGGTGCCGGGCATTATGACCAGAACCGCCCAGGTAAGACAAGGTACGCTGGCCTACAATATCTTCACCCTCACACCAGATTCGCTCCGTGCTCAGATGAAAGAGGTTGGGAGGCCACTTGGTGCTGCTTGGGCTTCCCTTTCGGCCAAAGGGAAAAGAGCAAGAACCAGAACCGCTGCTTTAACTCCCGGCAGATCCCCTATCGCCCCTGAGCATAAGCAGGTGAGGGCGGTATGGACCTACCAGGACAAAGGCAACATTGTCTCTACCCCGGCAATCTGGAAAGATCAGGTGCTGCTAGGGAACCTGCTGGGCGAGTTCAAATCCCTTAACCCAAAGAAAAACAGGGTCAACTGGAGTTTCAACGCAGGGCAGGGAATTTATGCGTCGCCGGTGGTGACGGGCAACCGGGTGATATTTGCCTCTTCAGACAGTTCTGTCTACTGTCTGAATGCCCGTACAGGAAAGCTGCTGTGGCGGGTGAAAACCCAGGCTCCGGTGCTGGCCACCCCTACCGTTGAGAAGGGGACAGTCTATATTGGCAGCAGTGACTCCACCTTCAGGGCGTTAGACATACAGTCAGGCAAAGTGCTGTGGGCATATAAGGGGCTGGAGGGGTTTCCGGCCAGCCAGCCAACGGTGGCAGAAGGGAAAGTGGTGTTTGGCACCTGGGGCAAAACTCTTTATGCGCTCAACAGCAGAGACGGGAGCCTTGCCTGGACATGGAAGAACCTTGACTACAGCCACTACTACTCCCCGGCCATGTGTGTTCCCGTGATCCAGAACAAGAAGGTGTACATGGTGGCCCCAGATGAAAAACTGCGCCAATTTGACTTAGAAACCGGTGAGCAAACCTTTACCACCGCCAGATACCGGGTGCGGGAGTCGTTAGGCGGACAGGCAGAGCAGAATCTGTTGGTGGCAAAGACTATGCAGGACTCAGTAGTGGTTTGGAGCACAAAAGGAGCGCAGCCTGAGCCAGTACTGAACTTCCATGCAGGGTTTGGAAACGATTTTTCAGCCTCCATGCCCGTTATTCAGGAAAAAACAGCCTTCTTCGGGACCACGTTTGGGCGGGTTTATGCGGTTGAGTTGCAGGCAGGGAAGGTGAGTTGGGTTTATCAGGCCAGTGAAGACATGATCAACACGGTACGGGTGTTACCCAACGGGAAAGTGCTGGCTGCCAGCGTTGACGGTAAAGTTGTATTACTGGAAGGATTAAAATAAAGGATCTCTGCCGTGCCTCTAACAGTGGGCGCAGCTAAGATGGTGAATTTTCTGTTTCCGGCCTGTTTTCTGAAAAACAGGCCGGAAACAGAAAACCTATACAGGCTGCAAAAGGAAGGCAGGAAAATGAAACTCATGCTGGAGGAACCTCCTTCTCCCCATCTTTGCCTGTCTGGAGGCTCCTGTTTATGGGCTGTTTTTCTTAAATCAGAGCAAAACCAGGAGTAATGTTTCGCGTGCCACCGGTTAGGCAAATGCTGCCAAAGCCAGATAATGGCTATTCCTCTTATAATAATTGTCTATTGCCCCTCGTAACTAGAAGCCTATGAATATTGTCATCGCCCCAGATTCTTATAAAGGGAGTTTATCAGCTAAAGAAGTGGGGCTTACAATTCAGGAGGCTTTTCAAATGGAGGCCCCTGAGGCAAAGGTGTGGGTGGTTCCTATGGCAGATGGCGGTGAAGGAACCCTGGAAACCCTGCTCTATTCTACAAACGGTACCAAGGTAGAAACAACGGCAAGTGGCCCTTTGGGCCACGCTATAACCACAGGCTATGGCATCCTGGGTGATGGGCGTACCGCTGTTATTGAAATAGCCCAGATTGCTGGCCTGACCATGGTACCTGATGCGGAGAGGAATCCAATGCAGACAACCACGTACGGGGTGGGGGAGCTGATCAAAGAAGCCCTTGGCAAAGGCATCAGAAACTTCATCATTGGTCTGGGCGGAAGTGCCACCAATGATGGGGGCTTGGGCATGATGCAGGCGCTGGGGGTGGTGTTTCAGGATGAAGAGGGGAAGCCGGTGCAACCCATTGGGGCATCCCTTTCTAAAATAGTGAGCGTAGACTTTGCGCCTCTTCTCCCTCAGATGAAGGAGTGTCAATTTAAAATTGCCAGTGATGTGAAAAATCCGCTGTGCGGATCAAATGGCGCCTCCTTTACCTATGGCTCCCAGAAAGGGGCCTCTCAGGAGCAGGTGGTGCTGCTGGATAAGGGCATGCGCAACTTTGCTGATTTAATAGAGCAGGCCCTGCAGCAGAAGCTGCAGCAGATGCCGGGGGCAGGGGCTGCAGGAGGCCTGGGGTTTGCCTTTCTCGCTTTGGGCGCAACCCTGGAGCCAGGGGCGCAGCTTATAGCCAATGCCGCAGGTTTAGACCGTTATGTGCAGCAGGCAGACTGGGTTATTACCGGTGAGGGACAGAGTGATTACCAGACTTTGTACGGGAAACTCCCTTTGCATATAGCCCAGGTGGCCCGTTCTTACGGCAAGCCAACCATTTTGATTTCTGGGGCCTTGGGGCGCGGGCATGAACAGCTTTTACCCCATTTTTTCAGCTGCCACGCCATTACCCATGCCCCCGTGACGTTGCAAGAGGCCATGGCCAGCAGCAAAGAAAACCTCTATTTCTGCGCCCGTAACATTGCCCGGCTTATCTCAAAGAAAAACCACTAAACAGGCTATATGGTACAGGGAGCTTTACTTTGTTTGATACTGGTGGCAGGGGTGGCGTTCATTGTGGTGGCCACTGCAAAATTTAAGCTGCATCCTTTCCTGGGGTTACTGCTGGCTGCCTTTGGGGTGGGTATTGCCGCTGGGGTTCCCTTGCCAGAGGTGGTCAAAGCGGTGAATGACGGTTTTGGCGGACTCATGGGCTATATTGGGATAGTGGTGGTGGCCGGCACTATCATTGGTAAAATTCTGGAAAAATCAGGTGCTGCGCTGCGTATGGCCGAGGTGGTTCTGCGGGTGGTGGGGGAGAAAAGACCGCAGCTGGGCATGTCCTTAATTGGGGCGCTAGTGAGTATTCCGGTGTTTTGTGATTCTGCGTTCGTCATCTTGAGCAGCCTTAGAAAAGCGCTGGCGCAGAGGGCGCACGCCCCGCAGGCATCTATGTCAGTGGCCCTTGCCACGGGTTTGTATGCAACGCATACGCTGGTCCCGCCCACCCCGGGTCCCATAGCCGCAGCGGGTAATATTGGTGCCAGTAACTACCTGGGTACGGTGATTCTGTTCGGGTTGATCGTGTCTGTGCCTACCATGTTGGCCGGCTATTTCTGGGCCACCAACGTCGCCGTTAAAATTCCGGTGGAAGAGGAGCAGGAGCCAACCGCCTCCTATGAGGACATTCTCAAGGATTTCGGCCAAATGCCCTCCGCTTTCAAAGCCTTCATCCCCATTCTATTGCCCATTGTCTTGATTGGGGCAGGCTCAGTAGTCAGCTTCCAGCAGTGGTCAGGGGAGGCGGCCTATGTCATGCTTTTTCTGGGAACGCCTGTGGTGGCGTTGCTCCTAGGGGTTTTGGCCGCGTTTGCCCTACTGCCCAAATGGAATGAAGAAACCCTGACCGGTTGGGTGGGCGAAGGGCTGAAAGATGCCGCCGTCATTCTCCTCCTTACCGGTGCCGGCGGTGCCTTTGGGGCGGTGATCAAAGCCACCTCTGTTGCAGAAGTGATCAAAGGGGTGGCTCAGGGCGAAGCCATGCAGGGAGCCTTGTTGCTGCTTGTGCCCTTCCTGATTGCGGCAGCCCTAAAGACGGCCCAGGGGTCTTCAACCGCCGCCCTGGTTATTACCTCAGCGCTGGTTGCCCCTACTCTTGCTCAGGCGGGCATTGTGGGCGCGGTGCCCTTGGCTTTAGTGGTCATGGCCATAGGGGCAGGGGCAATGGCGGTAAGCCATGTGAATGACAGCTATTTCTGGGTGGTGACACAGTTCAGCGGCTTAAAAGTAGCAGATGCCTATAAAGCCCACACCATGGCTACCTTGCTGCAGGGGATCACGGCTATTATAACGACCATGATCCTGTGGTGGCTCTTGGTATAGCCAGCTGCAAGTGGTTACTGCTGGTGCAGGCTCTGGTTTTACGCTGATTTCTGAAAAGTAAGCCATAAACAGCCTGTAAAGAGGGTATGATGCTGGCCAAGCTAAGAAATTATATTTTGTAAGCGCATAGAAGTAGTAAATTATAAGGAAAACCAATTTTTAGCGTAAAGACTTTTATAAAAAAATACCGAAAGTATTTTAAGATTAGGTAAAAAAGTTGTTATTTGTAAAGTGATTAGTTGCAAACAGGTATGAGTACATTAATTCAGGTAGATGCTTATATAGATTCTCTAAACCATGTAGAGAAGAAAAAATATAACCAGAAGATTAAAATAATCAAGGAGTTGTATGTGCAGGGGCCTAAGACCAACGCAGAAATCTGTACAGATTTCCGGATCAGTTCCCCCACCTCCAAAGGTCTTCTGAAAGAGTTGATAGAAGAAGGGTTGGTAGAGAAGCAGGGGCAGGGGAAATCTGAGGGCGGGAGAAAACCAGCCCTGTATGGTCTTCGGGATAACTCTTTATACGTGTTGAGCATAGCCTTGGGCCGTTTTAGAACCCGTATGGCCATCTTTGACAACAACAACAATAACATTACCCGTACCCGCGTCCTGCCTATCCATATCTCCAAAGACATGGGCATCATAGAACAACTCTATGAACACGCAGAAGAGCTCATAGCCTCCTCTGGTATTGACCGGGAAAAACTGTTGGGTATTGGGCTCAGCATGCCCGGCCTGGTAAATGCCAAGGAAGGAAACAACCACACCTATCTTATTCCGCCTACCGGAGCAGAGTCCCTGCAAAAAATACTTTCCAGCAAGTTCAACAAACCTGTCTACCTGCAGAATGACGTCAAGAGCATTGCGTTGGCAGAGTATAGGTTTGGGTTGGCCAAAGGCCGGAAAAATGTGCTGGTGCTAAAACTGGACTGGGGCATTGGCCTGGGCATTTTAACCGACGGGAGACTGAACAGCGGCTACACGGGCTTCGCCGGTGAGATAGGGCACATCCCGCTGGTAAACAATGGCGCCCTTTGCTATTGTGGCAAGATAGGCTGCCTGGAAACGGTGGCCTCCGGCATTGCGCTCACAAGAATGGCCAAAGAGGGCATCCAATCGGGCCAGTATTCCCTGCTCAACGAGCTTTCCGGAGGCGAAATAGACAAGATTAACCCGCAACTCATCATTGACGCCGCCAACCTGGGTGACCAGTTTGCCATTAATATTCTTTCAGAAATGGGCATCAGCCTGGGCAGGGGCATTGCCATTTTGATTCAGTTGCTGAACCCGGAGCTCATTATCCTGGGCGGCAGAATGGCCGAGGCCAGACAATACATCACCACCCCCATTCAGCAGTCCATTAACCAGTACTGCATGGCCCAGATGCGGGAGAAGACAGAGATTGTGCTGTCTACCCTAGGGCTGGAGGCAGATATTATGGGGCCGGTGGCCGTGGTCATGGAGAACATTTTTGAAGACGTGCTGGAGAGTGACAGTGAATAATCCCAGGCCAGGTTTCTGTTTTTGGCCTGTTTTCAGAAAAGCAGGCCAAAAACGCCTAAGACGCAGCTAGCTAGGTGTGCCCTTGTAGCGCCTTTGTTTTGATAAGATTATAAAGACTGTAGTGCTGAGTAAGAAGTTAATAGTGGAAGATGAAACAATTACAGATGAATAAATACTTTTCTTTTGTACTGGCCCTAATAGCCCTGCTGGCGGTGGCTTGTACCAACACGGGGCAGCGGGAAACAGAGGCGGGCAAAGCCAGTGAACAGCAAGACCAGGTGATTGCGGCGGCCAGAGGGGTGATGCAACGGTTGATTGGCGACCGGGCCAAAGACATCACCCTTGAAATCATTCCAGCCCAGGACAGCCTGGATACCTATGAGATTGAAGCCAAAAACGGGAAATTAACCGTGAGGGGCAGCAGCGCCGTGGCCATGACCTTTGGGTTTCACCAGTACCTCAAAAAAGCCACCAACAGCATTGTAAGCTGGAGCGGGAACCACCTGAACCTGCGGGACCAATGGCCAGACTATGCCAAAGAACGCGCCACCTCGCCGTACCAATACCGCTATTTCCTGAACGTGGTGACCTACGGCTACACCACGCCTTACTGGGACTGGGAGCGCTGGCAAAAAGAGATTGACTGGATGGCCCTGCACGGCGTGAACATGCCGTTGGCCGTGGTAGGCAGTGAGGCCATTGCCGAACGGGTTTGGAAAAAGCTGGGCCTCACCAACGAGGAAATCAGGGAATTCTTCACCGGACCGGCGCACTTGCCGTGGCACCGCATGGGCAACATCAACAAATGGGACGGCCCTTTCCCAGACGGTTGGCATGACGGTCAGGTAAAACTACAGCACCAGATTCTGGACCGCATGAAAGAACTGGGATTTGAACCCATCGCGCCCGCGTTTGCCGGTTTTGTGCCTGAGGGTTTCAAGAAAAGGCACCCAGAACTGAAAGTGAACGCCCTGAAGTGGGGTGGGTTCCCAGAGGAAAACAATGCCTACGTGCTGGCCCCAGATTCGCCTTTCTTTGAGAAGATAGGGAAGCTATTTGTGGAGGAATGGGAAAAGGAATTTGGGAAACACAAGCTGTATCTGTCAGATAGCTTCAACGAGATGGACGTGCCCGTACCCAAAGACAACCCCAACGCCAAATATGACCTGCTGGCTGGCTACGGTGAGTCTATCTACAAGTCTATTATGGCCGGTAACCCAGATGCCGTGTGGGTGACCCAGGGCTGGACCTTCGGCTGGCAAGCCGATTTCTGGGACAAGAAAACCCTGAGCGCCATGATGTCCCGGGTGCCAGATGACAAAATGATCATCCTGGACCTGGCCAATGAATACCCGAGCCTGGTTTGGAACATCCCATCGGTATGGAAGGAGCACGAAGGCTTCTATGGAAAGAAATGGGTGTACAGCTACGTGCCAAACTTCGGGGGCAAAACCCCTTATACCGGCGTATTGTCTATGTACGCCTCGGGGGCTATTGAAGCTCTGAAATCACCGTACCGCAAGACGTTGATTGGTTTCGGCTCAGCGCCGGAAGGCATTGAGAACAATGAGGTGGTGTATGAACTGCTGGCAGACATGGGCTGGGCGCACGAGGAAATCAACCTGGACCAATGGATGCAGGCGTACAGCAAAGCCCGCTACGGCGGCTATCCGGCCGAGGTGCAGACCGCCTGGGACCAGCTCCGCAAATCAGTGTTCAACAGTTTCTCGCCGTACCCGCGCTTTGTGTGGCAGTTGGTGGTGCCAGACACCAGAAGAAAAGGGGTGGTGAACACAGAGCCGCTCTTCTTTAAAGGGGTTGAAAACTTCTTGGCCGGTTCAGAGAAGCTCAAAAGTAGCCCATTATACCGCCATGACGCTATTGAGATGGCCATGCTGTACCTGGGCGCCAAAGCAGATGAGCATTACAAGCGGGCCCTGGCCGCCAAGGCTGCCAAAAACCAGGCTCTGATGAAACAGGAAGGGGACAAGGCCATTGCTATTCTGTTAGACATTGACCGTTTGCTGGAGTCGCACCCCACCAACCGCCTGCAGCCGTGGGTAGAGTTGGCCCGGTCACACGGCAAGAATAGCCAGGAGAAAAATTACTATGAAGCCAACGCCAAGCGCCTGATAACCACTTGGGGCGGCGTGAACGAAGACTATGCCGCCAGGCTCTGGAGCGGTCTCATCAAAGATTACTACGTGCCGCGCATGAAACTGCACCTGTATGAACCCAACGCCAATATTGATGCCTGGGAAGAAGCCTGGATACAAAAGCCCTGGACCAACAGGACCACTCCTTTTGAGGACCCGCTAGCCAAAGCCAAAGAACTGGTGCAGAAGCACAAAGGCGCATGAGGTATTATCTGGTGAACGGAAATTCATCTGAAGGTTCGGGTCACCGGAGTGTATAGAAAAGCTGTTTTCGGCCTGTTTTTGAGAAAACAGGCCGAAAACAGAAAATTGGCAGGCGGCCTTGATGTTTAGCTCCTGCCAGAAAACTATCTAATGTTAAACTTGAATGAAGGTGCAATCCCCCTATAAAACCCCCTTACTTTTCACCCTGACGCTGTGGTTAGGCTTGCTCAGTTTTGGCTGCGCCCGAAAGAATGTGACCCCCACGGCCTCTACGGCTCCAGCGGCAGCGGCCAATTCTACTACAGATGCCGTAGCTGCTAAAGCCTCTTATGACCTGATTAAGCGCATAGTAGGCAAGTACGCAGACCAGTTCGTGGTGGAGTTCATCCCAAAGGAAGGGGAGAAGGACGTGTTTGAGGTAGAGAGCCTGGGCGGCAAGATTGTGCTGCGCGGGAACAACGGTGTATCCATTGCCAGCGCGCTGAACCACTACCTGAAGCATTACACCCATAGCAGCATCACCTGGAACGGCAGTAACCTCAACCTGTCAGACAAGCTGCCCGTGGTAACACAGAAAGTGAGACAGGCAAGCCCGTATAAATACCGCTACTACCTCAACTACTGCACGTTCAACTACACCATGAGCTGGTGGGACTGGGAACGCTGGCAGTGGGAGATTGACTGGATGGCCCTAAACGGCATCAACATGCCGCTGGCCGTAACGGGGCAGAACGCCATTCACCGCCGGGTGTACAAGAGCATGGGACTGACAGATAAGGATTTGGAGAGCTTCTTCAGCGGGCCGGCGTATTTTGCCTGGTTCTGGATGGGCAACCTAGACGGCTGGGGCGGCCCGCTGCCCGTGAGCTGGATGGACAGCCATGAGGCGCTGCAGAAGCAGATTCTGGAAAGGCAAAGAGGCTTGGGTATGACACCTATCTTGCCCGCCTTCACCGGGCACGTGCCACCAGCTTTCAAAGACAAATTCCCGAAGGCTAACCTGAAGAAAACGAACTGGGACGAGATGTTCCCGGACGTGTACTTGCTGGACCCCGACGACCCCATGTTTGTGGAAATCGGCAAGAAATTTATTGAGGAGGAAATCAAGACCTTCGGCACTGACCATTTCTATACCTCAGACACCTTCAATGAGAACCAGCCGCCGTCCAGCGACTCTCTGTTCCTGAACAACGTGGGCCAGAAGGTCTATCAGTCTATGGCGGCGGCAGACCCCAAAGCCACCTGGATTATGCAGGGCTGGCTGTTCCATTTCTCCCGTGATTTCTGGCAAGCGCCCCAGATTCAGGCCATGCTCAACGGCGTGCCCAATGACAAGATGATTATCCTGGATTTGTGGAGCGAGAAGAACCCCATGTGGCAGAAGACAGAGGCGTATTATGGCAAACCCTGGATTTGGAACATGCTGCACAACTTCGGGGGGAACGTGAATATGTATGGATTGATGGATAGAGTGGCTACCTGGCCAGCTGAGGCGCTGCACCACCCCAACCGGGGCAAACTGACCGGTATTGGGCTCACGCCCGAAGCCATTGAGCAAAACCCGGTCATGTATGAGCTCATGATGGAGAACGCCTGGCGCGAAACGCCTACTGACCTTACCTCCTGGTTGAAAGGGTACACCCATCGCCGGTACGGCAAGGAAAATGCCAGCGCCAACCAAGCCTGGGAAATCCTGCGCCGCACCGTGTACGCAGACAGCGTGACCTCGGGCGGGCCCGAATCTATCATAGTGGGCCGACCTACGTTCAACAGAAACGCCGGAGGGGCCACCACCAACTTTACCTATAACCAACTAGAGTTGGTCACCGCCTGGGATAAACTCATAGCCGCCTCTAATGACTTAAAATCAGCCGAAGGCTACCAGTTTGACGTGGTGGATTTGACCCGTCAGGTGCTGGCCAATTACGCTACCCAGGTGCAGCAGCAGTTCGCGAAAGACTACAAGAACAAAGACGCGGCCGCTTTCAAAAAGCACAGTGCCGAGTTCATCACGCTGATTGAAGACCTGGACCGGCTGGTCGCCACCCAGGAAGACCTGTTGCTGGGCCGCTGGCTCAACGCCGCCAAGGCCTGGGGAACTACCCCTGAAGAAAAGCGCTTATACGAAAAAAACGCCCGTAACTTGTTGACTCTCTGGGGTGACAAAGACAGCAAGTTGAGTGAATACGCTAACCGCCAGTGGGCCGGTCTCCTGAATGGCTATTACAAACCGCGTTGGCAGCAATATTTCAGCTATGTGAACAGCCAAATGGCCAAAGGGCAGGCCATAGACCAGAAAGCCTTTGATGCCAAAATCAAAAACTGGGAGTGGCAATGGGTGAACAGCACTGAATCTTACCCAGATACAACTACGGGCAATTCAGTGGCCGTGGCCAATGAGTTGTACCAGAAGTACCATGCCACTATCAGGAACAGCTACAAATAGAAACGAACAAACAGCTTAGGTAATTTAACGTGAAGATTATGAACCGGAGAAACGTACTGAAATCATTAGGCCTTTCCATTGGGGCAGCCGTGATTAGCACAGAAGCCCTGGCGCATCTGGGTGACAACAAATATTCTTATAAAATCCCAGAGAACCCGCTCTACGGACCCATGGCCAAACCAGTGACCGCCATCTCTATTGGAGCCGGTAACCGCGGCACTGTGTACGGGAACTTTGCCGCTAAATTCCCTGAGCAGCTCAAGATTGTGGGCGTGGCCGAACCCAACCAATTCCGCAATGACCGCCACGCGCAGGTGCATTCTATTTCGGCAGAAAACCGTTTCCAGACCTGGGAAGACGTGTTCAAAAAGCCCAAGTTTGCTGATGCCGTGATTATTGCCACCCCAGACAACATGCACTTTGAGCCGTGCATGAAAGCCCTGGCTATGGGCTATGACATCTTGCTGGAGAAACCCATTGCGCCTACCGAGAAAGAGTGTCGCCAGATTCTGGACATGGCCCACAAAACCAATAGAATTGTAGCGGTTTGCCACGTGCTGCGTTACGCTCCGTACTTCGTGAAAATGAAGGAACTCATTGCCCAGGGTGCCATTGGCGAAGTTATCAGCGTGCAGCATTTTGAGCCTATTGAGCACACGCACATGGCCCACAGCTACGTGCGCGGCAACTGGCACAACTCCAAAGAAACCACGCCTATCATTCTGGCCAAATCCTGCCATGACCTGGACATCATCAAGTGGGTGGTGAACAAGCCCAGCCAAAAAATTGTGGCTATGGGCGATTTGAAGTGGTTCAAGAAAGAAAACGCCCCCGCCGGCAGCACTGCCCGCTGCACTGACGGCTGTAAAGTAGAGCGCGAATGCCCGTACTCCGCTATCAAAGAATACTACGAACGGCGTAACCGCAACAAAGTACTGGACTTGCCAACCGACAAATCACAGCAAGATGCGGCCATTATGGAGCGCCTGAAAACCACCAACTACGGCCGCTGCGTGTACCGCATGGAAAACGACCAGCCAGACCATTACGTGACCAGCATTCAGTTTGCTGACAGCGTGACGGCCAATTTCTCCATGGAAGCCTTTACGTCTTACCATGACCGCCGCACCCGCATCATGGGCTCTATGGGCGACATGGTAGGCGACATGAAAGAACTGGTAGTTACTGACTTCCGCACCCGCAAATCAACCACGTTTGTGCCTCGGGTTGAAGATGTGGAAGGCTACAAAAACAGCGGCCACGGCGGCGGCGACTGGCTTCTGGTGCGTGACTTCGTGCAGGCCGTGGCTCAGCAAAATCCTGCCTTGTTGACGTCTACCATTGATGAATCCATTGAAAGCCACGTAATGGGCTTCATGGCCGAGGAAAGCCGTAAAAAAGGCAAAGTCATGGACATTAAAATGGAGAAAGTAAAGACTCCTCAAGGCCAGCCACAGGCGTTGAAAAGCTAGTCTAATACCTAGTTTTCCTGAATGAATTCCCGTTTTGGGGCTGTTTTCACGAAAACAGCCCCAAAACGGGAGTTTTTATTTATACCAGAACTTACTGGCCCAATGCAATAGCGGTCTGATTTGTATTCAGTTATACATTGTGTAAATTAACCACAGGAGCTTTGTATAGTAGCACCTTGGCAAATGATGTATACCTTTTTGCGTTGTTATTATGGAAGCTGCCCCGAAAAGAAAAAGCTGAGTTCTTTATAGCTAAAAGTTGTGGTACAATTAAATTAAGCAAAGTTGAGTCTATTTAAGCTATTTGGTGCGGGAAAGCCTAGAACTGCCGCTCAAAGAAAAAGTGATACCAAAAACAGATTAGTGAAGTTAGGTGTACCAGTTAATCAGCACCTGCCTTTAGTGGAGGATTGTACCAGTGTAGAGATAAGGGACAGCAAAGATGTTGTTAGGAGATTGGTAATTCTGTCAATTTTGCACGATTGTGTTCATGGCTTTGATGACCTTACAAAAGAAAGCACAATCGAGTTTTTCAAGAGTAGAGAGCTATGGGAGTATGTTTCAGGCAACGAGAAGGAATATTTATTGTCGGCAGAAGCAGATGAACAAGCAGAAATTAAGATAAGCTGGAGTGCAGAGTCTATGAAGGTATTCTTCTGGGCCGTTGGGTTGATAGAAAACTTAGATTTGCCCTTGAACGCTGCGAATTTAGCGGCTGCACACAAAGCAAGCCTAGAGAAATATAAATCTATTCCGGACTTCGTTCAGAATGCCAAGCTAAGGGATAAAGAGGAAATACTTAACGAGACTGACTTCATCTACAGAGTCCATTGGGCTGTCAAGCAGTCGATGCGACTAGGCAAACATGCTCCAGCTAACCTAAATCCCGATATCGTGTATGAGCGGCACTATGCATTCAATTGGTTGACTTGCTACGCTGGAGATTGGGACGAAATAACATGCGATACTTGAAAAGAACAGCTAGCCAAGGCCTTGAAATGTGAATAGGCAAAAGACAGTAATGCCAGACAATTACAATCATTAAACGCTACTATATGAAACTCCAATTAGACACCAAATCCATCATGATTGGCTTTTTAAGCGCAGCCTTGTTAATCTCGGCTTTTAGTTTCAAGAATGACAGTTCCGGGAATGGAGGAAAATATCAGACATCTATGGGAGAAAGAGGAATAATTATACTAGACACAGAAACAGGAGCTTATATAATCAACACTGATGCAACGAACTCTGGGTGGCGGAAAGGGAATTTTGAAAACACTTTTAAGGTAAGCAAAGACAATTTAGATAGAAAGTAATATTGTGGTAAAGTGGCTGGTTCCGTTCCACAAGAATTTATCTCCAAAACACGCAAACTTGACTGACAGAAATGCGTTTTCGGGCTACTTTCAGAAAAACAGGTCAAAAACAAAAAGATAAGAACGAGCAGTCACTTGAAAAACAAGCATGTCCTAAAACGTTAAACGGCGGCCGATTGCCTTCTGCCGTCGTTTAGCCAAACACGTTAAATCCTTCGTAAAACACGCGTCCGGCTCCACCGTTTACCCCATATGCCCAACCCTGAAACTCCGCTTCCGCACCTGCTCAAACAGTACCAGCGCCGTCTGCTCAACCTCAGTGGCTCTAACCGTTCGCTCGTCTTGCTTAAGCCGTCGGCTAGTCTGCACCTGGATTTGCACGCGCTGGACCACGCGCACAAAGGCCCTTCGTTTGAGTATATCAAAGAGTTGCTGGCGGGCAAACAGAACATCACCCTCTGTGCCGTTGCCGATGCCCGTGATGCCACCTTGGCCTCGCTCACCAAAAGCCTGAAAACCATTCAGCGGCGGGCGCACATGATTTGGGAGGAGCGCGGCGCGAAGGAGCTGTTTGTGGGCTGGCCCATGGTGGAAGGCGCGTTCCCAGACGGTACGCTGGTGCGGTGCCCTTTGCTGTTCTTTCCCGTGGAGCTGAAGGTGAATGAGAAACGCCAATGGCAACTTTCACGTCCTGAAAATGCCCCCGCTTTCTTCAACAAAAGTTTCCTGCTGGCTTACGCCCATTACCTCAACCTGAAGCCCGACGAGACACTGATGGAAGAAGATTTTGACGAATTTCCTACAGATGATTTACAATTCAGAACCAAGCTCTACGAACTGCTTCGCGATAGCAATATCGACATTAACTTTAACCAGGAACTGCTCAAAGACGCGCTCCAGCCGTTCAAAGCCTACAAACGCGAAGACCTGGAGAAAACCTGGAAGCCGGGACAACTGAAACTGCAGCCCGAGGCGGTGCTGGGCATCTTCCCGCAGGCAGGCTCTTACCAGTTGGCAGACTATGATGATTTATTGGAGAACCCGCCCGCCGCATCATTAGAAGAATTGCTTCTTCCGCAAGCGGAAATCAACCCAACGCATGCGCAGCTGGAGCAACAGCTGTTCACCGCCTTTGACGCCGATGCTTCACAGGAGGCGGCGCTGCGGCAGGTGAAGGCGGGGCAAAGCGTGGTGGTGCAGGGTCCGCCGGGCACCGGAAAATCGCAGCTTATCTGCAATCTGGTCTCTGACTACCTGGCGCGGGGCAAAAGCGTGCTGGTGGTCTGCCAGAAGCGGGCCGCGCTGGACGTGGTATATCAGCGCCTCTCCACCACCGGCCTGGACCAATTCTCTGCGCTGGTGCATGACTTGAACCTGGATCGCCCGGCCGTGTTCAGTAAAATCAGAACGCAGATTGAACAGGTAGAAGAATACAAACGGCAGAACGTGGCCTTGGGCAACATCCACGCCGAGCGGCAGTTTCTGGAAACCAGCCGCCGCATGAACCAGATCAGCGAGCGTTTGAACAGCTTGAAAGACGCGTTGTTTGACACCTCGGTCTGCGGTTGGTCGCCTAAAGAACTGTATTTGCGCAGCAATCCAAGAGCAACGCACTTGCCCGCCGAGGCCGTATTCCAGCACTTCAATGCCCAAACCTGGCCCGATTGGCGGCCGCGCCTGCTGCATTACCTGCAAGACGCGGTGCTGCTCCAGAACCTGGATTTCCCGTGGAACGAACGCCGTTCCTTCCACCACCACACCTGGACCGAGCGCCAGAAACTGACTCAATTGCTCACTGCTATTCCCGCTTCGGCGCAAGCCGTGGCCACCCAAGTGAAGGAACTGCTGCCACCCCAGGCTGAAGTCTGGGACGCGCTGCAAGCGTTGCTGCAGGAGCAGTCCACGCTTTTACAGGTGCAGGAAGCCTTGCAGGACAAAGCCGTTTCCAGGCTGTTTTTTGGAAATCTGGCCCAAACCAAAGACTTTAAAACCAGGGAGGAGCAGCTGCAGCAACTGCAGAAAGAAACGGCAGCGGCGCAGACCAAACTATCATCAGAAGAGGCCATTCAGGTAACCCAACTACTCGCGGAGCATGACCAGGCGCAGAGCGGTTTCTTTAGTAAAATCGGCTGGGGCTTCTCTTCTGCTAAAAAGAAATTATCGGCGTTCGCCGAAGGCAAAAAACTCACGGATCCAGACACGGCGGTAGAGCACCTGCGCATGGCCTTGAAGCAGTTGGAGACGCTGCAAACCCATTGGAAAACCCTTCAGGAGCAAGAGCCGTCGCTGGAAATTCCGGCAGATGTGTATGGGTCCGCCGCAACGCAGGAGTTGACGCATTTGCAACAGGCGTGGGAACTGAGAAAAATGGTACACAAACTGATGGCTTACGAGGTGCTGCCGGAGGAACTGCTGCAGCTGCGCGCCGAGCGTTTTAGGGCTGTTTTTTCTGAAACGTTGCCAAAACTCCAGGCTTTGCAGGAAAAACTTCGGGAGTGGGAACAATGGTTGACGTCTTCTCAAATTGAAGCGTTGGCCACCAGCCCCGCCGCTGCCCAGGAAATGGCGCAGAGCCTCAACGAGCATTTTGATAGAATGGTGGCCTTTGATGCGCTGGTGCAAACGTTTTCGCCGGAACTGAAAAGCTGGCTGGAAGAAGTACGTGCGGCAGTGCCTGAAAGCGTGGAGGCTCAACTGCGCGCCATTGAGAACAGCGTGCAGCTGGCCTGGCTGCAACAGCTGGAAGGCCAGAACCCCGTGCTCACCATTGTGAGCACCGGCGAACTGAAACGGTTGGAAACGGAATTACAAGAGAAAATCAAACAAAAAGCGGAATTCAGTCGCCAGATCATTCTGCTCAACCTGCGCGAGCAGACCTACAAAAACATGGAATACAACCGCCTTGGCAACCCCGTCACGTACCGGCGGCTGCTCACGCAGGTGAGCAAAAAGCGCATGCTGTACCCGCTCCGCAAGCTCAACGCCGAGTTCGGGGATGAGATTCGGCAGTTGTTGCCGTGCTGGCTGGCCTCACCGGAGACGGTATCGGCGTTGTTTCCGCTGGAGCGGATTTTTGATTTGGTCATCTTTGATGAGGCGTCGCAATGCTTCGCCGAGGTGGGCGTGCCGGCCATGGTGCGCGCCAAACAGGCCGTGATTGCCGGCGACGAGCAGCAGCTGGGGCCGTCAGATTTGTACCGCGTGCGGTTTGGCAACGAAGAAGACGAGACGGAGGAACTGCTGGTGGAATCTCTCTTGCAACTGAGCGCGCTGCACCTGCCGCAAACCCTGCTTTCTGAACATTACCGCAGCCAATACCCAGAACTCATTCAATTCTCCAACCAGAATTTTTACCGCGCCAAACTGCAACTGATTCCGAGGCTAGAGGCCATGAACGCGGCAGAACCGGCGCTTCAGTATTTGAAAGTTGACGGCGTGTGGGAAAATCAGACCAACAGGGTAGAGGCTGAGCGCGTGCGCGATTTGGTGTTCGAACTCATCGCCAAAGGCGAAACCAATGTGGGCGTCATTTCTTTCAACTTTCCGCAGCAACAGCTGGTGCAGGACTTGTTGGAAGAGCACGCGCTGGCGCAGAATGTGCCTCTGCCCGAGGAACTCATCATCAAGAACATTGAGAACATTCAGGGCGATGAGCGGCAGTACATTATCTTCTCCATCGGGTACGCGCCAGACGCGGGTGGCGTGGTGCGGGCTATGTTTGGCAGCCTGAACGCCGCCAAAGGCGAAAACCGCCTGAACGTGGCCATTACGCGCGCCATTAAGCGGGTGTACGTGGTGACCAGCCTGTGGCCCGAGCAATTCCCGGTGGAGAACGTGAAGCACCCCGGCCCCAAACTGCTGCGCGATTACCTGGCCTTCGCCAAAGAGGTGAGTGAGAATGGGTTTTCGCCCCAACCCTCGGCCCCGGCCGGTATTCCTTCGGCGCTGTTGTTGTACCCGGCGCTGCTGGAAGAGTTCGGGCAGAATAGTACAAATCTGGAAATGTCATTGGAACTTCCCTTCGCTGACCTCACTTTCCGCAACGGCAACCGCTATGAGGCCGTAGTGTTAACCGACGACGATTTGTACTATAGACGCCCTTCCGCCAAGGCTTCTCACGCTGATGTGCCCCTGCGCCTTCAGGCCCGCGGCTGGAAATACGGCGCCGTGTACAGTCGGCAGTTCTGGAGCCAGCCCCAGCAAGTCTGGCAGAGACTAACCGAACTGACCCAACACTATGAAAAGTAAATTACTGGAACTCTCCGTGGGCTGTTGCCTGCTCCTGGCCGTGGCCTGTGACAGCGGCAACGCTAAAACCGAAGACGCAACCGCCAATACTACCACCGAGCAAAAAGACGGCAAGAAGAAAAAGAAAGACAAGAACCCCGCCACCCAGGGCTTTGATGTCAACAACAACTATGATTTGCAGGAGGTAAGCAAGATGGGCAAGAAAACCGTGCCTGAAAGCTCCGGACTGGAAGCCTCCTCTGATGGCAATTTCTGGACCCACCCAGACGCCGGCAATGACGCGGTTTTGTACAAAATCAACCAGTCTGGTGAGCTGCTGGAGACCATGAACGTGCAGGGCGGCAAAAACAATGACTGGGAAGACATCGCCCGCGGCGAAGACGGTTTCCTGTACCTGGGCGACATGGGCAACAACGAGAACACCCGCAAAGACCTCCAGATTGTGAAGGTAGACGAGAAGGCCAAAAAAGTGGTGGGCACCATCCCGTTCAAGTACGCCGACCAAACTGAGTTTCCGCCGGCCAAAGACAACCTGAACTTTGACGTGGAAGGATTCCTCATGCACGGCAACAACTTCTACCTCTTCACCAAGAACCGCGGCAAAGGCGACTGGGTGAAACTCTACAAAGTGGCCAACCAACCCGGCCAGCAGCAGACGGTGCAGCCATTAGACAGCGTACAAATCACCACCAAAATCACCGCGGCAGATATTTCGCCTAACGGCCGTACCATTGCCCTACTGGGAGAAGGCTGGGTGTACCTGTTTGAAGCCGACAGCCCTGACAACGCGTTCAAAGGCAAGAAAGAGCAGATCCCATTAGGAAAAACCGGCCAGGCCGAAGGGTTGGTGTTTGTGAATGACACCGACATGATGATTTCTAACGAGAAAGGCACGCTGTACATGTTGAGCCTGAAGAAGTAGGGACCTCACCCCCGGCCCCTCTCCCGTGGAGAGGGGAGAGCGTACATGCGTTTTCGGGCTGTTTTAGCTAAAACAGGCCGAAAACGGAAATATCATTTAGCCCTTACAGGTTGCAAAAACCTGCGAGGGCTTTTTATTTAACCTTGTTTTCCCCTTTCAGCTGTTTTTAGGCTGTTTTTGAGAAAACAGCCTAAAAACAGGAATTCCTCCAAATCGTTTTCAAATTAACTTCTTAAACTAAGGTCTTTTCAAGTGAGTTCTTCCTCAGCCTTTTACATTAGCACTGCCACATTATAATTTGAACAAATCACAAGGCTAGGGAAAATCAAATAAAAATTTTGCAACTAAATAGTTGCGCGTATATTTGCAACCACTTGGTAGCGTAATGAATGAGAATGGAAACAAGAAGAGATGTATTTCAAGCCATCGCCGACCCCACCCGGCGGGCTATTATCATGCTGTTGGCAGTTAGCGCCATGACCCCCAATGCCTTGGCTGAACACTTTAACAGCAGCAGGCAGGCGGTTTCTAAGCATCTCCAGGTTTTGACGGAATGTGAAGTCTTGACCCAGGAGCAAAAAGGCCGGGAAATTCATTACCACCTAAACTCAACCAAAATGAAAGAGATTGAGAAGTGGCTGGAACAGTTCAAGCAACTGCTCTCCAAGCGGTTTGACCAACTAGATGATGTTTTGACCAAACTTAAAACAAATAAAAAATGAACAAGGCAATTCTTTTCAATTTTGAGGTGGAGAAGGAAAACAACCTCATCAAAGTAGAACGGAGCTTTCAGGCACCCAAAGACTTGGTGTGGGCCGCCTGGACAGAGGCCGACATTCTGGACCAATGGTGGGCTCCTAAACCTTGGCAGGCCGTGACCAAAGCCATGGACTTTACTGAAGGTGGCCGTTGGCATTACTACATGCAGGGTCCGGAAGGTGAGCGGCACTGGTGTCTGTTTGAGTACAAGCAAATTCAACCGCAGGTTTTCTATGCGGGTATAGATGCTTTCTGTGATGAGAATGCCGTTTTACACCCGTCCATGCCCAGAGTAACCTGGAAAAACACGTTCACGGCAAAAGGTGACAGCACGGTGGTGCATGTGCGCATGCAATTTGAGAAACTGGAAGATTTGGAAACCATCATTCAAATGGGCTTCAAAGAAGGCTTCACCGCCGGGCTGGAGAACCTTGACCAATACATTGCTGCCCAGTTTTACCTGCGCAAGCAAAACAAACCCAACCACAAAGCAAGAGTTACCAACTATATCAACTTGCCGGGTACTACAGAAGAAGCGTTCAACTTTTACAAATCGGTTTTCAAGACTGAGTTTGTGAACGGCATCAAGAGATTCGGGGAAATACCTACCGCCCCTGGCCAGCCACCCGTAGCAGAAGAAATAAAGAGAATGGTCCTGCACGTGGAGTTACCGTTGTTAGGGGACTATGTGTTGATGGGAACAGATGCACCTAAAGAAATGGGTTTTACACTTTCTAAAGGAAACAACATGCACATAAGCCTAGAACCAGAATCTATGGAGGAGGCTACCAGGCTTTTCAATGAGTTGTCAAAAGAAGGTGAAATTGAAATGCCGTTACAGGAAATGTTCTACGGCGCGTATTATGCCGGTTTCACAGACAAGTATGGCATTAACTGGATGATTAATTACCAAAACAACTAGCGCTTTTCACCATGAAACAGAAACTTCTAACCGGTCTTTCCCTGCTGTTCGGGTTGCTGCTCATCAACGGCGGCCTCAACAAGTTCTTTAACTACATGCCCGTTCCGGAGAACCTGCCCGAGGAACTGGTGAAAGACTCCACCGCCCTAATGGAAATTGCCTGGTTAATGCCCTTAATTGGCTTCGCCGAAGTGCTGGGCGGCATTCTCATTATCTTCCCCAAAACCAGGGCGCTAGGCGCTTTGGTGATTTTCCCGGTCATGGTGGGCGTGCTGCTTACCCATCTTTTGGTGGAGCCCACCGGGTTACCCATTGCCTTGGTCATCTGGGCTATCCTGCTCTGGATTATCTATGAAAACCGGAAGAAATACTTGCCCATGGTCAGCTAAAGGTTTTCAACTGCCAGACCTTTCTATTTTAGTTGAGACAAAGAATCTGTTTGAGATTTCTGGGAAGGTTCTGCTGGCGTAAGCCGCTGCCGGTGCCTGCGTTTTGGAGCTGTTTTCAGAAAAATAGCCCAGAAACAGTAGGTCTAGCTGACATTTGTTCATAAACCAATACGTGCGTCTGAGGCAATTATAAATTTGAGAATCTTATCGAAATTTGAGAACCTTATTAAAACAAAAATCCCCGCTGAACCTCAGCGGGGATTTTGTTTTAGTCAGAAGACTTTGGCAGCCTAGTCTAATTCTTCTCTGGAAGAAGACCCGCCGCGCGAAGAATTTCCGCCGCGGTTGCGGTTGCCGTAGTCATCATTGTCATTATAGGAATCCCGGCCGTAGGCCGAATTGTTCTCGTAGCCAGAGCCACCGCCGCCGTAGCTGGAGCGGTTGTCACCCATGCCAGAAGAGCCGTAGCCCCCGCGGGAGCCCATGTCATTGCTAGACGAGCCGTACCCGCTGGAAGAGCCGTAGCTGCTTCCGCCCTGGCCGTAGCCGCCCATGCCGTAATCACGGCTCTGGTTGCCGTAGCCGCCGCCGGTCATAGAACCGCCGTGGCCGTGGTCACGGCCGCCGTTGTGGGAACCGGTGCCCGATGATTGGTAGCCGCCTCTGGAGCCCATGTCATTGCCCATGTTGCCGTAGTTGGAACCTCCAAAGTTTCCGCTGCCAGAACCGCCGTAGTTGCTTCCGCCTTGCGAGCCGTAGCCATTGTTTGAACTGCGTGACCCGAAGTCACCGCCCTGGGCGTTGTAGGTGCTGTAACCGCCGCGGTCACCGTAGTTTCCGCCGCTCATAGCGCCGTAGCCGCTGCTGTCGCCGCCACGGTTGCTACCGCCGCGCGAGCTGCCTTGCCATTCTTCATTGCCGCCCATTGATGAGCCATAACCGCCTCTGGAGCCCATGCTACCGGAACCATAGTTGCTTCCGCCGCCCTGTGAACCTGAGCCACCGTAGCCGCCCTGGCCATAGTTAGAGCCGCCTTGGTTTTGGGTGCTGTAGCGGTTTCCGCCTTGGCTGTAGCCGCCGTCAAAGTCTGAATTGCCGTCATAGCCGCCCTGGGAGCCTCGGCGCGAGCCGTACTCTTCCCCGTAAGAACCGCCGCGCGACCCCATGTTGCCATACGAGCTGCTGTCCTGGTTGCTGTAGCCCTGGCTGTACCCGCCGTGGCTGCGGCCGTGGTCGTTGCCGTGCATGCCGTAGCCGCTTTCAGAGCCGTAGCCCATCTGGTTGCCGTAATAGCCGCTGCCGCCGTAGTTAGAGTAGCCGCCGCGGTCAGATTCTGAACGGCTGGAGTTTCCGGCGTAGCCCCCCTGGGAGCTCATACCGTACGGGTTGCTGCCCATGTTAGAGCCGTAACCGCCGCGGTAGCCCATGTCTGATGAGCCGCCGTAGTTGCTTTGACCAGAATTGCTGTTGCCCATGGAGCCATACCCCTGACCGTAGTTGGAGCCGCTGCCGGAGCTGCCTTGGGAGCCGTAGTTAGAGCTTCCGCCCTGAGAGCCGTAGCGGTTGCTTTGGTCATCATGGTTGTTCCAGGAGTTTCCGCCGCCAAAGCTGCCGGCGCCCATGCCCCCAAAGTTGCCGCCGTACGTGCCGCCCATGCTGCCGTAGCTGCCCTGGCCGCCGTAGTTGCCGCCCTGTGAGCCAGAGCCGGAACCGTAGCTGGAGCCACCGTAGTTGCTGCCGCCGCCCTGTGAGCCTGAGTTGCCGTAACCGCCCTGGCCGTAGTTAGAGCCACCGCCCATGTTGGAGCCGTAGCCGCCGCGGGAGCCCATGTCATTGTCCTGGTTTCCGTAACCGCCCTGGCCGCCGTTAAAGTTGCCGCCGCCGCTCATGCCGCTCATAGAAGAGCTGCCCTGGTTGCCCAGGTCGCCGCCCTGTGAGCCGCCGTAGCCCATGCCGCTTCCCATGGAGGCAGACGAGCCCGCCATGGAGTTGCTCTCCTGGTCAGAAGAGCCGGTGCTGGCTGAGGTTGATTTCCCAGACGCTCTTCCGCCTGTTTTTGAGGTAGAGGCACCGGCTTTGGGGGTTGATGATTTGCTGGTGCTGCTTTTCTTAGAAGAAGAGTCAGCGCCTGTGGTGGAGGTGGCGCTTTTCTTAGAGCCGGTGCTGTTGGTGGTACCGCCGGCAGCCGCCGACCCTGAAGTGCCAGAGCCCATGCTGGAAGTTGTACCGGAGATGCCAGAGGCGCTCACCCCAGAGAGGGAGGCGTCTGAGTTAGAGCTTTTACCAGAAGTACCGCCGGTGCCGCCGCTTGAGGCGCTGGTGCCGGTGGTTCCTGAAGAGGATGCAGATGCGTTAGTACCCGTGTTTCCGTTTGAACCAGAAGAGGAGCCAAGATTATTACTTTGCTGATCTTTTTGATTGTCTTTCATAGTGATTCTCCTTAGTTAATGGTTATAGAATGGTTTTGGGTAAGCAGATATTTGCCTGGGAGCCAAAAACAGATGTCCTTGCTCAGGGGCAAGTGTTAATACTATACGAGTGCGAATGCGCATGGTTAAATCCCAGTGGCTGAATTTTAATTTGTTAGGGAGAACTCTCCTTTTCCTGAATCTTTCTTACCTAAAAGCCATGAGTTGCCCCTGTGGGGCGAAGAAAATCAAGAGTTGTGAAGTGAATTTTATAAGAAAAGTCAGAAACAGCGGTTTTCTGTTTTAGGGCTGTTTTCTCAAAAACAAGCCTAAAACAGAACCAGATTGCCCCGCGAATGGCAGACGGCTTTACAAAAGGTCATAAAGCAGAAAACGTCTGCCCACGGGGATTACCCGTTCAGGGGAGAACCTCTTTGCCCACACGGTAATTCAGGCCCAAAAGCGCTGTGAGCATTTACAGGTATAAGTTAAAGCAGAAAATAATCTCCGGGGAAAAGGGCAGCGGGCAGGTGGTTTCAGGGAGTGGTTGGGGCCGCCGCCTTGCCTCCTGCGCCAGAACTAGCAAGCGTACGGAGAACCTGCGGGTGTCTGCCGCAACGGCAGGCGTTGTCTTGGCAGCTTCTATGGCTACGCCTTCTTTTAGGCCGAATAGGTTGAGCATATCATCTCCCTGCGCGTCTTGGGGCTACACTCCCGCACCCTAAAAGAGAAGCCCTGCCCCGGTATGGAGAACCGGGCAGGGCTTCTGCGTTTCTGGCCTGTTTTTAAGAAATCAGCCCTAAAACGCACGTCTGTATACGGGTGGTGAGGAACTCTGCCATTCCCAGTCAGGTAGGCGACTGCTGGATATTTTCTTTGGCTTCATTCAGGAGTTCTTCCGCGTCTTCGGCCTCTTCTTGATCGGGTTCCGGAACCTCGTGCTCGTCTGCCTCCAGCGGCTCATAGTTCAGCCTAATGAAGATGGGGAAGTGGTCAGACCCGAAGAACCCCAGACATTTCATTCTAATGAGCCGGAAAGCGGGGTCATAAAAGATATGGTCAAGCGAGTACCGGAAAAAAGGCACAAACGCATTGTACGTGTTGTAGAAGCCCCGGCCTATGCGGGGGTCCAGCAGCCCGCTGATTTTCCGGAAGAGGTTGGTGGTATATGACCAGGCCACGTCATTCAAGTCGCCGGCCACTATGCTGGGGTACGGGGAGTCTTTGGCCATCTTGGCGACGGTTAAGAGCTCTACCTCCCGGGTATCTGTGTCTTTGTTCAGGTGGGGGGGCTGCGGGTGTACGGTAAACAGGTCAAACTTCTTGCCCGTGGGCAACTCCACCACCGTGTAAAAAGAAGGAATGCCTTCCTCTACCAGGTACCGCACCTCAGTATGGTTCAACTTGAACTTGCTGAAGAACATCATGCCGTACGTGTTTTCCAGCGGTTTTTTGATGCAGTACGGGTAGCGTTCATCTAGTTCGGCAATGGCGTCTGCCCAGGCTTGGTTGGGTTCGTTGATGAGCAGCATGTCCGGGTCTGTCTCACGCACCACCTTCAGGAACTTCTTGTAGCGGGTGTTAGACATGCGCACATTGGAAATCATAAAACCGAAGGAGTTCTTGGGTGCTTTTATCTTGGAGCGCAACGCCTGAACCCGCACCAATGGCGTGAATTTGTAAATGTGCACCAACTCAATGATAGCGGCAGCCACCAGCATGGCGGCAAAAACTTTCTGCGGGCCATGGCCGAGGCCGTAAAGCCACTCATACACCACCAGCACCGACACGGCCAGCACTGCCACCTGCACCCGGGGGAAATCCAGCATTCTGACCCACCATTGCGTGGTTTTGATGAGGGGCAGCAAAGAAGCCAGAATGGCAAAGCATCCTAGAATCTCCAGGGTCAGTTTCATAGGCGATGGTGGTTCTGTTATCGGTACAAATACTGAAAAAACAGATTAGGGTTTCCTGTGTAGAAGACCCTACGGCAGAAAGTGGGGAAAGGGCACAAAAAAAGCGTTTCTGGCCTGTTTTTTAAAAACAGGCCAGAAACGCTTAGATATGCGAAAGACCGTTATTGGGCTACTTTCTCAACTCTTACCCCCACAGACATGATGCCCGGCAGCGGGTCCTGGCGCATGTACTGGTTGAGCTTGAGCCGGTACGTACCGGCTTGCCTGAACTTGACATTTTTAAGCGCCCTGAACTGGTGGTCAAAGATGTCTCCCGCGCCGCTGCCCAGGGGCTCACCCGTTTTAGGGTCCATGAGGTACATCTCATGCAGATAGGAGTTTAGCAGCTCTCCGTTTGGGGCCGTAAGGTAATGGCGCAGGTACAGGTTGTAAAACGGGTAATGCACGGCGTTGCGAACATTGAAATACACGTTGTACCGCTGGGTGGTGTCTGTGATCTCAAACGCATACACCGGGGCCAGGTTCACAGGCCACTGGTTCTCCGGTAGGTCCTGATTCTCTTCAAACACCCGGTTGGTGTCACAGCCGGCCAGGAGCAGCACCAGGGCAAAAAGGCCGGAAACGCGCATTAAAAGTTTTCTCATGAGGCGTCTGCGTTTGGAGTAGGGCCTGCATTGTCTGCCTTGCCGCCGTTAGGCTTACGGTTGCGGTTGTTGCGGCCGCGGTTGCGCCTGTTGCGCTGTTCTCCCTCTGGTTTGGGGCCACGCTCTGCCTGCAGCGCGGCCATCACGGCCGGAAGGCCGGCGGCGGGTGCGTCAGCGGTGGGCTGAGGACGGTTTTGCGGCGGGCGCTGGCCTTGCGGTCTTTCACCGCGCGGCGCACGGTTGTTCTGGCCGCCTTCGCGGGGTGGCTGCTGCTCCCGGGGTGCACGGTTCTGCTCCCGCTCCGGCCTCGGTTTTGCCTGCGGTTGCTGGCCTTTGGGTTGCCCCTGCGGCGGCTGCTGCGGTTCCCGCTCTGGGCGGGGTTTGTTTTCGGCGCTGCCGGAAGGCCTGGCGTTGCCGCGCTCCGGCCGTTGCCTTGGCTGACTGGCGTTAGGCAACCCAGACGGACGGTCTTTGCGTGCTTCTGGGGTAGGGGCGGCCTGAGCCAGCCCTTCTGCGGCGGCTGGGGCGTGGCCGCCTGCTGCGCCTGCTGCGCCCTTGTTCTTTTTCTTGTTGCGTTTCTTCTTATTCTTGAACTGTTCGTCCAGGCGGTCAAGGTTGCCTTCCAGCGACTCAACAAAGTCTACCACCTCTTCCTGCTGCTTTTTCACCTCTTCGGCTAAATTTTCAGGCATGTCACCGGCGGCGTTCATTTTCAGGACCTCGTGCACGCGCTCAACCGCAACCGGAAACCAGTTGCTGTCACCTTTGTAGCCAAACCACATGATGCGCCGGAAGATGTCTGTCTTCTGCAAATAGGCGTCACCGGCTTTGGTCTGCAAAGGGCGGTTCACGGTAGGGATGTCTTTGAGCGCCTCCATGTACGTTTCCAGCTCATAGTTGAGGCAGCACTTGAGGCGCCCGCACTGGCCAGACAATTTGCTGGGGTTCAATGACAGGTTCTGGTAGCGTGCAGCCGTAGTGGAGACGCTTCTGAAATCTGTAAGCCAGGTAGAGCAGCAGAGTTCGCGCCCGCAGGAGCCAATGCCGCCCAGCCTGCCGGCCTCATGCCGTAGGCTGATCTGCCGCATCTCAATGCGCACTTTAAACTCCTCGGCCAGCTTTTTGATCAGCTCCCTGAAGTCAACCCGGTCATCTGCCGAGTAAAAGAAGGTGGCTTTGGTTTTGTCTGCCTGGTACTCCACATCAGAAAGCTTCATTTTAAGCTGGAGCTCCTGCACAATGGCGCGGGCGCGGTACATGGTGGCAGATTCCTGGTCACGGGCCGCGTTGAACTTCTCCATGTCCTTCTCAGTGGCCACGCGGTAGATGCTCCTGATCTCGTCATTGTTCTGCACCTTCTTCTTGTTCATCTGCAGACGCACCAGCTCCCCTTTCAGGGACACGTGGCCAATGTGGTGGCCGTTGGGCACGTCTACCACCACGGGGTCACCGGTAATGAGGGGCAGCCGGTTCACGTTCCGGAAAAATTCTTTACGGCCCCCTTTGAACCGGATCTCCACTATATCAAACTCCTTGAAAGACACGGGTATCTCCATGTCTGAGAGCCAATCAAATACATTTAACCGGTTACAGCCTCCCGTGCTGCAACCGCCGTTGCTTTTGCAGCCGGCCACCACTTCGCTGCCATCGGCTGCGGTGGTTTTGGTGCTGCATCCGCCACTAGAACATGAACTACATCCCACGGGTAAATTCCTTTATATCTATAATTCTTGTTTTCACAAATAACAGGTGACGCAGGCAGACAAGTCCATCGGCTACGCCGATGATCAAAAATGCCACGCTTGTAAATCAGCGCGTTGTAACGGTAGAACCGTAGAAATAGGCTGCTACCTGCAGGTTGGGGTTGTTTGCCTGAGACCCTAATTAACAAATATAATAACTTAATTTGAATAGGCAGGCACTTATCAACAGGCTGTTTTTGACCTGTTTTCTGAAAAGCAGGTCAAAAACAGCCTGCTCCTATAAAGAAAAAGGAGCGCCAAAGCGCTCCTTTTTTAGTGACTGAAAGCTTGGGGTCAGGGTTTCAAGACCACTTTCACGCAGTTGTCTTCCTTCTTTTTGAAGATGTCATAGCCGTGGGCCGCATCTGCCAGCGGGAGGGTGTGGGTGATAATATCTTCCAGCTTTACTTTACCGTCTACCACCAGTTGCATGAGGTGGTCAATGTAGTACTGGACCGGTGCCTGCGTACCCATCAAGGTTACGCCTTTGTCAAACCAGCGGTGAATGGGGAAGTTGTCAAACGGGGAGCCGTACACGCCCACCACGCTCACCACACCCGCCCTGCGCACCGCCCGCAGGCAGGCTTCCAGAATTTTGGGGGTGCCTTTCTCCAGGTTGATGACTGCTTTGGCTTTCTCCAGCAGGTTGCGGTCAGCTTCCATGCCTACGGCGTCTATGCAGACATCTGCCCCGCGGCCCTCAGTGATGCTTCTGATGTACTCCACCACCTGGTCTTCACTTTCCCAGAGCAGCGTCTCTGCGTTGGCTGACCGTTGGGCCATTTCCAGCCGGTACGGTTGAATGTCTATGCTGATGACCCTGCCGGCGCCCATGAGCCAGGCAGATTTAGCCGCCATGATGCCCACGGGGCCCGCCCCAAAGATAGCCACGGTTTCCCCGCCCCTGATCCGGCCCCAGTCAGCGGCCGCCCAACCGGTGGGGAAGATGTCTGTCAGAAACAGGACCTGCTCGTCTGTGAGGCCTTCTGGCACTTTTCTGGGGCCGAAGTCTGAGTATGGCACGCGCACATATTCGGCCTGGCCACCGTTAATGCCCCCGTAAAGGTCTGTGTAGCCAAAGAGGGCGGCGCCTTTCTCACTCATCAACCCACCGTCTGGGCCGTATTTGTCATTTGAGTTTTCACACTGGGTGGGCCAGCTGTTGTTACAGAAAAAGCAGTGGCCGCAGGCAATAGGGAACGGTACCACCACGCGGTCGCCTTTCTTGAGGTTGGTCACCCCGGGCCCCACTTCCTCTACAATGCCCATGAACTCATGGCCCAGCACCATGTCATTCATTTGGGGGACAAAGCCGTCATAAATATGCAGGTCTGAGCCGCAGATGGCCGTAGAGGTTACTTTGATGATGGCATCACGGGGTTCTTCAATGATGGGGTCTGGAACGGTGTCAACACTGACATCGCCAATTTTGTGGAAGACAAGTGCTTTCATTTTGTGTGTCGGTTAGGTAAAAGTCTGACCCTCAAGGTGTGTCAGTACATAGGCTAAACGGGTTTTTACGTACTTAGTTGCCCGTGGGGCAGTAGAACTACTGAGTTGGAAAAAGAGGAGTAATTTTGTTATTTAGACTTCCCCTAGCCCGCTTTCACAACTATGACCTTTTCTTTTGCTGATTCTGCCACCGTGCCGCAACTGTGCACCCTGTTCAACACGGCTTTTTCTGACTATGTGTTGCCTTTGGTGCTGACAGAGGCGGTGATGGAAATGAAACTGACCCGTGATGGCACCCACCTCCACCTTTCGCCGCTGGCGCTGAATGAAGAAAAGGAGCCGGTAGGTTTTATCCTGAACGCCCTGGGCGAATGGCGGGGCAGGAAAACCGCCTATAACGGAGGAACGGGCGTAGTACCCCACGGCAGAGGCCACGCCTTGACAGAGCGCATGTACCAGTTCTGTATACCGCGGTTGCGGGAGCAGGGCGCTGAGCAGTGCCTGCTGGAGGTGATTCAGGAGAACAAGCGGGCGCTGGCCATTTACCGGCGGCTGGGCTTTGCGATACAACGTACCTTCAGGTGCTTCAGGCTGGAAAAAGAGCTGTTGTCCTGGCACGCCCATTTGCCCCACGGGGTGACACTGCATAAGGTGGCCGGGCCCAACTGGCCCCGCTACCAGACCTTCTGGGAGATTGAACCCAGTTGGCAGCACCACGTGGCGGCCATTGGCCGAAGTGGCCACTATGTGCAGGTGGTAGAGGCGCGCCTGCAGTACGAGTGTGTGGGGTACGGGGTTGTCTACCCTTTAACTGGCGCTATTGCCCACCTGGCGGTGGCCCCTGCGTGGCGCGGGAAAGGCATTGGGCAGGCACTTTGTCAGAAACTGGTAGAGATGGTCAGCGCACCCGCGGTCACGGTGGTGAATGTAGATGCGCACGGTACCAGTCTGTTGAATTTTGTGCAGGGGCGCGGAATGCAGGAGACCCTGGGGCAGTATGAGATGGTGTTGGATATATGATCTGCCATGATACCTTTGCCCAATTCATCTAATAGACAAGTTTTTACTTTCTGATATGACCACGAACGCCAAAAGTTGGGGTATTTCCATTTTCGCCACCATTGTGACAATAGTGCTGTGCCTGGTTTTTACCAGAGTGTTTAAGGTGGAGAGCTTTGTTTTCAGCTGGGGTCTGAACTTTCTGCTCATGGGGTGGTACACAGTGGTGATTACACTGCTTAAACCAGATTTGGACTGGTCTTACTTTCAACAAAAGACCTTTGAAAAGGAAGGCCGGTGGTATAAATATTTGGGCCTGCATCTGTACCGGAAACTGCTGGTGGCAGTAGGGTGGGAGAAGATCAGCAAGCAGAATAATCCGGTGAAGAAAGAGCCGGCGTGTCTACAGACATGTGAGCGGAATACCCGCATCTCTGAGCTGGGACATCTGATCATTGCCGTAATTGTCTTCGCTATTGCTGTTTTTTTTACTTCCTCTGTCACAGAAAGCAAATGGCTAATCATTTTGAACGTGCTCCTCAATATATATCCCATCTTACTGCAGCGGTACAACCGGCCCAGGTACAGGAAAATTCTGCAAAGAATGGAGGCACGTCAGCATGATCAGGAATTGGAGAGGCTGTTGAAGTAGAGTAGTATCCTGTTTTGGAGCTGTTTTCAGAAAAACAGGCTAAAAACAGGAGCTGAAAAGGAGATAAAAAAAGCGCTCGGCAGTGGTTAACACTGCCGAGCGCTTTTTTGTAAAGTAGGGAAAGCTTAGCCTCTGCGGGAGCCGCTCTTCTTGCCCATTTGCCAGGCCACCACGGCCGCCACCAGAAAGGCGCCAATGGCGGCTTTCTGGATAAGCCCTGAGCGGTCATGTTTTAAATCAGCGTTCATGCCTTTCTCTGCGAAGATGTTGGGCACTTTGCCGTCTTTGAAGTCTTCAATGATGCCTTCCACCACATTAATGCGGTCTGCCAGCAGCATGGGCAGCCAGCGGCGGTACTGGTTCTCTGTATGTTTGAATGCGAAACGGCGCAGCACGCCGCTCAACCCGCTGGGGGGCACCGCCGTCCCGAAGACCGCGCTCACGTTGGGCCTTTCTGTGGAGTGGTGCACCTCAATGTTGATGGGCTGCTGCGTGGGCCTTTGCCAGTTGTAGCCGCCGTGGTCATCTGCAGAGCGTTTGCGCATGGGGTACGTGGGGTCATTCTTGGGGTCGGCGTCTATGCCCCAGCCAATGATATGGGAATAATTATTTGCTAATGTTTCCATGAGGGTGTTGCGTTAGATTCTGGCGGTTGATGGAATAAGTACCGGTTTGATGCAGTTGTCCAGCTTCTGGGAGAAGATGCGGTAGCCTTCTGAGACTTCCTCCAGCGGAATGCGGTGCGTGATCAGGCCTTTAGGGTTCAGCACCCCGTTCTGCACGTGCTCTATCAATCTTGGCAGCAGGCGCTTTACAGAGGCTTGGTTAGCCCTGATGGTAATGCCTTTGTTCACCACGTTGCCAATGGGCACCAGGTTGTCAGTGGGGCCATACACGCCTACAATGGAGACAATACCGCCCTTTTTCACTGAGTTAATGGCCCAGTGCAAGGCAGTGGCTGAACCCGCTTGCAGGAACAGCTTTCTACCGGTAATGGTTTGCATGGCATTGCCGGCGGCCTCAGCGCCTACGGCGTCAATGCAGACATCAGCCCCCATCCAGTCAGTGGTTTCTTTCACAAACTGCACCACGTCACCCATCTCCCTGAAGTTGTAGGCTTCGCACTGCGCGTAGTTTTTGGCAAATTCCAGGCGGTATTCCACTTCGTCAATGATAATGACGCGGCCGGCACCAAAGAGCCAGGAGCAGCGGGCGGCCATGATCCCTACCGGACCGGCCCCAAACACCACCACGGTGTCTCCGGGCTGTATCCCGCCCATTTCGGCGGCCTGGTAGCCGGTGGGCACCACGTCTGTCAGGAGCACCGCATCATCTGGGTCCATTCCCTCTGGGATCACCGTGGGGCCCACGTTGGCGTAAGGCACGCGGGCGTACTCGGCCTGGCCGCCGTTGTAGCCCCCGGCGGTGTGCGAGTACCCAAAGATACCGCCCACGGCCGTGGCCTGCGGGTTGGACTCATGGCAGTTGCCGTACAGTTCCTGCTTGCAGAAAACACACTGGCCACAGGCTATGTTGAACGGCACCAGCACGTGGTCGCCTACTTTTATTTTGGTTACCTCAGGGCCCACTTCCTCTACAATGCCGGTGAACTCATGCCCAAACGTGGTGCCTACGCGGGTGTCTGGCACGGAGCCGTTGTACAGGTGCAAATCTGAGCCACAGATACAAGACCGGGTCACCCGCACAATGGCATCTTGCGGATGTTCGATTTTTGGCATTGGTTTTTCATCTATTCTGACCCGCAGGGGGCCTCGGTAATTCATTGCTCGCATACTATTTTCCTTTGGGGTTAAGGTGAGACATCAACGCGTTTGAAACTTGGTTAATTGGGACTTACCCGGTTTTGCCTCCGGAGCCGTCTATTAGATTACTTATATGCGGGATTTTAGTTGCAAATGCGCAGTAACCGGCAAAACCGGAGGGCGGGTACGCAGGGTAAACAGGAACATGCCCCACCGGTGAAGCGGGCTGGGGCGGGCGGTTCTGTTTCTGGCCTGTTTTTGCGAAATCAGGCCCAAACCAGCGGGTAGCTAAGGGAGAGGGTGTTTCAAGGTTGCCTTTGGGCCGAGACGGAGCATAGCCTGAACGTGCCGGTACGCTTCTATGGTCTTGGCGGCACTGCTAGGGGGCCTAACAACGCCTTGGCAGGACCCCATGCTGCCCTTGCCCTTCATCATTGAAACGTTTATTCATGCGCTGGAGCCTTACTGACTTTAACCAGGCTACTTTTCTATCTTTGACTTGAAAAAGAACCGGAAATGCAGAACACCCACCAAAGCCCCAGTCCTGTGATCAGGAGCCTGAAAGAGGCAGACAATGAACCCCTGGCCGCATTAATCAGAGCCGTTTTCAGGGAATTTAAGATTGACCGCCCCGGCACTGTCTATACAGACCCCACCACAGACAAGCTGTACCAGCTGTTCCAAACCCCGGGCAGGGCGTATCTGGTGGCCCAGGAAGGAGACGAACTTATTGGTGGCTGTGGCCTGTACCCTACAGAGGGGCTCCCTCACGGCTGCGCCGAACTGGTGAAGTTCTACCTTGCCCCGGCCAGCCGGGGCCAAGGCGTTGGGTTCCAACTGTTGCAGAAGACTTTGGTTCTGGCAAAGCAGCTGGGGTACCGACAGCTGTATCTGGAGTCTTTTCCAGAGTTGGCAAAGGCGGTGCGTCTGTATGAAAAAGTGGGATTCAAGCACATCCCGCACGCGCTGGGCAATTCCGGCCACTTTGCCTGCACCATCTGGATGGTGAAGGAGTTGGCGTAGGGGAGGTTTCTGTTTTCGGGCTGTTTTACTGAAAACAGCTTGAAAACAGGATGTTCCAGAACCATGGGCGCAGCAATTTCATTTGGTAACAACTCAAAAAAGGCTACTTTTAAAGTAACCATTTTACCCTGTATGCACACCACCAACTACTACAACACCTTCATTGAAGTAGCCGAAGATTGTCCCGTAGCCACTGCTGAGATGCCGCCCCAGAAGGGCGATGCCAAAACCGTGGCCAACCTGCAGTTTGAAATGCTGAACGGGAAGCCTTATCAATTCACGTCAGATGAGGTTTTGTTTAGCGTTTTCGCGGCTAAGAACGAGGTGCCTGAAGAAGAACTGGACGCAGAAAGGCAGAAGTTTTTCTCTAAGGGGCAGGCCTGTTTCAGGGCATTGCCGCTCACCAAGCGCTACGGCTGGGGCGTGCATGCCAATGAAGAGGGAAGGATCGCTTTGGTGCCGCTAGGCTCAGGAGAATATGAAACGCTGGTGGGTGATGGACGTTTGAAAGTGGTGAAGGCGATGCGGTCAAAGAAGGGGTGATTCCAAAGTGAGGAGGTATGTTTATAACTTAGTTGGGCGTAATATTAAATAAAATAAATAGAAGGGTTACTTTAACTGCATTATTGATTCTACTGATTACATTTCAAGTTAAGGCTAAAAATTATAAAGTTGTTGGTGTCTTCTTTTACTTATTGGGAAATGCAGCAATTAGTGACACATCTTTAATTTATTTAAACTTTTCTTTTATATTCTTAAAAATTTTATGACCGCAATGGTGCCGCCCGCAAAGGATTTCGCAGGGCTTTTTAGTATTTGACATTTGTTAATTTTTTGCGGGTTCATTGGGTTGTTATTCTTTTGGCCAATTCTAGACTTGTCAAAGAACAACTTTTATTACGATGAAAGGTTAAAGTATTCCTAATGGGAGTTTTGTTGATTATTTTAAATGAATTTGCAATCTTCTTATTAATATTTAAACAACTATATACTTGTATTTTAGATTTGTTTAATGGAAAATAAAATTAAAATTAATCCATCCAATGGTCTCATGTAAAATAAATTATTTGTTATGCATATACAGTTAACAAATGGTAAAGGAATAATAAAAATAGGGCTATCTGAGGTAGGGAGTTATTTTGAATTTGAAAAGCCAACTTCTGTAGTCTGGCTTGGAGGAGGCCATGGTACAACTGCTTACTTTATTAGTTTATTACCTTATGATGAAAAAAATAGGAATGAGAAATCACAAATAATTGATAAAGCGACTAATCTTGATTTTACTGATAAGGAGGATGAAGCACTTGAAATCATTAGGCCATTATTCGACCTATTTGAGAATGGCAATTATGAAATTACTTTTTCAAACTCTGAAAATAAGAATTTCTTTCTTGATGATTATATGCTTAAAATATGGGATTGGCATTTAGAAATATTTAATGCAACTGATGTTTTACAAGCAGATGAATTAATAAGTGATTATAAAGATTTCAAAAGGGATAAAAAGAGATCCGAAAGAATTATTTGTAATAATATTTTAGAATTTACCACTTATGGGTTCTATGATGGGATGCATTTAGCTTTAGTTGCAACTCAGCCATTAGAATCAATTGATTCCGAAAGAGTCCAATACTATAAAAATATCATTAGCTCTGGGCGAAGACCATTTGCAATAATTATTAACAAGTATTGCGAAATTACAGAAGAAGCTGTTTGTGGGACAGTAGATAAGAGTTTTAATTCTCACCATTACGTTCTGGATGGACATCACAAGTTGTTGGCTTACCAACAATTACGGATACATCCTCCTATTTTATATATAAAAGCAATTGTAGATAAGGATGAGTTGTATTTTAGCTATGATAAATTAAAAGAACAATTATTTTCTTGGCAGTACGAACATATTTCTGGAAATAAGAATGAAATAAATACAACCACCAAAAATAACTTGCCACAAGCGGGGCATACATGGTGGCAGAATCTTTTTCGCATCTTATTTAGGTACTTTTAGATTGCAAATTCTATAATTTTAAATCCGCCTCTGGCAAGCCCAGTACGTTGAGTAAGCAAAACTAAAAATAACTTCGCTTTCCTGTTTTCGGGCTGTTTTCAGGAAAACAGCCCAAAAACAGAAGCTACTTCCCCAGCCACTCCTTGAAGGCATGCGCGCGCTCGTTGCTGATGATGATCTCTTTGTCTGTAGCTGGTTTCACATATACTTTGAGGCGGCCCTTGAGGTACGGGTGAATCTCATCAATGGAATGGATGTGGGCAATGAACTGGCGGTTGAGGCGGCTGAACTGCTCCGGGTCCAGCAGCTCCTGCAGGGTGTCTAAGGTGTAGTCAGTGATGAAGCGCTGGCCGGCGGTGGTGATCAGGAAGACAATCTTGTCTTCGGCGTAGAAATAGGCGATTTCCTCAGTAGAGATGGACCTGATCTTCTGGCCGCTCTTCACCAGGAACCGGTTTTTGTAATGCGGGGTCTCGGGCTGGTTGTTACGGTTCAGCAACGCCATGATCTGGTGCATGTCCAGGGCGGGTGGGGCCGGCTGGCTCTGCCGCAGGCGCTTGAACTTCTCCATGGCCGCCGCCAGATCTTCATTGCTGATGGGTTTGAGCAGGTAGTCTATGCTGTTGACCTTGAACGCCTTTACCGCATACTCATCATACGCGGTGGTGAAGATAATGGGGCATTGCACCTCTACCTTCTGGAAAATCTCAAAACTGTTGCCGTCTGACAGGTGAATGTCCAGAAACGCCAAATCTGGGGCGGGGTTATTCTCAAACCAGCGCACCGCGTTCCTGATAGAGTCTATGGTGTCTAAAACTCTGATGCGGGGGTCATAGCGCAGGAGCTGGGCCTCCAGTTTCTCTGAGGCCAGGTATTCGTCTTCAATCAGGAGAATGTTCATGGGAGCAGGTCTAAGGTTTGCTTTTGCGCGGCAAACGGGTGTAACAAGAACCGGGCTTACTATGAAGCTGTTTAGAATTTTTGTAACTGGGAGGCAAAGGCAGTCAGATAAGGTTTTCACCAGCCAGTGGTTCTGTTTTTGGGCTGTTTTCTGAAAAACAGCCCAAAAACAGAAACTAGAAACTTTGCCAAATGCCTTTCTATCTAAACTCTAAACAGCTTCTATCTTTCTCTGCCATAGCGCTGCTATGCTGTTAAAAAAATGTATAGCCAGAACCTTTCGCCCCAGGTTTGGCATGCAAGAGCTACATTGATGCATGCGCTTAGGCGGCGTTGCTAAGGAGCGGTAATTTAGCAATGAAATTGTCTGCGGTCACCTCAACGCCCACTTTTTTGTCTGTGATGAACTTGTAGCGGTTGATGATGTTCTTGAGGCCCACGCCGGTAGACTCCTCCCGGCTTTCGCGCAATTGCAGATTGTTTTTGATGATGATGTAATCGCCTTCCACAAACACGTCAATGTAGAGGGGCTCATCACGGCTCACAATGTTGTGCTTGATGGCGTTCTCCATGAGCAGCTGCATGGTGAGCGGGGCCACCTGGTGGTTCTGCAGTTCTTCAGGCACGTTAATGTCTACGCGCAGGTTCTCCCGGAACCGGATCTTGAGCAGGAACAGGTAGGAATAGATGAAGTCCAGCTCAGTGAACAGCGGCACCAGCTCCTTGTCTTTGTTCTCCAGCACGTAGCGGTACACCTTTGAGAGCTGTTCCACAAACTTGGCAGCCATGTCCTGGTCCTTGTAAATGAGTGAAGACAGCGCATTGAGGCTGTTGAACAGGAAGTGCGGGTTCACCTGCTGCTTCAATGACTCAAACTGCACCTTGATGGTCTCTTTCTTGAGTTTCTCAGACTGCACCAGGTAGCGGTGCCACTGGTTGTAAAAATAAATACCGGACCGGATGAAGTGCACAAACAGCAGAATGATGGAGCCGAACACAAACACCTCTTTCACGTCCCGTATGGTCTCGGCGTCTGTGAAGTTGTAGGAGCCCACCTGCCCCAGAATGAGCCTGGGAATGATCTGGAAGAGCACCATCACCAGCAGGATATAAGACTGTACCGCAATCCATTCATAGACAAACCGCCTGAGGCCAAACTCCCGCCAGTCATACTTCTTGCTCAGGCGCTTGGCAATGCGCCGGGTGCCCTCCAGAATCACATTCACCATGACTGAGTTGTAGAGCAGCCGGAACACGTCATCCCCTTCAAAATCCTTCAGGCCGGTGCGGTGAATGAAAAAGAAGGTCCAGAAGATAAGAAAGGCTATGCCGGTGTTGGTGCTGTACCGCACCAGTTTCTTGTGTTTAAAATGAAAGGGTCTTTTCATATAGAAGGTTGGGTGAGTCAACCTGAAAGGCTAAGTGTACAGGTGGGGGAGCAGCGGCCTGCTCAAGAAACAATGGCAGTTATCTATTCTTTCCTGTTTCTGGCCTGTTTTCAGGAAAATAGGCCAGAAACAGGAGGAGGGGGCATTTTAGAATTTCCCAAACTTAAAGGTGAGGGAAACGGTGGGGGCGCTCATGTCTCGGTCACTGGACCTGGACAGGTCCACCCCCTGGGCAAACCGGTAGCTCGCAGCCAGGCCCAGGCGCATGAAGCGGGCCATGTTCAGTTCTGCCTGCACGCCCGGTTCCATCACAAAGAAAGTGTCTGTCTGGTACACCTCGTAGCTGTAGCGGTTAGAGGTGTTGTTGCCCAGCGGCGAATTGGTATAGGCTGCGCCGCCCACGCCAATGATCAGCGGGAAAGAGAAGTGCAGGAGCCGTGAAGGGTTGGGGGTGTACTCCAGCAGGGCGCCGCCGTAGCCAACCTGCAGAAAAACGTTGTTGGCGTACTGCAGCACTTCGCCAATGTTGTTGCGGGTGGTGAGCCCGTAGCCCGCCAGCCCCAGCCCAAACTTCTGGTTCAGCACCCAGGCCACCTTGCCGCCCACCATAAAGCCCGATCTATCTTGCCAGCGGGTGAGCATGAGCGACGGGGCAAAGTAGAAGCTGTGCGACACATCACCCTGAAACAGGGTTTCGGGCTCTGTTGTTGCCAGGCCGGCAGGCTGCCCCGCCGCCAGCAGGAGAATGCCCCAAAAGAAGCACCACGTTAAGACTGCTTTTTTCATAAGTTTGCGAAGTAGAGACGCAACGGCAAAAATTGGTGTAGCCTTCTCTGCAAATAAAGATTTTACCCGTAAGTACACAAGTAAAACCTGACCAAAGCGGAGGCTAACCGCCTGAACCTACGCTAACAGGTTCTAAAGTAGTTGCTTACTTCACTCTAAACATGATGAACATGAACTCAGCCTGGTTATACCTGATTGCCGCCGGTATCTGTGAAGTTGCCTGGGCCATTGGTCTCAAATATTCTGAAGGCTTCACCAAACTGGGCGTGAGCGTGGTCACCGTCATTATTATGATCCTGAGCTTTGTGCTGCTGGCGCAGGCCATGAAATCACTGCCCCTGGGTACCGCCTACGCCTCCTGGACGGGCATTGGCGCCGTGGGGGCCGCCCTGCTGGGCATTTTCCTGTTCAATGAACCCAAAGATGCCATTCGCCTGCTCTGCATTGGCCTTATCATAGCCGGGGTGCTGGGGCTGAAGTTTCTGGCGAAGGAGTAGGTATTCACAGCCGGCCAGAAAGGGAGTACCAGCCTGTAGTTTCTGTTTTAGGTCTATTTTCAGAAAAACAGGCCAGAAACGCACCTTCTCCTATTTCCGCCAGCGGAGAGCCAGGAGGGTATCCTGGGTGATCAGGTACAGGAATTTATCTCCGGCCAGCACCTGCCGGTAGGGGGTAGAGCTCTCAGGCAGCGCTACGGTGCGGGTCTGGAGGGTGTACAGGTGTTGGAAGTGCAGTTGGTTGCCAGAAAGGTAATACAATTCATCTCCCAGAAAGCCTACGTAAGCCAGATGGGGCACCGCAATTCTCTTCTGGTAGTTGCCCATGTTGTCAAACACATAAATGCCAGACTGGCGGTCTACCATGTACAGCTTGCTCTGGTACTCCCGTAGAAAGGTGATGTCACGCTGCTGCCGCTCCAGGATCAGCTCCAGAGGGGTTTCATGGGCTATTCTGGTATAACGGGTGTCTACTTTCAGGAGCCGGAACGTGGTTTCATCAAAAAGCCAGAGGCGGTCATCGGCGGCCAGGGTGGCGGCCCGCACGGTGCCGTCTGTATACTCCCGCAGGTCTGCCAAGCCCAGCGGCGTGAGAAAACGGTCCAGCAACTGTACCCGCTGGCGGTCATCATAAAAGACGGTAATCTTGGCCGGGCTCCAGGCCTCCACCATGGCCACCCGGCCTTGAATAGGAGGGGAGAAGGTGCTTATCACCTTGCCCAGCGTGTCTAGCTGCAGTACGTTCTGCCGGGCATCAGAAACATAGAGGCGGTCAAACCGATCTATGGAGTGCAGCGTGATTCCTTTGGCCGGAGACTGAAAAGCCACCACCCAGGCCGGTGTCTGCGCCCGGGGCCGCCCTGGCAGCAGGATACCCAGCGCCAGCCATAGAAACCAGAGGTTACGCTTGATCTTTCTCAAAATATGTGAGCGTGAGTTGCTGACCGTCATATACGGCATAGGAGCAAAAATTGACCCATTCTCCCAGGTTCAGGTAGCGGCTTTTCTCCCCAATGGGCAGGTCCAGCGGGAGGTGGCGGTGCCCGAACACGTAGAAATCATGGTGCTGCCGCTTTTCCACGTGGTTGCAGTAGTGCACAAGCCACTCATCATCGCCCAGAAATTTTTCGTCTTTCACGGTGTTCTGCAGGCGGCTTTTCCTGGACCAGAAGTTGGCCAGGCCAATGCCCAGGTTGGGGTGTACCCGCGCAAACAGCCACTGCGCCCCTTTGTTGGCGAAGACACGCTTGAGTACCTTGTAGGTATAGTCTTTGGGGCCCAGCCCGTCACCGTGGCCAATGTAAAAGGTATGGGGGCCAATTTGGGTTGAAACCGGTTTCCGGATGATGGGAATGTTCAGCTCCTTGGGGAAGTAGTCAAACATCCACATGTCATGGTTGCCCGTGAACAGGTAGATGGGAATGCCGCTGTCTGAGATTTCGGCAAGCTTGCCCTGTAACCGAATGAAGCCCCGCGGAATGGCGTGCCGGTACTCAAACCAGAAGTCAAAGATGTCACCCAGCAGGTAGATGGCCTGTGCGTCCTGCTTTACCTGATCCAGCCAGCGAACTATTTTTTTCTCCCGCGCCAGGCTTTTCTCCCGGGTAGGCACCCCCAGATGGAAATCTGAGGCGAAATACACTTTTTTACCGGCAGGGAGCGTGTCAATCGGTGTGATCATCAATCAGGAACAGAATAAGTTCTTTGGGGCCGTGGGCACCCATCACTAGGGTCTTTTCAATGTCGGCGGTACGGCTGGGGCCGCTCACCAGTGAAATCATAGAGGGCAAGCGCTTGTCATACTTCTGTTGAACGAACGCAAGCGCCTGTTTAATATCTGGCACCAGCTGTGACAGCTTGGCCACCACCAGGTGCATGGCCGGGTACACAGACAGCCGGCGCCCGCTGGCATTGGCAGAGGAGACCAGGAGGCTGCCCGTGCGGGCCACCAGCGCCTCACAGGTGGTGAGGGCGGCTTCGGCTGCGCCCAGAAAGTCTTCTTCGGTACCGTTGAAGTGGATGCCGCCGGCGTGCAGGATTTTTTTCAGGGCGGGCTCCCAGACGTACAGGTTGTCAAGGCCGCGCTCCTTCTTGAACTCAAAGAGCTGGTCAAAGAAGTCCTCTTCGTTCTCACAGTACACAAACGTGCCGCTGTTTCTAATGAAGGCCTCTGCAAACTGCACAGAAAGGTCTTCCAGCAACGGCCCGTAGACCGAGGTGCTGAAGTCAGGGGTAGGAGGCAGAAAAGGCGCTGACTTTGCCAGCGCCTCTCTCACCTTGCGGAGCACAATCTCTTTCGATTTGGCTTCGTACATGTTGAATTTCTGTTTTTGGCCTACTTTTCAGAAAACAGCTAAGAACTGAAGGTAGTCCCTTCGCCGGTGGCGGAACTTTCAGACCCGTTTGGCTCAGCGGCCGTTGGCGTGTCTTCCTGGTTCTGCTGGGCACCGGTTGGTGCGGTGGTGTGGGTCTCACTGGCCAACTCACTTTGGGTTTTGCTGCGGTCTGTTCCGGCGGTGTGGGCCTGGTAGGTGGTGAGGGCCTCAAACGGACGCTTCCCAACCAGGCGCTCCAGATCGCTCTGGAAGATGATCTCCTTGGCCAGCAGCTCCTGTGCCACCACTTCCAGCTCCTGGCGTTTGTCAGTTAGCAACTGGATGGTGCGGTCATAGGCCATCTGTACCAGACCGCGCACCTCCGCGTCAATGGTCTCAGCGGTAGCCTCAGAGTACGGTTTGGTGAACGAATGGTCAGGCTGCTTGGAGTCATAGAACGACAGGTTGCCAATTTTGGCGTTCATGCCGTACATGGTCACAATGCTGTAGGCCATTTTAGTGATGCGCTCCAAGTCACTCAAGGCACCGGTAGAGATTTTGCCAAACACAATCTGTTCGGCTGCGCGGCCACCGAGGGCCATGCACATTTCATCAATGAGCTGCTCTGTGTTGTACAGGAACTGCTCTTTTGGCAGGTACTGCGCGTAGCCTAGCGCGGCCACCCCGCGGGGCACAATGCTCACTTTTACCAATGGGTCGCAGTGCTCCAGGAACCAGCCGGCAATGGCGTGACCGGCTTCATGGTACGCCACAATTTTCTTCTCTTCTGGGGAGATGATTTTGTTTTTCTTCTCCAGACCCCCAATCACGCGGTCAATGGCGTCATTGAAGTCCTGCATCTCCACTGCCTTTTTGTTACGGCGGGCAGCAATCAAGGCGGCCTCATTACAAACGTTGGCAATCTCAGCACCGGCAAACCCCGGGGTTTGCGCGGCCAGTTTCTTGGCATCTACATCTGGGGCCAGGGTGATAGGGCCCAAGTGCACCCCAAAGATTTGGGTACGGCCCACAATATCTGGCTTGTCAATGCTGATCTGGCGGTCAAAACGGCCTGGGCGCAGCAACGCTGAGTCAAGGGTGTCTGGGCGGTTAGTGGCGGCCAGGATGATAATGCCGGAGTCTGTGGCGAAACCGTCCATCTCTACCAGCAGGGAGTTCAGGGTGTTCTCGCGCTCGTCATTGCCACCGGGCACCTGGCCACGGCTACGGCTACGGCCTACGGCGTCAATCTCGTCAATGAAGATGATACAAGGCGCTTTGGCTTTGGCTTGCTTGAACAAATCACGCACGCGGGCGGCACCCACCCCTACAAACATCTCTACAAAGTCAGAACCTGACAGGGAGAAGAAGGGTACGTCTGCCTCACCGGCCACGGCTTTGGCCAGCAAGGTTTTACCGGTACCCGGAGGACCTACCAGCAAGGCACCTTTGGGGATTTTACCTCCCAGAATGGTGAATTTGGTGGGGTTTTTCAGGAACTCCACAATCTCCTGGATCTCTTCTTTGGCTTCTTCCAGGCCGGCTACGTCTTTGAACGTGATCTTCACCTTGTTCTCAGCGTCAAACAGCGCGGCGCGGGATTTGCCAATGTTGAAAATCTGCCCGCCGGCGCCACCGGTGGCCATGCGGCGCATCAGGAACCAGAAGCCCACCATGAGCAGGATAAAGAACGGCCAGCCCATCAGGAGTTCTAACAGCCCGGTGCGTTTCTCAATCTCCAGCGGCACGCGCTGGTCTCTGGGTACATTTTCCTGCAGTTTGTCAAAATCCTGCTTAAAGGCTTCTGCGGTGATGATAGGAAAGTTGAAATGAGCTCCCTGATCAGTGCCAAAAGAGCCTCTGTTGTCTAGCAGGCTTTTGTACTTCTCATTAGTGAGCGCCTCTTTCTTGAGGGTTACCTCTACCATGTTGTTGTTCACAACGGCTACTTTGCTTACATCCTGGGCCAGGAGCATCTCCTCAAACTGCGGTTGTCTTATCTCTGCCGTGGCGTTGAGGTTGTTGTAATAGGTGAGGCCAAAAATGAAGAGCACCAAAGCCGCCAGCACCCAAATCTGCATGGTAGGGCGGGGCGGGGTGTTCGGGATGATTTTCCTCTTTTTCTTATTGTCTGGTTTTTCTGTCATGGATTGTTCTCTTCAATAAAAAGTAAACCTCCTGGCTGGCTTTTGGTTTAGAAAGCAGCCGGTGTAGAGCCTTCTTCAGACGCTACGTGCGTAATTTCAGCATCACCCCAAAGTTCTTCCAGGGCGTAGAAATTACGTTTGTCTTTCAAAAAGATATGCGCCACTACATCTACGTAGTCTAGCACCACCCACTCACGGTTGGTACGGCCCTCGCTCTGCCAGGGATGTTCTTTGGTGAGTTTGAATACCTCCTCTTCAATAGAGCTGGCAATAGCATCTAACTGGGTGTCTGAATTGGCCGAGCTGATGATAAAGTAGTCTGAGACGGCGTTTTTCAATGATTTCAGGTTAAGAACGACAATGTCAGCAGCTTTTCTTTCCTGCATGCCTTTTACCACCAGTTCTGCCAATATGTCGGAATTGTCCTGAATCTTGTTGTGTTTCATCTGGGAAATATAAATTTGATCTTCAAAAATACTAAAGTCTTTGCAAAAGTTTTCGCTTAATACACTCTTTGTTGGCCAGCAACTAGTTTTTCTGCCTGAGTGCCGTTCAACCAACAGCGTGGCACAGGAGCTTCTTAACAAAAATGAAGCCACTGATGGTTGTGTCATAGTGGCAGGGGCCCAAACCGGCGGCCGGGGCCAACGGGGCAACTCCTGGGACGTGGAACCCGACAAAAATATTACGTTGTCGGTGATTTTAAAGCCAACTTTTCTGGATGCCCAGCAGCAGTTCTCCCTTAACATTGCCGTCTCCCTGGCCGTGCTGGATTTAGTGCGCTTGTACGTACCAGAGGGCAGCTCCCTCAAATGGCCCAATGACCTCTACCACCATGACCGCAAGTTAGGCGGTATTCTCATAGAGAACACCATTTCTGGCCCACGTCTGCAACAATCTGTGGTAGGAATTGGGCTTAACATTAACCAAACCTCATTTCAGCACCCAAAGGCAACTTCTTTTGCGCTGCTCACGGGGCAGCAGCAGCCGCTTGGCAGGCTTGTGGAGCAACTGCTGGAGAACCTGGAGCGCCGCTACCTGGGGCTCAGGGGCGGGGCAGCCCCGGCGCAGAAGCAGGAATACCTGCGGCACCTGTACCGGTACCAGGAATGGCATGCCTTTGAGGTGGCCGGCCAGCGGGTGCAAGGGCAGATCACCGGGGTTGACACCTCAGGTAGACTTGCGGTGCTTCTGGAACAAAAATTGCAGTTCTTCCAGTTCCAGGAGATCAGGTATGTGATAGACTAACAAGCGTTTTGGGGCTGTTTTCAGAAAAGTAGCCCTAAAACAGCTTAGACTGAGCAAAGAGACAATTGTTCTTTTTGTGGATAAAACTGGTGTTTTTTCTTAGGGAATGTTTGTATTCTGCTTTGGTAATCTTATATTTGAGCCAATCAGATAAGTGGTACTTATTTCTTTTCTATATGGTATGAAAATCTTTACTCGCGTTTTATTGGGAATTCTTTCTGTAGGCCTGGTCTTTGGGAGCAAAGCCGCCTCTTTTGGAGTGATACCAGGGGTATTGCCAACGCATGGCCGTGCCGCAGAGACAGCAAAATCTGATTCGGTTTTGTTGAGCTGGAGAACGGCTGCCAGTTTGACCATCACTGATTTTGGGATTTCAGCGGCCCTGCATTTGCCGTCTTACAACCCCAACGCAAAAAAATATTCGCCTTTCCTGTATTTGAGCAAGACCTCAAACGTTGCTGCCCCAAAGCCGGGGGTGCGTACGCTGCAGGGGGTGTTTGCAAGTTCTGCCCGGGTGGCCTCAGTGCAGGCAGCCAAAGAAGTGAAACTGATTCCTTCGCTGACCGCGTACCCTAACCCGTCTAGGGGGATCACTAAAATTTCTTTAAGTGCCCTGGGCGATGACAATTACAAGATCAGGATCTCCAACGCCATTGGTAAGATTTATAAAGAGTTTCCGGTAAATCAAGGCTCTGCCTCAGAGACCATTGTGATTGACCTGTCACCGCTGCCTGCCGGGGTGTACTTCTACAGCCTGCTGGTGAATGAGAAAATGGTGGAAACCAAGCGTCTGATCCTGCAGCAACAATAAGATATCACTGAGCAAGTTATAGAAAGAGCCAGCCGCCGCTGGCTCTTTTTTTTATTTATCTGCACTGCCAGACGGCAGACTTTCAGAAAATTGCTAATTTCGAGGATTCAATCATCAAACAACATGTTGCAATACAATCGGATCAACAATCTGGTGGGGTGGCTGGTGTTTGCGGTGGCTACCATCGTATACATTTTAACCCTAGAGCCAACCGCCAGTTTCTGGGACAGCGGTGAATTCATTGCCTCTTCTTATAAGTTGTTAGTGCCGCACCCGCCCGGGGCGCCTTTTTATCTCTTATTAGGCCGTATTTTCTCTCTGTTTGCCGGGGGGGACACCTCTCAGGTAGCCTGGTGGATCAATTTCCTGTCTGCCTTGTCCAGCTCCTTTACGGTGCTTTTCCTGTTCTGGACCATTACCATTCTGGCGCGCAGAATCATACTGCCAACGGCCGTGGCCGGCCAGCCGGTAACCGTAGAGCCTACCCTGGGGCAGACCATTGCCATCATGGGAAGCGGCGTGGTGGGCGCATTGGCGTTCACGTTCTCAGATTCTTTCTGGTTTAGCGCGGTAGAGGCCGAGGTGTATGCCTTGTCTTCTTTCTTCACCGCTTTTGTGGTTTGGGCCATGCTGCGGTGGGAGAGCCGGGCGCATGACGTCAGCTCAGACAAGTGGTTGATCCTGATCGCCTACATGGTGGGCCTCTCTATTGGTGCCCACTTATTGAACCTGGTGGCTATTCCGGCGTTGGCATTTATCTTCTTCTTCCGTTTGAAGAAATACTCTACCAAGGGGGCAGTTCTCACCATGGTGGCCAGCGCTCTCATTCTGGGCGTGGTGCTGGTGGGGGTGATTCCCGGGTTGCCGTCTGTGGCGGGAGCCTTTGAGGTATTCTTTATCAACAGCCTGGGGTTGCCTTTTGGGGCCGGGGTGATCATTTTTGTGGCCCTGTTTATTGGCGGGTTGGTCTGGGCTGTGCGCTATGCCATCAAAACCGGAAACAGAACCCTCCATACTGCCCTGGTGAGCTTTATTTTTGTGCTCATTGGCTACTCTTCTTACCTTATCATTCCCATCAGGTCTGGCTATGACCCTACCATTGATGAGAACGACCCTGAGAACATTGTTTCCTTTGTGTCTTACCTGAAACGGGAGCAGTACGGGGACCGTCCGTTGCTGTTTGGGCCCCAGTACAACGCAGAGCCCATTGACCAGAAAGAAGGCGGCGCGCAGTACATCAAGGGCAAAGACAAGTACATAGAGGTGGGCCGTAAGGTAGAAGCCGTATATGACTCCAAAGACAAAGTGCTGCTGCCCCGCCTGTACAGCAACCAGCCCGGCCATATTGCGCAGTACCAGAAATGGGTAGACGTGCGCGAAGGGCAGAAACCCTCTTTCTCAGACAACCTGAGCTTCCTGTTCCGGTACCAGATGGGCCATATGTTCTGGCGCTATTTCGGGTGGAATTTTGTGGGCCGTGACGGTGACATTCAGCAGTCTGGGGTTCTGTGGCCCTGGGAAGGAAACGAGGGGCTGCCTGAGCGCGTAGCCGAAAGCAAAGCCCGGAACAATTTCTACATGCTGCCGCTGGTGCTGGGAATCCTGGGGCTTATTTACCAGATCAGAAAGAAACAGCGCGACGCCTTTGTGGTGGGGCTTTTGTTCTTCTTTACCGGTCTGGCCATTGTCATTTACCTGAACCAGCCGCCCATTGAGCCGCGGGAGCGGGACTATACCTTTGCCGGGGCCTTCTATGCGTTCAGCATCTGGATAGGGCTGGGCGTGCTGGCCATAGCTGATTTCCTGCGGAAAACCTTACGGACGGAGGTGCTGGCGGGTGTTCTGGCCACGGTCTTGGGGCTGTTGGCACCGGGCCTTATGGCCGCGCAGGGCTGGGATGACCATAACCGCTCAGACCGTTACCACTCTGTTGACTCTGCCCGCAACCTGTTAAGCTCTGTGGCCCCTAACGCCATCCTCTTTACCAATGGCGACAATGACACGTTCCCGCTGTGGTATGTGCAGGAGGTGGAAGGCTTCAGGACAGATGTGCGCGTGGCGGTGCTCAGCTACATGAACACAGACTGGTACCTTGACCAGATGAAACGGCAGGCGTACCAGTCTGAGCCGTTCCCTATGAGCCTTGAGAACGAGAACTACCGCCAGGGAATCAATGACTACCTGCCCTATGTTGAGCGGCCAGAAGTAGCCGGCGGTATGGACCTGAAACAGTTTATTCAACTGGTGAAACAGAACCATGAGGCACTGCAGATTGGAGACAGGGCCGGCCGTACGTACCTCTCTTTCCCAACCAAGAACTTTGTGCTGAATGTTGATAAGCAGGCGGTGCTGGCGGCCAAAGCCGTTCCCGCAGAGCGGCAAGACTCCATTGTGAGCCAAATGCGCTGGACGGTGAACAAAGGCGGCCTTGAGAAGAAGCACCTGGCTATTCTTGACCTGATTGCCAACAATAACTGGCAGCGCCCGGTATATTTCTCTACCACGGCAGATAACTCAGACTTTGTGGGCTTAGACAACTACCTGCAGCTGGAAGGCCTTGCCTACCGTATAGTGCCGGTGCTGAACACCAACCCAGAGTCAGCGGCGTACATTGCCAAAGACATCATGTATGACAACATGATGAACAAAATGTCATGGCGCAACCTGGACCGTGAAGATATTTTCTATGACGAGAACTATCTCAGGTTCCCGGCCAACGCCCGTGACAAATACTACCAGTTGGCGGTGGCCTATCTGCAGGAGGGGAACAAAGCCAAGGCGAAGGAAATTCTGAACCACAGCCTGGAGAAAATGCCTGACAGCGCCATTCCGTATGACTACTACATTCCGCCTTACGTGGTGCCGCTGCATGAGGTAGGGGAGCAGAAAAAGGCCGAAGAGATTGTCAATGTCATGTCTAAGCGCGCAGATGATGCGCTGCGGTATTATTTTAACCAGAGTGCCTTGTTTGACACGGAGATCAGGATCAACCTGTTCATCATGCAGCAGCTGATCCAGGCCAGCCGCCAAATTGGCATGACGCAGAAGTCCGCTGAAATTGAGCAGAGATTCATGCAGTACTACGGCCAGATGTCCAGGTAAGGCAGTTTGCATTGTTTAGAAAAAGAGGCCGCTTAGTTGCGGCCTCTTTTTTTTTGGGTCTGCTCAACTGCTCTCAAGAGGAAGAGTGGCCAGGTATGAAACTGGAAATTAGGTTCTGCTGGTAGTAGAATGAGCCGTGTGCTTTTGAGAAGAGGAGAATGACTACGGTGGCTTTTGGGAAGCAATCCTGTTTTGGGGCTGTTTTCGCGAAAACAGCCCCAAAACAGGATTGCTTTAACGTAAGTGGGCAGAGAAGCTGTTTCTGAAAAAAAGCCCTCTTTCTGGCCAACTGAGTACCGGGCCAATAGTAGTAGTGATTATTGACCCGGTTTTTCCTATGCAAGAACCAAAACTTCCCCCTCCGGGCCGGGCAGAGCCGTTAAGTTCTCCGCTGTTCGGGATTTGCACTCCCAAACTGAATGTATCCCGCCGATTTGCCATCCGCGTTACAGGAGCCAAGGGAGAAGGGGCCGGGATTGCAAATCCCCTCAGTACCTGCTTCCGGGTTGCCAATCAGGGAAAACGGCCTCTTTCCTCGTAGCACGTAACGGGCCTGTCTTCGGGGGGGGGGGGCAGTTTTTACCTATTCCTAAACCTGAGTTATTCCTGATTGTACTGCTTTCCTTCTGCGTGCTGTAAAGAGGCAAACACAATTAAACAGCTTGTCCTCCTTTCACAATGGTTAAGAATTTGAGACATAGACGTTATGCCAAACATGACTGATCAAGGGGTAGGGTTCAGAACGGGTAGGGGTTCCCTCTGTTTCTGGGCTGTTTTCCTGAAATCAGATCCAAAACGTGGGCACAAATGTACGCCTGCGCCAGCCAAGGCCGCTGAACTGCAGAAAACTGGCAACCCTCAACAGCTTCAATGTATAAGATAACTCCTAGTTATTTCTGGCCCCTGTTTTTTCGTTCCTGTTTTCGGCCTGATTTTAAAAAAGTAGCCCGAAAACAGGAATTCAGGCTTTGCCCCAAAGTGGTTCAGGGAAAGGGAATAACCCTTTGGCGGCGAGAAGAGGCGGCAGATTCTTTGGCTGGCCGCAGGGGCCGGGGCAAACCAAGCTTTGCCCATGACCGGGAATGTTATCGTTTCTGATGAAATGGCTACCTTTGTGCTTTCAACAGAAGCGTTGTTTTCTGTACAGCAAGCATAAACATGGAAAAAAGGAACTACAGAGATAGAGAAGGTGGCGGGCCAAAAAGGTACTACAGCCAGCCGAAGGCAGATAAAATGGAGATGATCTTCGGCCTGCGGCCGATACTGGAGGCACTGCACGCCGGTAAGACTCTGGAGAAGATCTATCTGCTGAAGGGGGTGAAGCACAGCATCAGCCAGGAAATCACCGAGATGGCCAAGGCGGCTGATATTCCGGTTTCGCTGGTGCCTAGTGAGAAGCTGGACCAGCTGACCAGGAAAAACCACCAGGGGGCGGTGGCCTATCTTTCGGCTATCTCCTATTCTCCGTTAGATGAGATAGTGGCTTCTCTGTTTGAGAAAGGGAAAGACCCGGTGCTGATGGTGCTGGACCGCATCACAGACGTGCGCAATTTTGGGGCCATTGCCCGTAACGCTGAGTGTATGGGGGTAGATGCCATTGTGATCCCGAGCCGGGGAGCCGCCCAGATCAACGCAGATGCTTTGAAGACATCGGCGGGGGCGTTGAACCTTATTCCTGTGTGCAGAGAGCCCAACCTGAAAGAAACGCTGCATTTCCTGAAGCAGTCTGGCATACGCGTAATTGCCTGTACAGAGAAAGCCGAAGAGACCCTCACCGATGCCGCCGTTGATTTGACCGGGCCAATTGCCATCTTGATGGGGAGCGAGGAAGACGGGATCTCCCCTGAGTACCTGAAGCGCGCCGATGTGCGGGTGAAAATCCCTATGACCGGCCAGATCCAGTCCTTGAACGTGTCGGTGGCCAGTGGCATCATCCTGTTTGAGGCGTTGCGGCAGCGGCAGAAGGCATAGTATTCTGCAAAACAGAGAAGCCGGTGGGTTCATTTAGAGCACACCGGCTTCTCTGTTTTGAGCCTGTTTTTGAGAAAACAGGCTCAAAACAGAATGGTGGGCCCGGCCAGTCCAGCTCTTGATACAGCCATTTCATTTATTTTTCACCAGAAGCAGGGCATTCTTTTTGGCGGGCAACGGGTCTTCTGGGTAAAAGCGTACCAATGAAGAATAAGCTGGTAATGGTAGCTTTGCTCTCCTTCTCTTGCTTTGATGAGATTGAAGAGCAAGAACGGGTGCCCTTGCCTTTTTGAGTGAAGGCACCTACACCGGTATGTCTACCAGGACCCGCCCAGCGGCAGATTACCCTGCTGCTACTGTCACGCTTCCCCTTTTTTGGCAACTCTTTCTCCGGCCCCTCAGGTTTTTCTAAGTACCCACCCATTGGGCAGGGCTAAGGTGTAAGGGCAGGAGGTAACTTTTGAAAACAGCTCTCTCTGGCCGGCAGGGTTTGACTGGACGCTTCTTCTGGATGGAACATGTACTGCCGCCACCCAAGGCGGTTGGCTCCACTTGACTCAGCGGAAAGGTTGTACCTACCGTTTGATAGAAACAGCAGGAACCGCCAAAAGAACCCTTTTAGACGCGGCCTCACAAATACCTGGTGAAGGTTCAGGTGTTTTGCGCGGGTAGGAGCCCCTTCTGTTTTTGACCTGTTTTCCTGAAACCAGGCCGAAAACCGAACAGGTGTTATAACGGCGTAGCTGCAGGTAACAAAAAAGAGCGGGGCCGCTGGTTTGACAGCAGCCCCGCTCTTTTTTGTTACCTGCAAGGAAAGTCTTATATATAGTTCTGGCCTTTTATGGCCTTGGCGTCTGCCACAAAGTCCTTTATCTTGTGCTCATCTTCCCGGCGGCAGATCATTAAGATATTGTCATGCTGGGCAATAATGTAGCCGTCAAGCCCTTGTGCCACTACCAGGTGGTTTTCTGGTGCCCTGATGATGCTGTTGTGCACATCATACAACAAGACGTTGCCGTTGACCACGTTGTCATCAATGTTCTTTTCAGAGAGGCTGTAAAGGGAGTTCCAGGTGCCTAGGTCAGACCAGCCAAAGTCTCCCAGGATCACAAACACATTGTTTGCCTTTTCCATGACCCCGTAGTCAATAGAGATGTTGCGGCAATGGGAGTAGGCGGTGTTGATGAACTGCTCCTCCTGGTCAGTGTCTAACGCCGGGGTACCCTCTTCAAACGTGTCTGCCATCTCATTGAGGTACTGCTGAAACGCCTTGATGATGGCTTTGGCGTTCCAGATAAAGATACCCGCGTTCCAGACAAACTCCCCACTGTCCAGGAACATCTGCGCAATCTCAACAGACGGTTTCTCAGTAAAGGTTTTTACCTTTTTGAGGGTGCTGTTGGGCTCATCTATAAACTGGATATACCCGTAATTGGTGTCAGGGCGGGTGGGCTTGATGCCCAGGGTGACCAGAATGTCTTGATTGGCAGTGGCAGCCAGCCCTTCTTTCACGCAGCTGATAAACGCATCTTCGCGCAAAATGACGTGGTCTGCCGGGGCAATCACAATGTTGGCGCTGGGGTTCTTCTTGGCTATTTTATAACACGCATAGGCAATGCAGGGGGCCGTGTTGCGGCCAATAGGCTCCTGCAACAGCTGGCTCTCTGGTAGCTCAGGTAGATGCTCCCGCACCAGCGAGGCGTATTCCCGGTTGGTCACCACGTAGATGTTCTCAGGGGGGCAGACAGTGGCAAACCGCTTCACGGTGGTTTGCAGCATGCTCTCACCGGTGCCCAGCACGTCATGGAACTGCTTGGGGTGGCTTACCCGGCTAATAGGCCAGAACCGGCTCCCAATGCCTCCCGCCATGACCACTACATAGGTATTTTCGTTCATTTCTTATACTAGTCCCTCTTTCAATAGGTCGTGCAGGTGCACGAACCCCGCAAAGTTACCTGATTTCACCACAATCAGTTGGGTAATATTTTTTTGCTGCATGGTGGCCAGCGCTTCGGCGGCATAGGCCTCACAGTCAATGGTCAGCGGGGAAGGAGTCATGATGTCTGCCGCTTTGATGCCGTGCAGGTTCTCAAAGTTGGAGAGCATTCTGCGCAAATCGCCGTCTGTGATAATGCCCGTTAACTGGCCCGCAGGGTCTACAACGGCAGTTGCGCCCAGTCGTTTAGAAGAAATCTCAATGATAATCTCTTTCAGGGTGGCGTCATTGGCTACTTTGGGCGCCGCGTTCTGCTTATAAATATCATCAACTTTCAAGTAGAGCCGCTTGCCCAGGGAGCCGCCGGGGTGCAGGGCCCCAAAGTCTTCGCTGCTGAAGTTGCGGGATTCCAGCAGGCACACGGCCAGGGCGTCTGCCAGGGCCAGGTGGGCGGTGGTACTGGTGGTAGGGGCCAGGTTGTGGGGGCAGGCTTCACGCTCAATGGTGGCGTTCAAAACAAAGTCTGCCTGCTGGGCCAGGTAAGAGTCTACGTTGGAGACCAGGGCCGCCAGCTGGGTGCCTTTGCGTTTGAGCAATGGCACCAGCACTTTAATCTCTGGCGTGTTTCCGCTTTTAGAGAGGCAGATTACAAAGTCCTCAGATTGTATCATGCCAAGGTCGCCGTGAATGGCATCTGCGGCGTGCATGAAAAGGGCGGGGGTGCCGGTTGAGTTGAACGTAGCCACAATCTTGGTGGCAATGTTGGCGCTTTTTCCTATGCCCGTGACCACTACGCGTCCTTTTATGGCCAAAATGGCCTGTACGCACTGTTCAAAGTCATCATTTATGTAGTCTGCTAATTGAAGAACGGCGGCCGCTTCTTCGCGCAACACATTTTTTGCAATATTTTTGATATTTTTCGTGAGATTCAAGTTAGATTTGTATTAGACAAGACAACAAAAAGATAACACCCAAAACTTGTTTCTTAAAACAAGACGATTACATGTTAGTAAAACAAGAATCATTAAAGGACAAATTAAAGGAAGTTTTCGGCTATAGTCAATTCAGGGGGAACCAGGAGGCTATCATTGAAAACATCATGGCGGGCAAGAACACGTTTGTGATCATGCCCACTGGTGCCGGAAAATCTCTCTGCTACCAGCTCCCGGCTTTGGCCATGGAGGGGACGGCCATTGTGATTTCGCCGCTCATTGCGCTTATGAAGAACCAGGTAGACCAGCTGAACGCCTTTGGGGTGAACGCCCAGTTCCTGAACTCCACGCTCTCCAAGGCAGAGATGAACAAGGTGAAGCGGGAAACCGTGAGCGGCGAAGTGCGCTTACTCTACGTAGCCCCTGAGTCCCTGACCAAGGAAGAAACCCTCGACTTCCTGAAGCAGGCCAAAATATCTTTTGTGGCCATTGATGAGGCGCACTGTATCTCTGAGTGGGGGCATGACTTTAGGCCCGAGTACCGTAAGATACGCGGGATCATTGACAATATTGGCGATCTGCCCATTATTGCCCTGACCGCCACGGCTACGCCTAAGGTACAGCTGGACATCCAGAAGAACCTGCAGATGGATGACGCCTCAGTGTTCAAGTCTTCTTTCAACCGTACCAACCTGTACTATGAGGTGCGCCCCAAGCACAACACCAAGAAGCAGGTCATCCAGTACATTAAGAAGAACAAAGGCAAGAGCGGCATCATCTACTGCCTCAGCCGCAAAAAGGTAGAGGAGATTGCCGAGCTCCTGAAAGTGAATGACATCAAGGCGCTGCCGTACCACGCGGGGCTGGACTCGCACGTGCGCATGGCCAACCAGGATGCGTTCCTGAATGAAGATGCTGATGTGATTGTGGCCACTATTGCGTTCGGGATGGGCATTGACAAACCAGACGTGCGCTTTGTGATTCACTATGACACGCCTAAGTCTATAGAAGGCTATTACCAGGAGACAGGCCGCGCCGGCCGTGACGGGCTGGAGGGCAACTGCCTCATGTTCTATAGCTATGATGATATTGTCAAGCTGGAGAAGTTCAGCAAAGACAAGCCGGTCACCGAGCGTGACAACTCCAAGCTGCTCTTGCAGGAAATGGCTTCCTACGCAGACTCGGCGGTTTGCCGCCGCCGGCAGCTGCTGCACTACTTTGGGGAGACCTATGACAAAGACTGCGGCTTCTGTGACAACTGTGTGCACCCCAAAGAGAAGTTTGAGGCGCAGGAGGAGCTGGTGCTGGCCCTTAAAGCCGTAGTGCAGACCAACCAGCGCTTTGGCATGGACCACCTGGTGCACGTGCTCACCGGCATGAAAGACCAGTACGTAGACAGCTACAGCCATGACCAGCTGGAGGTGTTTGGGGCCGGCAAAGAGCAGGATGCCGCCTTCTGGAACTCCATCATCCGGCAGGCGCTGCTGTTCAACTTCCTGGAGAAGGACATTGAGAACTTCGGGACCCTGAAAATCTCTGAGAAAGGCGAGAACTTCATCCAGAGCCCGCACCCCATCAAATTTGCCAAAGACCACAACTTTGACGAGGAGGTGCAGCAGGAAGAGGAGAAAGAGGAAACCCAGGCCTCTGCCGGCCATGACGCCGTTCTCTTTGACATGCTCAAGGCCCTGCGCAAGAAGCTGGCCAAAGACATGAACCTGCCGCCGTACGTGCTGTTCCAGGACCCTTCTTTGAAAGAGATGGCCACCACCTACCCCACCACCAGAGAAGACCTGGCGCACATTGCCGGGGTGGGCATGGGCAAGGTGCAGAAGTTTGGCAAGCCGTTCCTGGAACTCATTGCCAAGTATGTAGAGGAGAATGACATTGTCACCGCCGCAGACGTGGTGGTGAAAACCACGGTAAACAAGTCTAAGCTCAAGATCTACGTCATTCAGCAGATAGACAAGAAGATGGACCTGGAGGAGATTGCCTCGTCTAAGGGCATCACCATGCCAGAGCTGATTGAGGAGATTGAGCACATCTGCTACTCGGGCACCAAGCTGAACCTGGACTACTATATCAATAATGTGTTAGACCAGGACCGCCAGCAGGAGGTGATAGATTATTTTATGTCGGCCACCTCAGACAACATGGCGCTGGCCATCAAAGAACTGGGCACTGATGATTACACAGAAGAGGACCTGCGCCTTATGCGCATCAAGTTCCTCTCCAAGTACGCTAACTAATTTCGGCCGCGGCCGAAGAGAAAAATGAAAAGCAGGTGGTCTTCACCTGCTTTTTTTGTTTCCTTTGTAATTATCTCTGTTTTTGGCCTCTTTTCTGAAAAACAGGCCAAAAACAGAACTGCACCCAATGTGTCACACCCGCGCTGCAGGCGCAGGTTTAAACCATGACTGTATGAATGTTCTGATTATTGGTTCCGGCGGCCGTGAGCACGCCTTGGCTTGGAAAATAGGCCAGAGCCCGTACTGCGAAAGCATCTTTGTTGCCCCGGGCAACGCCGGCACCGCCCAGATTGCCACCAACGTTGATATCTCCATCACCAACTTTGAAGAACTGGCCAAGTTTGCCGCTGACTTCAACATCATGATGCTGATAGTGGGGCAGGAGGCCGCGCTGGTAGAAGGCATTGCAGACTATTTTGCCGAGAAAGAATACCTGAAGCATATTCTGGTGGTGGGCCCTAAAAAAGCGGGCGCACAGCTGGAGGGGAGCAAAGACTTCTCCAAGCAGTTTCTGCTCAAGTACGGCATCCCTACGGCGCGTTACCAGACGTTTACCTCAGAAACCTATGAGCAGGCGCTGGCTTACCTGCAAAACCACCCGTACCCGGTGGTGCTGAAGGCAGACGGGCTGGCCGCCGGCAAAGGCGTGGTGATTGCGCAGAACTATGAAGAAGCCGCCTTCGCCCTCACGGGCATGCTCAAGCACAGTAAATTCGGCGCAGCCGGAGACAAAGTGGTGATTGAGGAGTTCCTGCAGGGCATTGAACTGTCTGCGTTCATTCTCACTGACGGCCAGGAATACGTGCTGCTGCCAGAAGCCAAGGATTACAAACGCATTGGCGAAGGGGATGTGGGCCTGAACACCGGCGGCATGGGCGCGGTCTCACCGGTTCCGTTTGCAGATGACCAGTTCATGGGCAAAGTGCGGGAGCGGGTGATTGAGCCAACGCTGCAGGGGCTGCAGGCAGAGGGGATCCCGTACTCCGGCTTCCTGTTTATTGGCCTCATGAACGTGAACGGTGACCCATATGTGATTGAATACAACGTGCGCCTGGGTGACCCGGAGACCGAGGCCATTCTACCGCGCATCAAATCAGATTTGTTTGAGCTGTTCAAGGCGCTGCATGACCATGAGCTGGGCCAGTTCCAGCTGGAGATTGACCCGCGTTCTGCCACCACCATCTTCCTGGTCTCTGGCGGGTACCCTGAAGACTATGAGAAAGGCAAGGAGATTCAGGGGCTGGAGAAAGTCCTGCCAGAAGGCACCCTCTGTTTCCATGCCGGCACCAGGCAAAACGCTGACGGTACCGTGGTCACAGACGGCGGGCGGGTGATTGCCGTGACCGGCCTGGGCGAAGACATGGAGGAAGCCCTGGAGAAAGCCAACCTGGCGGCTACCCGTATCAAGTGGCAGGGGCGGTATTTCAGGCATGACATAGGCTTTGACCTGAAGCAGTACCTTGCTTCCCGTTTCTAGCCTGTTTTTCCCAAATCAGCCCAAAAATGACAAAGGCCAGCCCCCGTGCTGGCCTTTGTCATTTTAAGAACAGCACCAGAGGGGAATCTTTGCGGCTGAGTTTCGTAAGACTACATTAGTACCAAGCAAAATAAACATGTCACTGCAACCTGATTATACCACCGCAGAAGAGGCCGTAAAACTGATCAACTCCGGAGACCGTGTCTTTGTGCACGGTGCCGCCATGACGCCCCTCAGGCTGGTGAACGCTGTTTCTGCCCGCGGCCCTGAACTGCGCGACGTGGAGTTCATTCACATGCACACAGAGGGTCCCGCCCCCTACACCAACCCAGAGTACGCCGGAAGCTTCAAAACCAACGCCTGCTTTGTGGGCGGCAACATCAGGCAGGCGCTCAATGAGGGCACCGCTGACTACATTCCCATTTTCCTGAGTGAGATCTCGCTGCTGTTCAGAAGGGACATTCTGCCGCTAGATGTGGCCCTGGTGCAGGTCTCCCCGCCAGACGCCCACGGGTTCTGCACCCTGGGGGCCTCAGTAGACGTGGCGCTTTCTGCCGTTGAGACGGCCAGGATTGTGATTGCCGAGGTAAACCCCCGGGTGCCGCGCTCCCACGGTGATGGGGTGGTGCACATGAGCAAGCTGCACGCCAAAGTGTGGGTAGATGAGCCCCTGCCGGAGCACGGCGGCAAGCCCTGCGGCGAAGTAGAGACCCAGATAGGGAAACTGGTGGCCACGCTGGTAGAAGACGGGGCTACGCTGCAAATGGGCATTGGCGGCATTCCAGACGCGGTGCTGGCGCAGCTGGGCAGCCACAGAGACCTTGGCATTCACACAGAGATGTTCTCAGACGGCATCATTCCGCTGGTAGAGAAAGGCGTGATCACCGGGGCGCGTAAGAAGATTCTGAAAAACAAGATTGTCTCCTGCTTTGTCAACGGCACGCAGAAGGTATTTGACTTCTTAGATGACAACCCGGCGGTGGTGATGAAGGAGACCGTGTTTACCAATGACACGGCCATCATTCGCCAGAACCCCAAAGTGACCGCCATCAACAGCGCCATTGAAGTAGACCTCACCGGCCAGGTCTGCGCTGACAGTATTGGCACCTACCAGTTCTCAGGGGTGGGCGGCCAGATGGACTTTATGCGCGGGGCCGCCCTCTCTGAAGGCGGGAAACCCATCATTGCCTTGCCGTCTATCACCAACAAAGGCGAGTCAAAGATTGTCAACATGCTCAAGCCGGGTGCCAGCGTGACCACCACCCGCGCCCACGTGCGCTACATTGTGACTGAGTTCGGCATAGCCGATCTGTACGGGAGAAACCTGCGGCAGCGGGCTAAAGAACTGATCAGCATTGCGCACCCCACGCACCGCGAGGAGCTGGAGCGGCTGGCTTTTGAACGGTTTAAGGTGCTGTAGGAGGTGGTTGTTAGTTGTTAGTTGTTAGTTGTTAGTTGTTAGTGGGGGAGTGCCTTGGTAGCAACGCTCATAATTAGTCCATCTTCACTCCACCTGTCGTCCTGAAAGGACCTTGTGGGCGGACTAGAAAAGCTTTGCAGTAAACGGGAATACAGTTTGCCTATAAGGTCCTTTCAGGTTGACAAATGAGGACTATGGCGCGGAAGTAACTTCCACGCACTTACTCTTCGGCCAATCTTTTGGACAAACTGACCTCGTAGCGTCCGAAGGACCTCCGAGCGTCTACCACGTTTTCGGCCTGTTTTCACCAAAACAGGCCGAAAACAGAAAAGCCTGACTTAAAGAAGCCAGGCTTTTCTGTTGAATCAAATAAGGAGCAAATGCTTAGCAGTACTCTTCAAACGCACCTTGCAGGTTGTCTACAATGCGGGTAAGGTCATTGCCCTCAATATGGTGGCGCTCAATCACGTGCACCAGCTCGCCGTCTTTGAACAAGGCAATAGACGGGGAAGACGGTGGGTACGGCAGCATGAACTCGCGGGCCTTGGCTACGGCCTCGCTTTCCATGCCGGCGAAAACGGTCACCAGTTTAGCGGGTTTTTTCTCGCTGCTGGCTACGGCCATTTTCAGGGCGGGGCGGGCTTTGGCGGCGGCGCAGCCGCACACTGAGTTCACGGCTACCAGTACGGTGCCTTCTTTCTGGTTTAACACATTCTCTACTTCTTCGGGCGTCATCAGTTGCTCAAAGCCGGCAGAGGTAAGGTCCTCTCTAATGGGAGCGACCATATATTCAGGGTACATTGCCATGGGTATGGGTAATTAAAAGGATGAATGTCTGTTTCTGAGGTAAAATTACGAAATCAAGTGTAAAACACAGCAGTCACCGTTCTGGTTTCCAAAAGGGTACTTATTCTCCTGCGCGCCAGTGCGGGCTGCTCCTGTAAAGAAAAATGCGCGTTGCCGTAGTAAGCTATAGAAAGAAAATGTACTTTTGCAGGGCAAAACGGCAGGGGAGGGGCGAAACGCCCGGCCCCGGTCTGGGAGAATCTCGTTAATTTTAACGGGTGGTTCTTGGAATTTATTTGGCAATCTTGTAGTTTTGCAAACTCATTTAGAATCAGAGTCAAAAGCATTTATCTATAATCACAACCATGGCTAACCATAAGTCAGCATTAAAGAGAATCAGATCCAACAACGCGAAACGCTTGCTGAATCGCTACCAGGCGAAAACTACCCGTACCTTTGTAAAGCGTTTAAGATTGACAACCGACAAAGCCGAGGCGCAAGAACTGTTCAAGACGGTATCTGGTATGCTGGACAAGTTGGCTAAGAAGAACGTGATTCACAAAAACAAAGCGGCCAACAACAAATCTAAATTGGCTCGTTTCGTAAATAACTTAGCTGCCTAGTTTACTGGCGGTATTTACTTTCCTGGTAAATCATTAGAAGCCTTGCACTCTGCAAGGCTTTTTGTGTTGGCGCCAGTTTCTGTTTTAGGGCTGTTTTTCTGAAATCAGCCCCAAAACAGAAATCTTCTGACAGACAGGAAACCAGAAGAAGCAAGAAGGCCTGTCTCTTGGGGAGACAGGCCTTCTTGGTGAAACGGTGTTTAATTACTTCGGTTGGGTGGGTCTGCTACTCACGTACTTCACTTAACTTGATCATGTTGGCGCGTTTTTTCTCTACCACGGGCATTGAGCCAATGTTGATGAAGATATCGCCTACGTTCAGGTGGCCTTCTTTGACCAGGATTTCTTTCAGGTCTGTGATGGTTTCGTCTGTAGAAACGAAGCGGTCATAGTAGTATCCTCTAATACCCCACACCAGGTTCAGGGTGTTTAACAGCACGTGGTTGTCTGTGAAGACGAAGATATTGGCTTTAGGCCGGTGCTTGGCCAACTGGAACGCCGTGTAGCCAGATTTGGTAAGGCAGATCAGCGCTTTGGCGTCTGTGTCACGGCCCAACCCTACGGCGCTGGCCACCACGGTGTCATTGTAGAAGGTGGAAGACTGCGGGTTGAAGATAAAGTTGCGGTGGAACACCTCGGCCTGCGCCTCTACTGACTGGATGGTGCGGTTCATGCTCCGGATGGTCTCAATGGGGTACATGCCGGCGGCGGTCTCAGCACTCAGCATGAGCGTGTCAGCTCCGTCCATCACGGCGTTGGCCACGTCATTGGTCTCTGCGCGGGTAGGGCGGGGGCTGGTGATCATGCTTTCCATCATCTGGGTGGCCACAATTACGGGTTTGCCCAGCGCGTTGCACTTCTCCACAATCATTTTCTGGATCATGGGCACTTCTTCCATGCCTATCTCCACTCCAAGGTCACCGCGGGCAACCATTACGGCGTCTGTGGCCTCTATAATAGCGTCAATGTTCCGGATGGCCTCAGGTTTCTCAATCTTGGCAATGACACGGGTGTCTTTTCCGCGCTCGGCAATGATCTTTTTGATCTCGTAGATGTCTTCTACCTTTCTTACAAAGGAAAGCGCCACCCACTCCACGTCATTGTCAAGGCCAAAGTGCAGGTCCTGCAGGTCTTTTTCTGTGAGCGAAGGAGCGGTTACCACGGTGTCAGGCAGGTTAATGCCTTTGCGCGGCTTCACTACCCCGCCGTAAACTACCTCAGCCAGAACTTCTTTGTCGCCGTCAGTGCTGATCACGGTCACCTCCAGTTTACCGTCATCAATCAAGATGGCGTCTCCCGGCTTCACGTCATAGGCCAGGCGGGTGTAGCTGGTGGAAAGGCGGGTGGCGGTGCCCAGTGATTTGTCACAGACAATGGTGAGTTGCTGGCCGGCCACTATTTCAACCGCTCCGTCTTCCACGTCATTGATTCTGATTTTAGGCCCCTGCAAGTCTTGCACCAGGCAGATGTTGAACCCCTCTGCGGCGTTGATGGCCCGCACGTGGTTAATTACCTTGAGGTGGTCTGCGTGAGAGCCGTGGGAGAAATTGAGACGGAAAACATCTACCCCTTCTTCAATGAGAGCCCTAAGCTTCTCCGGGGTGTTGCTGGCAGGGCCAACGGTGGCAATGATTTTGGTTTTGTTGAAATGAGTAGCCATTCGCTAAAAAAGCAGGTTTTCTTTATAACGTAAACAATTGGGGTCAAAAGAGCGCACATACTGCACCAGCGGTATGGCGTGCAGCTTGTGCAGCAATTCTTGCTGAAAATGATCCAGGGCCCCGGTAACCTGAATCACGTAGTCGTATTCTTTTATGTCTGGCACCAGGTAGGGCGTGGCCAGGGTGCTGGTGCCAATGGAGCGGTTTCTGAAAAGACGGAGGGAGCCGTGCTCTGCCCTGTGCAGGTAATTAGAGATCACCAGGCGACCCTTGTGCAGAAAATCTATGCACAGGTCTGCCTGCTTCACCAGCCGGAGCCGGAAGTACTTATTGAGGGCCCAGGCCAGGGTATACTCCTTGCTGGAAGACACAACTCCATATAAGTCGAAATCATACTCGTACTCTAGCTCAAGGCGTAAAGACTTCATGGGTTGGGGAAGATAGGTAAACGTAAAGTTGGGAAGGCAATTTAAAGAAGCAATTCCAAAAGGCAAGAAACCTTTTCACAAAAGTGGCATAATAAAACTATTGCCGGGAATTTGTTTGACATTGTGTTGCCAAATCTATTTCTTTGCACTGTGTTTTAAAAAACTTATAAAAAAATGTCAGAAATCGCAGAAAAAGTAAGAGCTATTATCATTGATAAATTGGGCGTTGAAGAATCTGAGGTAACGCCTGAGGCTAGCTTTACAAACGACCTGGGTGCCGACTCTCTTGATACCGTAGAATTGATCATGGAATTTGAGAAAGAATTCAATGTGTCTATTCCAGATGACCAAGCAGAGAACATTGCAACGGTAGGCCAAGCGATCAGCTACCTGGAAGAGCACGCGAAGTAATCTTTCCCCTTTTTTCTATTGATCTAATTTTACCTTATTAATACAGGTTCTTTTCCTCTACTAGCAGCGTATGGAGCTTAAGAGAGTTGTAGTAACAGGCCTTGGGGCGCTAACCCCGCTTGGGAAAACAGTTTCTGAATATTGGGATGGTCTAATCAACGGAGTGAGCGGCGCCGCGCCCATCACCCGCTTTGACGCCTCTAAGTTCAAAACCCAATTTGCCTGCGAAGTAAAAGGATATGATCCTGAGCAGTATTTTGATCGTAAAGAGGCCCGTAAAATGGACCTCTTTACGCAATTTGCCATGGTAGTGGCAGATGAGGCCGTGAAAGACGCCAACCTGATGGATGAATCCCTGAGCAAAGACCGCATTGGGGTCATCTGGGGGTCTGGCATTGGCGGTCTGCGTACGTTTCAGGAGGAGTGTGTGAACTTCGCCAACGGCGATGGCACCCCACGCTTCAACCCTTTCTTCATCCCTAAAATGATCGCCGACATCAGCGCCGGTCATATCTCTATCAAGTACGGCTTTAGAGGTCCCAACTTTGTGACCGTTTCTGCCTGTGCCTCTGCCACCAACGCCTTGATTGACTCCTTCAACTATATTAGGTTGGGTATGGCAGACATTGTGTTGAGCGGCGGGTCTGAAGCAGCGGTTACTGAAGCCGGGGTAGGTGGTTTCAACGCCCTGAAAGCCCTTTCTGAGCGTAATGACTCCCCAGAGACCGCATCACGCCCGTTTGACAAAGACCGTGACGGTTTTGTGTTAGGCGAAGGGGCCGCGGCCATTGTACTGGAAGAGTATGAGCACGCCAAAGCCCGCGGCGCTAAGATTTATGCTGAGCTGATTGGCGGCGGCATGTCTGCAGACGCGTACCACATCACGGCCCCGCACCCAGAAGGGTTGGGTGCCCGCAATGTAATGCTGAATGTACTGAAAGATGCCCGCGTGCAGCCAGAGGCCATTGATTACATTAACGTGCACGGTACCTCTACCCCGCTTGGAGACGTAGGGGAGGCCAAAGCCATTGAGCAGGTGTTTGGTGACCACGCCTACAAACTGAACATCAGTTCTACCAAATCTATGACCGGGCACCTCTTAGGGGCTGCCGGAGCCATTGAGGCGGTGGCGTCTATCCTGGCCATCCAGAACGGCATTGTACCGCCCACCATCAACCACCTTACAGATGATGAGCAGTTCAACCCTAACCTCAACTTCACCTTTAACAAGGCGCAGGAGCGGGAGGTGAACTATGCCATGAGCAATACCTTCGGGTTTGGCGGTCACAACACCTCGGTGATTTTCAAAAAGTTCGTTGAGTAGAAGTGTCGCCAATCAGACCGGTTTTACGCGCGTTTCATAGATTCTTTTATAAAGACAAGGCTTTTGTCAGCGCCGTTTCCCAAATCACGGGCATGGTGCCAGACAACCTGCACTTGTACCAGCTGGCGTTCACCCACACCTCTTTTGTGCGGCAGAACCTCAAAGGGAATCAGGAGACGAATGAACGGCTGGAGTTTTTAGGCGATGCCATCTTAGGCTCAGTGATTGCCGAATACCTCTTTAAAAAATACCCTTACAAAGACGAAGGCTTTCTGACGGAGATCCGGTCCCGCATGGTGAACCGTGAGTCTTTGAACAGCCTGGCGGTAAAGGTGGGGTTGACTGCCCTGATCAAAGTTGACAGCTTCTCTGGCGTGACCCGCCATAAGTTTATCAACGGCAACGCCTTAGAGGCCCTGGTGGGCGCTGTCTATCTGGACAAAGGCTATGAAAACACCAAAAGGTTCATCCTGAAAAAACTGGTGAAGCCGCACTTTGACCTGCACCAGCTCACCACCACCACCAGCAACTTCAAGAGCAAACTCATTGAGTGGGCGCAAGGCCAGAACCGCAGCATACGGTTTGAGATTGTGGGCCAGAAGCAGTCTGGCAGCACCACTGAGTTTACCGCCGCCGTGGTGGTAGACAATGACATCATTGCCAGCGGCAGCGGCCTCTCCAAGAAGAAAGCCGAGCAAGCCGCCGCTGAGAAAAGCATTGCGGCCCTGCAAGCCAACGGCCTCCTCCCTTCCTAATTTCTGTTTCCGGCCTCTTTTTCTGAAAACAGGGCTAAAACAGATTTTCCTTTCACTTTTTAAAAAACAGTAGCAACTTTAGAAAGCTTCCGTAAGGCTCTCAGCTTGCTGTAGTAAAACTTGATTTCTCTCTTTTTGTCATCCTGGAAGGATCTTGTGGGCGTACGGCAACTGTTTTTCTAGTTTGTTCACAAGATTCTTCCAGGATGACAAGAGGGTGATACCTTTAATGGTCTTACCAGGCAATCCTGTTACATCATTTCACTTGCTTCTGCGCGCCAACTTCTTAGTTTTGCAACGGTTCCCCGTGTAACGCCCCTCCATCGGCGGAGCCGTATTTCTAACTTCCAGGGTATTTCTTGCGTTAGAAAAGCCACAAACTGAACAACTATGAAACTTGCCGGTGCCGCCATCAACCAAACGCCCCTTGACTGGGAGAACAACCTTAGAAACATCAAAATCGCCATTGAAGAGGCCCGTGAGCAGCAGGTAGACATTCTCTGCCTGCCTGAGATGAGCATTCCCGGGTACGGCTGCGAAGACCTTTTCCTGCATGACTGGGTGTCTGTAGAATGTTTTGAGCGGTTGCTGGAAATCAAGGAGTGGTGCGTAGATATTGTGGTGTGCGTGGGACTGCCCGTTCGCCTCAACGGCATCACCTACAACACGGCCTGCGTGATTAGCAACCAGAAGATTTTGGGGTTTACCGCTAAGCAGTTCCTGGCCAATGACGGGGTGCACTATGAACCGCGGTGGTTCAGCTCCTGGGTCCCCAACACCGTGCAGGAGTTTGAGATGTTGGGCCAGACGTACGCCATTGGTGACATTATCTATGAGCACCTGGGTGTGACGTTCGCGTTTGAGATTTGTGAAGACGCGTGGCGCAACAAAGACCGCCCGGCGTACCGGCACAAGGAGAAAGGCGTACAGCTCATTATCAACCCCAGCGCCAGCCACTTTGCCATGAGCAAGACCGATGTGCGCTACCACCTGGTGGTAGACGCCTCCCGTGAGTTTGCCTGCACCTACCTGTACACCAATTTGCTGGGCAATGAGGCCGGCAAGATGATTTATGACGGCGAGATCATTATTGCCCAGAACGGAAACCTGATTCACCGCAACGTGCTGCTCTCGTTCAAAGACGTAGACATGGAGTGCGCCGAGGTAGATATTCTCAACCCGCTGCCGCTGGTAGACGTGCCCGTGCTGCCGCCGGTAGACGAGAACCGGGAATTTGTATCGGCGGTGACCTTGGCTCTGTTTGATTATATGCGCAAGAGCCGTAGCCGCGGGTTTGTGCTTTCTCTGAGCGGCGGGGCCGATTCTTCGCTCTGCGCCGTGCTGGTGGCCGAGATGGTGACGCGGGCCGTGGAGGAGCTGGGGCTGGAGGAGTTTGTGCGCAAGACCAATTGCCTTACGCCAGAAGAACTTCCTGTTTTCAGCCAGTTTTCAGGAAAACAGCTCAGAAACGCCCTGGTGGGTAAGCTGCTCATCACGGCGTACCAGGGCACGGTGAACTCCTCAGATGACACGTTCCGCTCTGCGGAAGAATTGGCCAAATCTATTGGCGCGGTGTTCTACAACTGGACCATTGACGAGGAAGTCACCAGTTACCGCGGTAAAATTGAATCGGCCATTGGCCGAAACCTCACCTGGGAGCAGGACGATGTGACGCTGCAGAACATACAGGCCCGCGTGCGCGCCCCCGGCATCTGGATGCTGGCCAACCTCAACAATTCCTTGCTATTGGCTACGTCTAACCGCTCAGAGGCCAGCGTGGGCTACGCCACCATGGACGGTGACACCGCCGGCAGCATTTCGCCCATTGCGGGCGTAGACAAGGCGTTCATCAGGCAATGGCTGGTGTGGGCGCAGCTGGAGCTGGGCTATGAGGGCTTGCAGTACGTGAACAACCTGCAACCCAGCGCCGAGCTTCGGCCGCTGGAGCGCGCCCAAACCGACGAGAAAGATTTGATGCCGTACCCGCTGCTGAACCAGATGGAGCGCCTGGCGTTCTATGACCGGCTCTCGCCGCAGCAGGTGTTTGAGAAGCTCAAAGGCGGCGACTACGCAGACAACGACCTGAAGCTGTACGTGCAGCGGTTCTTCAGCCTCTGGAGCCGCAACCAATGGAAACGCGAGCGCTACGCCCCCGCCTTCCACCTGGACGATTACAACGTGGACCCGCGCAGCTGGCTCCGGTTCCCAATCTTGAGCGGCGGCTTTCGGCAGGAACTGGGCCAGATTGGGTAGGTAATGCGCAGGAATGAATCAGGGATAGCACGTGTCATGTAGCAAAACAAAGGAATGTCTTTTCTAGAGGCTTTTCTGTTTTGGGCCTGTTTTCCTGAAAACAGGCCCAAAACAGAAGTTCTAGTGGCTAAATCCCTACTATGGCGCGGAAGTTACTTCCGTGACTTCAGAGACTGCTTGAAAGTCACGGAAGTAACTTCCGCGCCATAGAAGAAAGTAATTGTCTTTTCAATGAAACAAAATTCCCCTCTTGGGAGGGATGGGTTCAACGGCTTTAAGCTGCTAACTATTTGCCCTTCGTTTTCAGCCCGTTTTTGGAAAATCAGGCCGAAAACGCATTTCACCCATTAGAAGGAAGTACCTGCCTCAACGCTTGCCCGTACAAAACCCCATGGAAGAACTGGAATGCCCGTTGGCGTTTAATGAACTGGAGCGAAAGGCGTGGCAGTTTGCCGTAACCGCACACGGCGAACAGCGGCGCAAGTACCACCAGGAGCCGTACGTGAAGCACCTGGAACGGGTGGCGCAGACCGTGATGGCGTACGGCGGCACCACCGGCATGGTCATGGCCGCGCTGCTGCATGACGTGCTGGAAGACACGCCCGTGACCCAAGAAGAACTGAAGGCGTTTCTGGAGGAAACCTGCCAGGGCTCCATCGTGAAGCCTGCCGAGGTGCTGCAGATGGTACTAGACCTCACCGACCAGTTCACCAAACAACAGGCCCCCGGCTACAACCGCAAGCGACGCAAAGAATTGGAACGCCAGCGCACGGCCACCACCTCGGGCCGCGCCCAGACCATTAAACTGGCCGACATCATTGACAACACCCGCGACATTATTGCCCATGACTTCAGCTTTGCGCGGGTGTACATTCCGGAGATAGTGGGCCTGCTGGAGGTGCTGAAATCGGCGCAGCCGTTTACGTTGTATTTATTGGCGTGTTATGAGGTGCAGAAGGCGCTGTTCAGGCTGGAGGAGGAGCGGAATTCTCTGCCCCCAGAGGAAACACCTGCCCTGGAAGGATAAACCCTGTTTTCGGCCTGTTTTTAGAAAAACAGGCCGAAAACAGGGTTTGTTTTTATGGCGCAGTTATTGGTCTGTAACCATTTTTTCTGAGTTCCTTTTTTAGGAAACAACCCTCGCCCAGAAGCGCTCAACGGTTCTAACAGGCTTCTGCGCCAGTGATTAAATGGTATCTCTGCCGCCTTCACCGCTTTTAGGCAAGGAGCGGTTGTTTGGCTTCTTTACTTCTTCGTCCTGAACCGGATTTCATAAGATTTGAGGGGATACCCGTCTGTGGTCTGGAAACCGCCGCCGTTCATCTTGAAGCTGTACGCACGGCCGGGTTGCAGCGCCACCTTGTACACGTAAGCGCGCTTGTCTGGGGTATAGCCCGGCTGGGCCGTCACCGGAAACTGCTCTTTGCCGCCTTGGCCGTAATCAGTGGCGGTGTAACGCGCCATTTCAGCCGAAAACTCTACCCGTAGTTCAGTGACAGAGGCATCTATGAGGCTGTCTGGGCCGGTAATGGGTACAATGCGGGTAATGACGGGGCGTTTGGCGTCATAGGCCTGCAGCAGCCGGGGTTTGTTCAGCGGCGTTGGGTAGTACTTTGATTGCACCAGAAACGCCTCTACGGCCGGTTCGCTGTCATACTCCAGCTCAATGATCTCTTTGATGGCCTGTTTCTTGTTTTGGGCCTGCTGGTAATAGGCTTTGCAGATGGCGTACCCCATAAAGTAGCCCAGGTCTGGGGTGGGCGCCTGCTGGTTGTAGAACCAATGGCCCAGCGAAGGGGCAAACATGTCAACCTGGAAGCGCTCTTTCACTTCGGCCTCATGGGCGGTGCCGTACGCCATGTAGGGGAGCGGCATCTGCTTGCCCGTGATCAGTTCGGCTATGAAATCACAGGCCCCTTCCATGAGGGCGCGGCCCAACAGGTTGCTGCCCAGGCCTTTCTGCTGGGTGTGCACGTATTCATGCACGTTCAGCGGAATAATATTCTTAAAGGGATCACTCTGGTAGTAGCGCGACAGGAACGTCTGCAGGTTCTGGGGCAGCTCTGATAGGTCTACCTGAGAGTTGCCGGTAACAAGTTCGGCCCCAATCAGGACCATGTTGTCTTTGGTGGTGCCGCTGGTTCTGAAAACCCCTATGGCAAAGTAAATGCTGGCCGGCCTGAGCGGCGGGTAGAGCTGCTGGAGTTTCTTCAGGTGCGGCTCCAGCCCCTGGGCGCCAGATTTGGCCAGTTGGGTGCGGGGCCTAAGGGAGTTCCAGAATTTGGGGTACTGCCTGACAGCGTGTACCCATTCTGCGGGCTGGTAGTCCCTTACCTCCATTAAAGCTTTGAGACCGGGCGTGCCTTTGTCCAGGTAGAGCGTCTGCAGGTAGCGCAGCTGCTTGAGGCTGTCCTGGGTGGTGCGCATGCTGTCATAGGCTACCCAGAAGTTGTCAATGTCTGTGGTGATGACCCGCTGCGGTTTTTTCTGCGCCAAACCTACCGTAAAGGTGAAAAGGCTGAGGGCGAGGAAGGCGGAATATTTTTTCATGCTGGATTAAATGAGCTGATTGGGTTTTCTCTTAGGCTCTGGCGCAAGCGTCTGCGCTGAGTCAGCTTCTGTTTTGAGGCTGTTTTCAGAAAAGTAGCCATAAAACGGGAGCCCCAGGGTTTGCTAGTGCGGGTCTGCGCCTTGCATGGCCGGGGCAGGAGCAACTCTTAACGGGCTTAATATCAGGATTATGGCGAACAAAGCAAAATGCGTTTTGGGGCTGTTTTTCTGAAAACAGCCCCAAAACGCATCTGCAGGGAAAGGAGCGCGAGGGCTTATTTTCCGCCGCCCACGGCATCATCATTCTGGATAGACTTCTTCTGGCGTTGGGAAGAGTCCATTTTCCCGAAGCTATAGTTGAACGTGAGGCCAATACGGCGCGCCAGATTCGCGTTGCGAGATTCCTGCAGGAAGGTGTTGGTGTCTATGGTAGAGGTGAACTCGAGCGTTCTGCTGAACGGGTTGCTCACATTCAGGCTCAGGCTGGCTTTGTCTTTCAGGAGCTTCTTCTTCACTGACACGTTGCTGTAGAAGTAACGGCCATACTCGCCCTGGGCGGTTTGGGTGGGGGAGTTGTAGTTGCCGTAAAATTGCGCTGTAATGCCTTTGTTGAACTCATAGCTGGTGTTCAGGCTCAGGTTGTATTGCAGCCCCGAGTTAGACAGCGTTTCGCCTCTCAAATCAATGTAGCTGAGGTTGAAGTTAGGGCTAATGCTCCATTTAGGCATTGGTTTGGTAGAGCCTGATACACTCACGCCGTACACTTTGTTTTTGGCGATGTTGTCTGGGGTGGTCAGGATCACGTTTGGCCCCGCCTCGCGGTTAATCTGCTGAATGGCATTGTCTGTCTGGCGGTAAAACAGCGAGCCGTTGATAGAAGTGGTTTTGAAGTACGTGTTGTAGCCCAGCTCATAGGAATGGGTAAGCTCAGCGTCCAGCTCCGGATTGCCGCGGTACACGTTGTTGGGGTCTTCCTGCTGCATAAACGGGTTCAGGTACCAGATCTGGGGGCGCTGAATGCGCTGGGTATAGCTGGCCTTCACGGTGTGGGTCTCTTTGAAGGTACGCGAGACGGTCACGCTGGGGATGAAGTTCTGGTAGTCGTTCTTGAACGAGGAGCGCACCAGCTTCGGTTCATTTTTGGCGGTATTCAAGAACACGCCCTGGGTGTTGGTGAACTCATAGCGGGTACCCAGGTTAAAGTTGTATTTCTTGTTCAGGCTGAAGGCGTAGGTGAGGTAGGTGGCGTACACGTCCTGGTCAAAGTCAAAGTTACTGATGGCCAGCGAATCAGGTTTGTTAAGCCTAAAGAAGTTGTACCGGGCGTTGCTGGTGGCATCCCGCAAGATGGCCTTGGCTCCCAGCTCCAGCCGGGAAGCGTTCTTGTAGGTCTGGGTGTAGTCTAGCTGAAACGTCTTCTCATAGGTGGGGGCGTCATTGTCGTTCAGCTGCCTTGAGATGAAGGCGTTCTCCTGGGTCTGGATGCTGTTGTCATAGATGTCATGGGAGGTGCCCTGGTTTACCTGCGCCAGCACAGACAGTTCCTGCTGCGGTTTAAAGGTGTGCGTGTACCCAAAGTTCACATCAAAGCCTGAGCCGTTCCACCGGTTGGTCAGGTCATAGAGCTGTACGCCCTGGTTGTCTTCTGTCCGCTGGAAACGGGTGCCGTTGAACTTGTTCTTGTAGAGGCTGAACTCCAGGTTAAAGGCGTTCAGGGTGTCTGGGTCAAAGGTAAACCCTAGCTGGCTGTACAGGCCGTTGTTCAACTGCCGCGCGGTCCCCTCCTGCCGCAGGTAAGAAATCTCAGACATTCTGGGGGTACGGGTAAGGAAAGACTCGCTCCGGTTGTTGTTGCCGTAAAAATTGAGGCTGGCGTTGGTCCCAAACTTACCCCGGCGGGCGTTGATGCTGCCGTTGGCGTACCTGCCGCGGTTGCCCGCCGTTCCGGAAACCCTTCCGTTTACGCCTTGCAGGCTGTTCTTTCTGGTGATGATGTTGATGATCCCGGCGGTGCCTTCGGCGTCATACTTGGCGCTGGGGCTGGTGATCACTTCTACGCTCCTAATGATGTCTGAGGGGATTTGCTTCAGGGCCTCGGCCAGGTTGTTGGCCAGGATACTGGAGGGCTTTCCGTCAATTAAGACTTTTAAGTTGGAACTACCGCGCAACTGCACGTTTCCGTCTGCATCTACCGTGACCGAGGGTACTTTTTTGAGTACGTCTGAGGCCGTGGTGCCTTGGTTGCTGATGTCGTTCTCAGCGTTATACACCAGTTTGTCGCCTTTGTCTTCTATCAGGGGTTTCTGGGCCACCACCATTACCTCCTGCAGCTTGGTGGTGTTGGCCTGTAACGGGATGGAGGCGAACGTCTTCTCTGGTTGTGCCGGAGACAGGGTAAAGGCGGGCAGGGTAGTAGAGGCATAGCCCAGGTAACTGATAGACAGCGAATAAGTGCCCGGGGCCACGTTGCCAAAGCTGAACTGGCCTTTGCCGTCTGTGATGGTGCCGTCTACCGGTTTTTGGGTGCTGGTATTGGTGAGGGTAACGGTGGCAAACTCAACGGGTTTGGTGCTGGCAGAGTCTACCACCCGGCCGGTGATTTTACCCTTAAAACCAGACTGCTGTGCCCGCGCCGCGGAAACAAAAAGAAACAAAGACAAGAGAAAAAGGAAAGACAGACGCATAGGTTGGGTTTGGGGAATAGGGTTAGGCGTTTGGTACATTAGATTGCCTTTCCTTTTACTGTGAAGGGGAGGTAAATCTCAGGGGGTGACGGGCAGGGCGGTGGTCAGCAAAAGCAGTTGCGGTGCAACTGTCTGAAAGATGTGACAGAACTGAAAAGGGTTGCCTGGGGAACAGTTTATTTTTCAGTTTTGGGCAGATTTGGAAAAAGTAGCCGGTAAATGGGTTCGTATCTTAGGGCAGGTGTGCATTTGTCTTTAGCGCTGCAAACGGGCCTCATAAGAACCTGACCTGGCGGTTGCCACGCCCCACAGGGCTGCTACGCTGCTCAAAAAACGCGATCAAAGACCCTTTCGCTCCCCGTTTTCGCCTGCAAAATCAAACTGTAAACACGCTCTACATTGACAGGTAAAGGTGAATACTTTACTATAGAAGCTCGTTGAGAGATTTGAAAGAGAGCGTACGTCTGCAAAAGTTTCTGATGTCTGTTTTAGGGCTGTTTTTCAGAAAACAGCCCTAAAACAGACATCATGGACCAGTGAAGTACGTTGCTTGGGTGCCTTTGCCCGGCAGTTTCAGAACTCTAAACAGCTTCTTCTTTTGTTCAGAAAAGTGGTGGCAGCAACGGCTGAAAACAGCAAGAGGAGGTTAGGAAAAAGGAGCCCCCGAGGTTGGGGTGCTCCTTTCTGCTGGTAAGGTGTAACGGCTAGTTAGAGGTATCACCCGCCTTGGCGTCATCATTTCTGATGGACTTCTTGCGGCGTGGCTGCTGTTTCATGTCAATCTTCCCGAAGCGGTAGGAGAAGCTCACCCTAACCCCGCGGTTGTAGTTCTGATTGAGCCCGTTCTGGGTAAACACTTTGTTGCTCAGCTCAGACTTAAACTCAATGGCTTTGGCAAACGGGTTGTCCACCCCCAGGGTCAGACTGCCTTTCTTCTCCCAGAAGTCTTTCTTCACACTAAAGCTGGAATAGTAATAGCCTGAGAACTTACCCTGAACGGTAGGCCTGGGGGAGCTGTAGGCGCCAAAGAACTGCGCGGCCAACCCTTTCCCAAAGTCATAGCCAGAGTTAATGTTCACGTTGTACTGTACCGCCTCGTTGTTCTGCTGGGTGCTTTTGAGGTTAATGTAGTTCAGGTTGAAAGAACCGCCCAGGTTCCATCTGGGCATGGGCTTGGTATTGCCTGACAGGCTAAGGCCATACGTGGCGTTTTTGCCTATGTTGTAAAAGGTAGTGTAGGCCACGCCTGCTTTCCGCCAGGTTGTCTCGTCTACGGGTAAGGCATCGGTTTCGCCTACAATGTCTCTGATAGACTCAATGGCATTGTTGGTCTGGCGCCAGTACAAAGAAACGTTGATAGAGCTGGTCTTGAAATAGTTGCTGTACCCCAGCTCATATGAGTGGGTCAGTTCCGGCTCCAGTTCAGGGTTGCCAAAAGACACGTTCTTGGGGTCCTGCTCATTCACGTAAGGGTTCAGGTACCAGATCTGGGGGCGCTGAATGCGCTGCGTGTACCCCACCCTGAAGGTTTGGCTCTTGAACGTGCGGGACACCAGCACATTGGGGATGAAGTTGCCGTAGTTGTCTTTGAAGGCCGGTCTAAACGGGGCAATGTAATTACCCTGCAGGTCTGTGTATTCATAGCGGGCCCCGCTTTTTACGTTGTAGTTCTTCAGGAGCTTAAAGCCGTAAGACGCATAGGTGGCGTACACATCCTGGTCATAGGTGAAGGCATTGGGCTCCAGTTCCTCAGCGGTGGAGGTGGTGAAGAAACGGCGGTAAAGGGCATCACTTTCGGCGTGCCGAAGAATGGCCTTGGTACCTGCCTCCAGAAGGGTTTTGTTCTTGAAGGGGTGGGTATAGTCTACCTGGAACGTCATTTCACGGTTAGAACCTTCATTGGTGTTGCGCAAGGTGCGTAACAGCCTGTTGTTCTCATACTGTTGCAGAATGTCATTGTCCTGGAAAGACTCCATGTCCATGGCGCCGTTGGTCCACTGGCCTAACACGGCCAGTTCCTGCTGGGGCTTGAAGATGTGGGTATAGCCCAGGTTCAGGTCCAGGGAAAGGTTTTCATTCTTGCTGCGCAGGGCAGAGGCTATCTCTTCCAGGCCGTTGTTGTAGTTGGTGAGGGAGTGCTGGGTGCCGCGGCTATGGAAAGCCCCCCGGTAGAGGTTGACCCCTGCATTGATAGAATTGCTGGAATCCAGGTCAGCGTCAAAGCCAAGCTGGCCAAAGATACCCCCGCCCCTGCGCCTGGAGACACCGTTCTGCTCCAGTTTGCTGGAGAACGCCTCTTCTGCGGTAAGCCCAACAATACGCTCCAGTTCACTTTCATTTTTGTTGTTGTAAGACTGGTGGGTGCCCAGGTTGGCATTGAACCCTATCTTGCCGCGGCGCACATTCACGTTAGCGTTCCCGTTGGCGTTGCGGTTGCCCACAGAGGTACTCACGCTCCCGTTCACACCATACAAGGTGTTTTTCTTGGTAATGATGTTGATGATCCCGGCCGTGCCTTCGGCGTCATATTTGGCGCTGGGGCTGGTGATGACCTCCACACTCTTGATCATGTCTGAGGGAATCTGGCGCAGGGCGTCTGCCACACTGTTGGCCATGATGCTGGAGGGCTTGTTGTTAATGAGCACCCGCACGTTAGAGGAGCCGCGCAACTGCACGTTGCCGTCCAGGTCTACGGTGAGCGAAGGTACTTTCTTGAGCACATCTGAGGCATTGCCGCCAATGTTGGTGATGTCCTGCTCGGCGTTGTACACCATGCGGTCTACTTTGTCTTCCACCAGGGGTTTCTCGCCCACTACTGTTACTTCCTGCAGTTTGTTGTTGACGGGGCGTAAGATAATGCGGCCCAGTTCCACCTCCTGCTCTTTCTCAGAAATAGTGAACGCGGGTTTGGTATAGGTCTCATACCCAATAAAAGAGACCGAGAGGGTATAGGTGCCGTTATCTACTTTGTTGAGGGTGAACCTGCCGCGTTCATCTGTCACGGTGCCGTCTACCGGCTTGCCCGTGGCGGTGCTGATCAGGGAGATGGTGGCAAACTCAACGGGCTTGTTGCTCACTGAGTCAGTGACTGTGCCTGTAACCTTGCCGTTGCCTTTCACAGAGGCCGTTCCCGCAGTGGCGACGGCTGGCGCAACAAGGGTGGAAGATTGGGCATAGAGGGTTCCGGAACCTGACAGCAGGCACAGCAAGAAAAGGGGAAGGCGGTAACGCATGTGTGGGAATAGTGTGGGTTTTGGTAATAGGTATAGAGATAGAGAATATTCAGAATAGCTGCAGCGCAGGAGATAATTATTTCTTAGAGCATGTTTAAACTAGTTTTTTGTGCTGCAACGGGCTTTGAAAGAACCTGACTTTGTAATGCTTTCGCAACATAGCGCGGCTATGCTGTTTACTAATTGCTTCATCAGGACCTTTTGCTCCCCATATTTCATCTGCAAAATCAATAGGTAATAAGCTCTAAACCCATCTGCTGTTTGGCTAGGGAAGTACTTCTTTAGTTGATTACTGTATTAGATTAATAGTACACTACAAATGTATAATATTCATTCTGTTTTACAACACCTACTGTAAAGCTATTTTCTGTTTTAGGGCTGTTTTTCTGAAAACAGCCCCAAAACAGAAAGATTTATCATTGCTCCTGCTGTACTACCACATTCAGACCAATGCCCACGGCAGACATTTTCTCCCATTTGTCCTGGCTGGCGTCTTTGTGGTAGATGGTCTGGAACGCTGGCATGGCCGCAGCCAGCGTTAAGGCCTTGGACTCAGTCCTGGGGGAACAGTCTATCCATTCCAGGGAGAGAATGAAATCCTGCTGCACATAGAGGTTGTATGGTTCCAGGTCCACCTGAATCCAGCCCCGTTTCTTCTCATTCACGGTCACGTAAATATTCTCCGGCAATAGATTCTGGTCTGGTTTACCCTCTTTCAAAGAGTAGAGGTTCACCCTGAACTTGACCTGGTCAAACTGGTTAGAGGTCAGGCAGAAGTTAAGCTTGCTCAGGAAGGTCTGCTTGTCTCCGGCATGGATCAACACGCCCAGTTCCCGCCCCAAGTTCTCTTGCAGCGGCCTGGGCAGAACTGTAAATGCGTTGTGAAACAGGGTAAACGGACCCGCGTTGCCGCCTAATTCCCTGGTTTTCCATTTGGCGGCTTTTACGTTTACCTCAGCCAGCTGTACCGGTTTGGTCACCAGCGAGATGGTGGTATTGGGGGAGAGGAGGGCTTCTGCCTTGATTTCTTTGGCCTCATAGCCTAGGGCAGAAATTCTTATGGTTTTGGATACTTCATTGGCCGGGATTGTCAGCTGGAACGTGCCGTCTTCTTTAGAGACGGTTCCGGTTGATGTTTCCAGCACCCCAACGCTCACGTACGCAATAGGCTGTTGGCTCTTCTGGTCTACCACCGTGCCTGTAACGGGTGTGCCTTGCAGCGGTACCGCTGCGCTGGAAGACGCAGAGGCAGGCATGCCTGCGGTGAAAGATAAGACTACCGTGAAAAGGAATAAGACAAAGGGGGCGCGTTGCTTCATGTACGTGGGGGAACTGTCTTTTATTAGGTCTTGCCTGCCCTGACCCTCTGGTAGACAGCCCTGAAAATTGATTCTTCGGTTCTGGAGTTCGCCACTAAATCAATCATCTGCCTAATCCCGCCCCTCTGCTATGGCTTTGATTCAGAACGGCAAGTGGGCCTGCTTTTGTATAGGGGCGGCCAATAAATTTTACTTTAGATGGCTGTTTCTGTTTTCGGCCTGTTTTCACAAAAACAGGCCGAAAACAGAAACAGCCAAGGCGATGGGGGCTGTCCCATCGCCTTGGCTGTTGATCACTTGTTCGCTTATTGCACGCCGCCGCCGTCGCCTTGCTTGGCGTCATCATTTCTGATAGACTTTCTGCGTTTGGGCGGGCCCTGCTGCTGCAGTTTCCCAAACCGGTACTCAAAGGTAAGCCTGAAACCGCGGTTGTACTGGGTTACCAATGACTCTGTCCTGAACGGGAGGCCGTTGTTACGGTTGTTGCCTGCCAGTTCATTCTCAAACTTGAGGGCTCTTCTAAACGGATTGTCCATGCCTAGGCTCAAAGCCCCTTTTTTGGCGAAGAGCTCTTTTCTGATGGCCAGGTTGTGGTAGGAGAACGATGAGGCCTTGCCCTGCAGCTGCACCCGGTCTGAGTTGAACCCGCCAGAGAACTGGGCGCTTACCCCTTTCCCGAAGGTGTAGCCAGAGCTTACATTGATGTTGTACATCCAGCCGGCGTTAGAGGCAAACGGGGCGTTCAGGTCAACATAGTAAAAGTTCAGGTTGGCGTTCACGTTCCAGGCCGGAATGGGCTTGGTGGAGCCAGACAAGCTCATGCCGTAGGTTTTGTTCTTGGCAATATTGTCAAACGTCACAAAGGTGGTGTCCCGGAGCACTTCTGAGATGGTCTCAATGGCGTTGTCTGTGATGCGCATGTAGGCCGAGGCATTCAGCGAAGTGGTTTTAAAGAACGTGCTGTAATTTAACTCATAAGAGTCTGTCAACTCAGCATCCAGCCTTGGGTTACCAAACACCACCACGTTGGGGCCCTGCTGCTGGCGGTACGGGTTCAGGTAGAACAACTGGGGCCGTTGAATGCGTTGGGTGAAAGACGTACGCAGTTTCATGTTCGGCTTCAGGTCATAGGCCAGCGTCACGTTAGGGATGAAGTTGTCATAGTGGGTGGTGAAATCCTGCTCTGGGTTCACAAAATCTCCCGCCACATCTGTGTATTCATACCGCCCGCCAAACTTGAGGGCCGTTCTTTTGTTCAGGTTGAAACCGTAGGAGAGATAAGAGGCCATTACATTCTGGTCATAGCTGAAATCGCCGTTTAGGTCTAAGCCGTTGTACAGAGAGCTGCTGGAGACATCCCGCATAATTCCTTTGGCCCCTACTTCCAGCAGGGTGTTTTTAGGCATGGGATGGGCATAGTCTGCCTGAAAGGTTAATTCCTTGTTCAAGCCTTCGTTTTCATTGATGGTGGTTGACCGCAGCGGGCCTTCTATCTCATATCTGGACTGGTTCACATTGTTGTCCTGGTCTGTCTGGCTGTAAAGGGCCAGTAAGGTCAGTTCCTGCTGCGGTTTCTTGAACTGGTGGGTGAAGTCCAGGTTCAGGTCCATGCTCAGGCGCTGGTTATTGTTTTTCATGGACAGGTTGTACTGATCTGTTTGCCGGGGCGCAAGAAAAGTAGTGCGGGCCTCGTTCTGGTCTGCCTGGGTAGACGTGGCCAGCTGGTGGGAGCGCATCTTGAACGTGCCCGTGTTCACCCGTATGCCGGCCGCTAAGCTGTTTTTCTCGTTCAGGTCATACTCCAAACCTAACTGGCCAAAGCCAAACATGCCGTCCACCGTACTGGTGCCTTGCTGCAAGGTGTTGTTCAAAGCCCTCCTCTCTTTCTCCACCACCGTGGTATTGGGGTTGTCTCCTTCCTCAGCTGGGGTGAGGGGGTTGTCTTTGATGTCGGCCTGGCTGATCTGCTGAATGTTCATGGCGCCTTTGCTGTAGAACATGTTGGTGCCCGCGTTCACGTTGATGCCCAGTTTGCCCTGCTTTATGCCCACATTGGCGTTGCCGTTGCTGGAGCGGGTGCCTCCCGTTAAGGTAACTGACCCGGTTACTCCTTGCAGGCTGTTCTTCTTGGTGATGATGTTCACAATACCGGCGGTGCCTTCGGCGTCATATTTGGCGCTGGGGCTGGTGATGATTTCTACGTTTTTGATCACATCTGCCGGAATCTGCTTCAGGGCGTCTGCCACGCTGCCGGCCATCACGGTAGAGGGTTTGCCATTGATCAGCACCCGCACGTTAGAGCTCCCGCGCATCTGGATGTTGCCGTCCTGGTCCAGGGAGATAGACGGTACTTTCTGCATCACGTCTGCGGCGGTACCGCCGGTGTTGGTGATGTCTTTCTCAGCGTTGTACACCAGGCGGTCTACTTTGTCTTCAATGAGCGGTTTTTCGCCTACTACGGTGACCTCCTGCAGCTTGGTGTGCGAAGAGCTCAGCCGCACGCTTCCCAGACCGGCTTCCTGGTCTGCCGCTGAGATGGTCACTTTTTTCAGTTCTTTGGTGTCATAGCCAATAAAGCTGATAGAGAGGGTGTAGGTGCCGTTGGCTACTTTGGTCAACACGAAACGGCCTTTTTCATCTGTAACGGTGCCGTCTACGGTTTTGCCGGTGGCGGCGTTGATCAGGGCAATAGTGGCAAACTCAACGGGCTTGGAGGTGGTGGAGTCTACTACGGTTCCGGTGATTCTGCCGGCCCCCTGAGGGGCCTGAGCAGCGGCAGGCGTGGCACCGGCGGGGGCTGCCTGCGGACGAGGGGTAGGGGCCTGGGCCCAAATGGGAGCGGTGGTGGCGCAGCTTAACAGAGTTAAGAGCAGAAGTTTTTTCATGAGTGTTTGTACAGGGTAAAATGCTTTTCAGCTGACAAGAATAAAGTGCGAAGAGGGGAGCCAAGGCCGGCATCAGGCTCCCACAGAAGTCCTCCTTATTGTTTCAGTTGAAGCATTAGTATGGGGCAGGAACAGAATATTACAGCAGGCCGGGAAAAAAGTATTCTTTTAACAAAACATTAACTTTTAAGCAGAGCAGGCGCCCTTCTGCACAGAAAATGACCCTTTTTTTTGCTGCCCGCTGTTCCACTTGCAGATAGGAGGCGGTGCCCTTTGCTGTAGGAAAGAGACTTTTCTGTTTCCGGCCTGTTTTTCAGAAAACAGGCCGGAAACGCCTGGGGGCAGGAGAGGGGGAAACAGCGAAAGGACTGCGTAGGGGTGGTTGGGAGATTGTTTTCGGCTTTGCCGAATTCAGGTCCAGCGCCTGTGCTTCCCCAACTCCTGGCGGAGACGGAAGTTACCTGAACGTATGATCAGTTTAACTTTACTTATTTGAGCCTCGGCTTAAAGCCCTATACGGGGCAGCGTGATGAGCTGTTTGCTAAACGCTTGCGCTGCTGAATTACCAGCGCTGTTTTGGGGCTGTTTTTCTGAAAACAGGCCAAAAACAGGAGTGTGCGTTTGGGTAGAACCGGTCACCGCAAGATAACCCCCACCTTAAAGCCCAAGAAGAAGTAGAAGCCGCTGTACCCGTAATCTATGAGGTTGCGGTCAAAGCGCAGGTAGTGAAAAGTAGAGGTTGTGCTGCTGTGGTTGTAACCAATGCCTATAGAACCGTCTGTCAGAATTCTAGCAGAGAAATAGCGCTGCTGGGTGCCAAAAAGCACAATGGCCCCCAGCCGGTTTATTGTTTCAGTGAAGTTACTGTAGCGGTACTGGTAGTACCTTAAGCCGTCTGCCTCCAGGTCCTGTACCCAGCCTTCCTTCTCAAAACCAATCTTGAAGTGGTGGTAAGAAACGCCATAGGCAAGGTAGTGGTGTGCCGCAGAATGCCTGAACAGGTGGGGGAGGTAGAACCGGTGCTGGAGCTCTGCCCCCAGTCCCTTCACGCGTGAAAAGTCTTGGGGCTCTTCCTGCCTTTTTGTAAACTGGTCAGCAAAGCGGGTACTGCCGGCATAAAGCCTGGCCGACAAGAGTATGCCTTGGTTCCTGAGCCGTTTGGGTTTGCTTTCCACCTCAAGATGATACCCCCGCAGCAACAGATGCTGCGGGCTGAGCATGATGGCCAGTTCACCTGAAGGCAGTGAGTCAGACTGGGCGAAAGCAGGTGGCACGGTGCATATACAACCAAAGAGAAGGAGGGCGTTCCAACAGATGAATTTCATGAGGGGTGCTCCAATGGCTTAAAGAGACGGTTGCACACTTATTTTGCTTAACTGCTCTAGCGTACCTTGGGTGTAGGCATATTGGTAGAGGCCGTCCTGTCCCACCACCAGCAGGTGCCCGTTGTGGGGGATTACGTCATAGGCTGAGATGTTGAGGTGCTGCTTGAGCTGGAGATGGTTTACATCTGAGGCGTCATACATTTTGAGCCCGCTGTCACAGACAAACAAGTAGTTGCCGTCAATGCCTACCCCTTTAGGGCTTTGCATAGGGTATCTTTTTACAAGGGAAGGGGCTCTCAGGTTCTGCAGGTCTATCACATGCAGTTCATTGACGCCTCGGCACAGGTTTGCTGCATTCAGGGTGAGGTAGGCGTACCTGCCGTCTGTTACTACCGGGTCACAACTGGTTACGTGTTCATAGGTAGAGAGCAGGAGGGGGCTGGCCTGTTGCCTGATGTCAAAGATGTACATGCCAGTCTGGGAGCCAATAAAAAGGTTGTCCCCAAAGGGGAAGATGGTCTCAATGCCCAGGCCCAGCTGTACCTCCTTCTCTTTGTGGGGGCTGCTGGGAACGGTAATATTGTACACATGGAGTTTGGCCTGGTCTACGGTGTACAGGGCATCACCTGAAACAGCGAAACGGGCCATAGAACCGCCCTGGCCCGCCGCCGGGGACGGACTAAGGGTACTGCTGTCCTGGCTGCAGGAAAACAGGACAGTGGCTGCTATGGCAAAAAAGAGAAAGAAGAAGCTGTTCGTTTTCATAGCGCTTACTGTTTTTTAAGTTCCCATCTCACAATGACCGCATCTTTGGGAGGCCCGTTTTTCAACAATTCTGAGGTGAAACGGTCTGGAGGGGGCAACTCAGGGAAAACATTGGCTATGCGCTTCACCAGCCGTATGTTGTCCAGATCACTTATGTCAACCGCCACCAGGTCTACGGCATTGTCAAGGTACAGAATGTCTTGTTTTACAGCCATGTCTATATTGCCCGGTACCTGAAGGAAGGCCATGTTCTGGGGGGCGGTTGGGTCCTGGTTGTTGATCACGTGTACCCCTTTGTACTGCTCATTAATGAGAAGGAGATATTTATAGCGGTAAATTTTGCCGGGCCGGGAAATAGGTTGCGGCTCTTTTTTTGCCACCGACTTCTCAAGTTGCGCCCTGCTCATCAATACAGGGCTGTAGCTGGAGTAGATTTCTTCTGGTTCCATCTGTATACAGGAGGAAAGGGACAGAAAGAGGATACTAAGAGTCAGGGCATAATAAAGTAGACGCATAGTTTAACCAGTTAGGGGAATGAAATGAGGAATAAGGTAACAGCCCCCGGGAATAGTATACCCTTCCGTCTCCCTCTCAAAGGGGCACGGATGGTGTGCCTACCACAGCTGCCTTTGCGGGATAATTCTACTTTCCGGGGTGCATGTTAAGGTAGGAAAAAGATTGGATTCGAAGATTAATTTACTGTAAATAAAACAGTTGGAGGTAAATTCTGTTTTAGGGCTGTTTTTCAGAAAACAGCCCTAAAACAGAAAGCCCCCGCCGTTCTTGATAAACAGCGGGGGCTTTTTCTTGTATGAAAGCTTACCTATTCAAAATCTGCCATCACGCGCAAGACGGTCCCATCCAGCTCTGGGGTGACTTTGATCTGGCAGGAGAGGCGGCTGGTGTGGGTGGGGTTGGGCAGGTTCTCCAGCGTGTACAGCTCATCATCAGACGGTTCTGGTAGCTCCACGGGAGCCTCCAGCACTTGCACGTGGCAGGTGGCGCAGAGGGCCATTCCGCCGCAGGTGGCCTGCACGTTGAACTCGCTGGCCTTTAACACTTCCATTAGGCTCAGGCCCATGTCTGTGGGGGCGGGTACGGCAATACGTTCGCCTGCCGGGGTTTCTACGTAAACGGTGATGTCTTCTTGCATGGCATTACATGGTGGGCACACCGTTCACGGTTGTGTATTTCAAAACGAATTTCTTGTCTGGGTTGATGACAGAGTAGGCACTCTGCGCCATCAACGCTGCCTCATGGTACCCGCACAGAATCAGTTTCAGCTTGCCAGGGTAGGTGTTGATATCGCCAATGGCGTACACGCCCGGTATGTTGGTGCTGTAGTCAACGGTGTTCACCACAATGGCAGATTTCTCCAGCTCTAGTCCCCAGTTCTCCAGCGGCCCCAGCTTAGGAACCAGCCCGAAGAGCGGGATAAAGTAATCGGTCTCAATCTGGTACGCCTCAGCGCCGTCTGGTACAACGGTCACGGCACTCAACTGGCCCTCACCGTGTACCTCAGTTACGTTAGATTTCAGGAGCAGGCGCATGTGGCCTTCCTCGGCCAGGCTGCTCACCTTGGCCGCTGATTCTGGCGCTCCTCTGAAGGTGGTGCCGCGGTGTACCAGCGTGAGTTCTTTGGCTACATCGGCTAAGAAAATGGCCCAGTCCAGGGCTGAGTCTCCGCCACCGGCCAGCACCACGCGCTTGTCACGGTAATGCTCGGGGTCCAGGATCATGTAGTTCACGCCTTTGCCGCCTTCATAGCTGGTGAGGTTTTCAATGGCAGGCTTGCGCGGCTCAAAACAGCCCAGGCCACCGGCAATCACCACCACTTTACAGAAGATCTCGGTTTTCTCAGAGGTCACCAGTCTGAAAGAGCCGTCTTCCAGTTTCTCCAGATCCTCTACAGACTCACCCAAGGTGAAGGTAGGGTGGAAGGGGGCAATCTGCTCCATCTGGTTCTTGATCAGGTCACCGGCCAGAATAGACGGGAAACCCGGAATGTCATAGATAGGTTTTTTGGGGTAAATCTCAGAAAGCTGACCGCCCACCTGCGGCAGGGCGTCTACCACGTGGCATTTCATTTTAAGGAGGCCCGCTTCAAATACGGCAAAAAGTCCCACCGGCCCCGCCCCGATGATACAGATATCAGTAGTTACAGTTGACATATAAGGTATATGGTTTCATGGGCAGACAAGTTTTGGGCTTTCTGCCGTTCTGGTACAGTGGCATAACGTTCAGCTCTACCACATTTGCATTTGCGCCTGCAAAGTAACATCATTTTAAGGTAAAGTGTTTCGGATAGTCATTAGTTAAATAGGTGATTCTTGTCACTCCTAGATTAAATTGTAATTTTAACCCGAATAACCGTTTCTCAAATGCTGAACTTCATCACCTGGGATGTTTCCCCTGATATTTTCTCCCTCGGCCCCGTGACCGTACGCTGGTACGGCCTGCTCTTCGCCCTGGCGTTTGTCCTGACCCAACCCATAGAAAAATACATCTACCGCAAAGACGGCCGCAAAGATGAGGACGTGGACATCCTGACCATGTACATGATCATTGGCACCGTGATTGGCGCGCGCCTGGGGCACTGCTTGTTTTATGACCCGGTGTATTACCTCTCTAACCCGCTCAAGATTTTCATGATCTGGGAAGGCGGCCTGGCCAGCCACGGCGGCACCATAGGCATTCTGCTGGCGCTGTACCTGTTCTGCCGAAAGCATCACTTTGACTATCTCTGGGTCTTAGACCGAATTGTGATTGTGGTGGCCGTGGGTGGCGCCTGCATCAGGCTGGGGAACCTGATGAACTCAGAAATCATAGGCAAACCCACTGATCTGCCTTGGGCGTTCAAGTTTGTGCGCAACGCCGAAATCTTCAACGGAGTGCCTGCCTACCTGGACCCGCGCCACCCCAGCCAGCTCTATGAAAGCCTTTTCTGCGTTGTGCTGTTCATTCTGCTGTACACCCTCTGGAAAAGAGGCGCGGGTATGGTGAAAGGCCTGCTCTTCGGGCTGTTTGTGACGCTGCTGTTCACCTTTAGGTTTTTGGTGGAGTTCACCAAGGAGAACCAGGAGAAGTTTGAAGACGCATTGCCGCTGAACATGGGCCAATGGCTCAGCATTCCGCTGGTGCTGATCGGTATTGCTGTCTTGTTCTACGCCTATAAAAACCGCCGCCAGCCCTCCTTACCGCTGGTGACTGGGTATAAATAGTGTTTTCGGGCTGTTTTCTGAAAAACAGCCCGAAAACAGAAATAAAAAGCCCTCACAGTTTTAGAAGCTGTGAGGGCTTTTTATTTCAAAGTAAGCGTAACTGGCACAGACACTCGCAGGTCTGGAAGACACTGCGAGGTCTTTTGGGCAGGCGTAGAAGCGGTGGTAGAAACATTTTACGACCGCAGCCCCTCCAACTTTGAAAGCGAGCCAATGGCGCAATCGAAGTAAAATGCGCTAGCCGTTCTCTCTAAACGCGCAGCGAAGGAAGGCATTGCAACGGTTGAAGCAGTAGTCAATTTAGCTGCCGCATCGGCTGGGGGAGGAGGGTCGTGAGGCCGCCCCCAGCCGATGCGGCACGGAAAGGCATGTGAGTTGGCAATGACCTAAGTCAACGATGGAACAGAAAGCGCTGGCGTGGTGGTCCCTACTGAAGAGAAGCTGTTTGAGCGTCAGCGAGTTCTTCTCTTCTTGATTCTTTTGGTTAGGTTGAGCAGCAAGGATCAACGTAACAAACCTTAGCAGAAAGAGACAGTAATTAGAGGTTTGGTAAAGACGGAATTGGGAGCAAAAACTGAGACTAAGAGCAGAAAGAGAACTTTTGGCAACCGCATTACCCCACCCCTACCCCTCTAAGAAGGGGGAATTATCTGATATGCGTAAGAGACAAGGCGGTGCCTGGTCTCTACATCTAATGCAAAACACCCTTTTTCAAAGAGAAACTACCTGTCAACGTTGACTAGAACCTCTTTCTGTTTTAGGGCTGTTTTCGCCAAAACAGCTCCAAAACAGCTTCCTGTCTTCGGCGCGGCCGAAACCCTACATAGTATACTGGAACAAATCCCCTTCCTCATTACTCAGCACCAGGGTTTTGCTGTTCTTAAACAAAACCGCCTCCACTTTCCCTGCCTTGGGGAGCTCAATCACTTGGGGGTTCTGCGCGAAGAACTGGGTAGAACCTTTGGCTACCGGGTACAGATACAGCTTGCCATAGGTGAGCACCGCGAGGTGCCTGCCGTCTGGGCTTACATCTGCTGACGTAACCAGGCCGGGCAGATCTTCTTTGCTCAGCAGGCGGGCAGTGTGGCTGCCGGGGGTGTCTGGCAGTTCATACAGCTTAGCCGTGCGGGAGGCGCCCCGGTCTTTCGAGATCAGGTACAGCTTGCGGTTGTGCCAGAAGAAGGCCTCACAGTCAAAATTGCGGTCTTTCTTCTCAATCTTCCCCTTGGGCAGATCAGCGTACGTGAACTTGATTTCCTGCGCCTCGAACCCCGCCTTTGGCGAAACCTTGTAGATGCGCAGGTCATGGCGTTTGTTGCTGTTGTTGCCCACGTCGCCAATGTAGAGGTAGCCGTTGGTGTCTTGGGTAAGGTCTTCCCAGTCATTGTTGATGGTGCCGTCTACCTGGATCTGCTGCAGGAGCTGGCCCTGCTCATTCACTTTGTAGAGAATGGGTGAGTTGCCGGCGTCACCGTGCGTCCAGTAGGTGTTGGGCTGGTCTGCGAGCTCCAGGCCAGAGCTTTCCTTTATTTCCCCAGGGAACCTGGCAAGGTGTTTTAAGCTGGCGGCTGGCGGCAAGGCGGGGGAGTAGCTACTTAAAGGAAGGGACGTGGCAAGCACCAGAAGGGTTAACAAAAGGAAAAGAAGAGGTCGTTTCATTTTGCTCGGCTGTAGGTTTAAGTTAAAAATAAACGGGCTGTTATTTAGCACGCAAAGTATTTTTAACGAGGGGCCGGGCCGGGAGGTTAAAAGAAATGTTGCCTTTCTTTGTCAGGAGAGCTTTTTGGCCCGCAGGCCGAAAACATCTTTCAAGGCTTGGTCAGCCGCATGGTAACCGCACATGCCGTGTACGCCGCCGCCCGGAGGGGTGGACGAGGAGCAGAGGTACAGGCCCCTGGCCGACGTGCGGTACGGGGAAGGCCGAACCGCGGGTCTGGTGAACAGCTGGCTCAGGCTGATCACGCCGCCGTTGATGTCGCCGCCAATGTAGTTGGGGTTGTAGGCTTCCATCTGGCCGGTGTTCATGGTGTGGCGGGCCAGAATCAGATCCCGGAAGCCGGGGGCGAAGCGCTCCACCTGCCGCTCAATGGCCTGGGTCATGTCCTGGGTGGAGCCGTTGGGCACGTGGCAGTACGCCCACGCGGTGTGTTTTCCTTCAGGGGCGCGGGTAGGGTCAAAGAGGCTCTGCTGCGCCAACAGCACAAACGGTTTTTCAGGGTGTTGCCCGTGCCAGGTGGCCTGCTCTGAGGCGGCTATTTCCTCTAAGGTGTTGCCCAAATGTACCGTGCCCGCGTTTCTACATTCGGCAGCGGTAAACGGAATAGGCCCTGACAGCGCCCAGTCTACCTTAAATACCCCCATGCCGTAACGGTAGCGTTTGAGCTGCCATTGGTACAGGCTGGATAACGAATCGCCGGCAATCTCCAGCAGCTGCCTGGGCGTCACATCAAACAGAACGGCGTGCGAAGACGGCAGTTGCGCCAGTGATTTCACGTGAAAACCAGTCTCAATCTTTCCGCCCAGCGAGGTGAAATAAGACGCCAGCGCATTGGCAATACTTTGCGAGCCACCTTTAGGCAAGGGCCAGCCGTGCAAATGGGCCTGCGCCATCAACACCAGCCCAATGGCCGAGGTGGCCATGTGCGAAAGCGGTATGATAGAGTGGGCCGCCATGCCCGCCCAAAGGCCCCGCGCGTCAAGGGTCTTGAAATAATGGTTGGCCAGGGTAGTGGCCGGGGCCATGGCCTTCAGCCCAAACTGCGCCATGGCAATAGGGTGCCTGGGGAACCGTAAGGGGCCTAACACCGCCGGTGCCAGCTGAGGCCAGTCTTTTACCAGCGCCTCTGTTACCCTGTGGTAGGCTTTTGCATCAGTGCCCAGCCGCTGGGCGGTTTCTGCTAGGGAGGGGAGAAGCGCGGCCGCGGTGCCGTTGTCAAAGGGGTGCGCCGCCGCCACGGATGGGTAAATGTATTCCAGACCATGCTGGTGCAGCGGCAGGTTTTTAAAGTAAGGCGACTGGGCCGCCAGCGGATGAATGGCCGAGCAGACATCATGGTGAAAACCGGGCAGGGTGAGTTCTTTGGTGCGCAGTCCGCCGCCAATGGTGTCTTTGGCCTCTACAAGGAGCACGTTGAGCCCCGCTTCCTGCAGGGTTATGGCCGCCGCCAACCCGTTGGGGCCTGAGCCTACCACTACCGCGTCAAAGTCCCGTTTTTCCATGAATGATCGCCTTGAATTCAAACCACAAGGTACTACGAAACTTTTTCGGCGCAAGCTTAAAAAAGTAGACTGGTTGTTAACTAAGTAGAGGGACAAGATATACTTATACTTTTTGTCATCCTGAAAGGATCTTGTGGGCGAGCTAGAAATGCTATTGCTCTTCCGCTATTGCCGCTGGCAATCAAGATCCTTTCAGGATGGCAAAATTGATTGCTATTGTTTTCTGGATTTGCACATCAAATGAAAAAGCCCCACCCGTTCAGAAGTGAGGCTTATGTTAGGTGCTTTCCCTTAGTTGACTTGTAAGCCCGTGTTCGGGACAAAATCAAGGGAGACTGAATTCATGCAGTAGCGCTTGCCGGTGGGCTCGGGGCCGTCATCAAACAGGTGGCCCAGGTGGGCGTCACAGCGGCCGCAGAGTACTTCAATCCTGTCCATGCCGTAAGAGTGGTCTTCTTTGTAGACCACGGCGTTCTTGCGGTAGGTTTCAAAGAAACTGGGCCAGCCGCAGTCGCTGGCAAACTTGGCGTCTGAGGCAAACAGCTTGTTTCCGCAGGCGGCGCAGTAGTAGGTGCCAATACCCGTGTAGTTCCAGAGTTTACCCGTGAAGGCGCGCTCAGTGCCTTTTCTGCGGGCCACCTCATACAGGGCAGGCGACAAGACTTTCTTCCACTCGGCATCTGAGACATGCAGCTTGGTGGTGTCTGTGCGGGAATAGTAGGGGTTCTTGTTCTGCTGGGGTTGGGCGGCGGCGGCGTTGCCTGATTGGCTGGTCAGGGCTACCGGAGCCGCAGAGGCCGTGGCTTTCTGTTCAGTGGTGTTTTTCTGGCAACCCCAAAACGGCAGCAGCAGGAATATGAAAAGGTAGAATCTCATAAGATCAGTTTCTGAAGGGTGGTCTGCCATGACAACATGTACGGCAGGCCAAATGGTTTCGGATTTTAAAGTCTAACGCCGCAGTACCACAAATCTTGTTTTGCGCCTGTTTTCTGAAAAACAGCCCGTAAACGCAACCCTGTTTACCATTGCACCACTTTCCTGATTAACCACATGAACACGCCTAGGCACAGGCAGGGCAAACCCACGTAGATCAACTCACTCTCAATTACATCTACGCCTTTCTGGGTGAAGAACCGGCCCACGCCAATGGGTGACACCTGAATAGGCCGCCATGGTAGAAAATAACGACCATTGTCAAACGGGGAGAAAACAGCCACGCCCAACCCGCCGCTGGTCATGGCGTCTAAGAGCGAGTGCGAAGCCGTACAGAGAAAGAAGTACAGCACCAGCAGCAGCCCGCGGGAGCTTATGAGGCGGGTGCTTCGGTAGAAGAGCCGCGTGACCAGAAGGCCCAGCAGCAGCGCAAACGCCAATGAATGGGAGAAACCCCTGTGCCCCAGCACGTGCTCATACGGCACGCCCAGCTTGAACATAATCACATCGGCGTCAGGAAAAACGGCACAGAAAGCGCCTAGCAGGCTGAACTTCCAGAGCTGTTCTTTCCTGGGGTACGCCTTGCCAACGGTATACGCCAGCAACGCATGGGCAAACGCAGACGCCATAAACATGAGGAGTTAGTGTGAAAGCGAAGCTACGGGTTTTCTGGAACTCTGGAAACAAGAGGACTTCTGGAGGGGGCAATTCTCTTAACAGCAAGAGCCGAAGCAATTGTCATCCTGAAAGGAACTAGTGGGCAAACCAGAAAAGCAGTGAATACCCGCTATTGCCGTTCGTACAAAGGTTCGTTCAGAAGGACACAATTATTAAGTGAAGTAACCCCAAAAAAATGCCTTGCGTCTGGTGATTTTGCAAACGCGTACGTATTCCGTCCCCCTTTGAAGGGAGTAGGGGGATGATTACTTCTGCTGATTTACTCGTGCAGATGTACACATTCCTGAGAATCAATTTTCATTTCATTTGGTTGAGGCTGATGGTTCTTCGGCAGCCCTTGTCATCCCCCTACCCCCTTCAAAGGGGGACGCTCGGGAATACATAAGAATTCTTCAGTAGGTAGGTTTCTGTTTTCGGCCTGTTTTCTGAAAAACAGGCCGAAAACAGAAACCTATAGTTCTATAAACAGCAGGTTTACACCCCAATATCCTCGTTCCAGAGCTGCGGTTTCTCCTGAATGAACTGCTGCATGAGGTTATAGCAGTCTTGGTTGTCTACCACCGTCACCTCCACACCGCGCGCTTTGAGCAGTTCCTCTTCGCCCATGAAGGTCTTGTTTTCGCCAATGACCACCTTCGGAATGCCATAAAGCAGAATGGTGCCCGAGCACATGGGACAGGGCGAAAGGGTGGTATACAGCACGCTTTCCTGGTACACCTTGGCAGGCTGCCGACCGGCGTTCTCCAGCGCGTCCATCTCCCCGTGCAGGATAGGGCTGCCGTTCTGCACCCGTTTGTTGTGGCCCCGACCAATGATCTGCCCGTTGTGCACCAGCACCGAGCCAATGGGAATTCCGCCTTCGGCGTAGCCTTTCTGCGCTTCTTCCAGCGCCGCCTGTAAAAATTGATCCATGCTTATGGTTGTTGAACGTTGTTCCAGAAACGCAAAAGTACGGGGGAAAGCACCAAACTGGTGAGCCCCGCAGAAATGCCTACGATGGAAAGGTTATAAAGGCTGTCTATTTCCACGCCCGTGCCTACCTGCGACCGCACCGCCATGACCGCCAGCGCCACCGCGGCCACCGTGCCCCAGAACCGGGTACTCTTGGGGGGCGGTGTTTTTTCTATTCCCTTCGGAAGCAAAAGAATAAACCAGACCATGGCCAGCCCACCCGCCATTGACGTGATTTTCTGCAGCAGCGCGTAACATTTCATGCTGAAGAGGCCGGAGAGCACCTCCTGCTTCAACCCCGGGAACAGCCGCACGCCCCAGCCGCCGTCATGCGTAAAACTGTCCCAGGCCAGGTGCGAAGCCGCCCCCACCAGCACAGAAAGTGCCACGACAAGATGATTTCTTTTAAAATAGCCTACCCAGTCAAACCCCACATATCTGCTAAACCTAAGCCGCAAAAACCGGGGCAGGTGCTGAAGAAGCGCATCGCGCACCAGCCCGTGGAAGACAAACGCCAGCAGCAGCCCCAGCGGCAGGTTGAAGTAGAAAAGACTTTTCCAGGTGTGGCTGTACGGGTCATGCTCGCTCATGCGCAGGAACTTCTCAAAGTCAGGCACCATGCTCCCCACAACCAGTCCCGTCATAGACCGCCACTTCTTGGGGAGCTTGAGGAACGGAAAAATAGCCGCCGGATGGGAAAACGTGAAAGGCATGCGGAACGATAAGCTTGAATCTCCTAAACGGAGAATTTTCTGGATTTGATATGCCGCCTTGCCGTTTGCTCCCAAGACCTCGTAGCGTCCGGAGGACCTGCGAGCGTCTGTGCCACTCCTGTTTTCGGCCTGTTTCGGCCAAAACAGGCTGAAAACGGAAACTGCGGCGTTCCTTCTCCCTCAGGGAGAAGGGGAATATCTGTCAAGTGGTCATACAGCAAGAAAAGAGGGAATTCACGGAAGGAACTTCCGCGCCATAGCCGTCTTGATGACAGAATTGGGAAGCCATTGTTTCATCGCCACTGCTGCCCCTCACCCTAGCCCTCTCCCAGGGGGAGAGGGAATACCGCTTTTTCCGTTTCTGGCCTCTTTTTCTCAAAACAGCCTCAAAACGCAGTTTCAGAAACTCCCCTCTCCGTGGGAGAGGGGCCGGGGGTGAGGTCCTTACTCTACCGGGTCATACCCGTGCCCGCCCCACGGGTGGCAGCGGCCAATGCGTTTGAGCGCCAGCCAGCCGCCTTTGAACGGCCCGTGTTTCACAATGGCCTGGTGGGCGTACGCGGAGCAGGTGGGCGTGAAGCGGCAGCTGCCGGGGGTGAGCGGCGAAATTAGGTAGCGGTACACCCACACCAACCCCAGAAACAGATGCTTGAACAGCCACTTGAATAGACCAATCATAGGGCGAGTTTCGTTAAAAAAAGCCATAAATCCTTACCTTTGGCTTTTCTAACTAACACACGTTATGCTAAAGAAAGTTTATAGTCTACTACTTCTGGGTTGCCTGGGCCTCTCTACCGTGGCCCGCGCCGACGAGGGCATGTGGTTGCCGCTGCTGGTCAAGCGCCTCAACCACGTGGATATGCAGAAACAAGGCCTGCAGCTTACCGCTGAGGAAATCTACAACGTGAACAACGCCAGCCTGAAAGACGCCATTGTGCAGTTCGGCGGGTTCTGTACCGGCGAGTTTGTGTCAAAAGAAGGTTTGCTGTTGACCAACCACCATTGTGGGTATGATGCCATCGCGTCTAACTCTACGCCCGAAGATGATATCCTGAAGAACGGCTGGTGGGCCATGACCCGCCAGCAGGAGAAAAAGAACGAAGGTCTGTTCGTAGACATTCTGGTGCGCATGGAAGACGTGTCTGGCCAGGTGCTGCAGGGTATTACCAACCAAACCTCTGAGCAGGAGCGGGGCAAACTGGTAGCCGAGCGCACCAAAGCCATTGCTGATGCCGCCAAGAACAACGGCCAGTACGTGAGCTACGTGCGTGATTTCTACAACGGCAACGAGTTCTACCTGTTCGTATATGAGCGCTTCTCAGATGTGCGCCTGGTGGGAACTCCGCCAGAGAGCATCGGCAAATTTGGCGGCGACACCGACAACTGGATGTGGCCCCGCCATACTGGCGACTTCTCGGTATTCAGGGTGTACATGGCGCCAGACGGAAAGCCGGCCACCTATTCAGAGAAAAACGTGCCGTACCGTCCTAAGCACCACCTGCCGGTGTCTATGAGCCCCGTGAAGGAAGGCGATTTTGCCATGGTGTTCGGGTTCCCCGGCCGCACCACCCGTTTCATGACGGGTGCCGGATTGGGCATGGCCGTAGACCAGTCAAACCCCGTGCGCATCAAACTGCGCGAGCGCCGTTTGGCGCTGATGAAAGAGGCCATGGACAAATCGGCGGCTGACCGCCTGAAACTGGCCTCTAACTATGCCAGCATCAGTAACTACTACAAGTACTTCATCGGGCAGAACGAGGGCATCAAGCGCATGAAAACCCTGGACAAGAAAGCGTCTGAGGAGAAAGCCTTTCAGGACTGGGCAAACGCCGATGCTACCCGCAAAGCCACCTACGGCAACGTACTGGCCGATATCAACGCCGCCTACGCCGGTCAGCGCAATTACAACCTGTCGGTGATTTACCGTACTGAGGCCGCCATGGCGCCGCAGCTGATGGCGCACGCCTACCAGTACACCCCGCTGTACAATTTCCTGAAGGAAGGAAAAACCGACAAGGCCAAGCAGGAGCAACTGGTGAACGGCTACAAAGAGATGAATAAGGAGTTCTACGCCAGCTTTGTGCCGTCTTCTGACCAGAAGATTTTCGCCGAGCTGATGCAAATGTACTTCAATGACGTGCCCAAAGCCCAGCACGGCGACATTTTCAAAGACCTGACCGGCACCTACAAAGGCGACTTCAAGAAATGGGCCGCTGACGTGTACAGCAAATCTATTCTTGCTTCTGAGGCCAAAGCCAACGCGTTCCTGGCCAACCCTTCGGCGAAAGCCTTAGAGAATGACCCGGCGTTGAAAGTGATGCTGGCCGTACAGAAAAACTACCAGCAGAACATTCTGCCTAAGATGAACGAGTACAACGCCACTTTGGCCCGCGCCAACCGCCTGTTTGTGGCCGGTCTGCGCGAAATGCAGCCAAACCGCGTGTTCTACCCAGACGCCAACAGCACGTTGCGCCTGAGCTACGGCACCGTGAAAGACTATGAGCCCCGTGACGGCGTGCAGTACAAGTACTACACCACCATGCAGGGCATCATGGAGAAAGAAGACCCAAGCAACCCAGAGTTCATTGTGCCGGCCAAACTGAAGCAGCTGTACCAGCAGAAAGACTTCGGGCGGTACGGGCAGGACGGCGATTTGCGCGTGGGCTTCATCACCAACAATGACATCACCGGCGGTAACTCGGGCTCTCCCGTGATAAACGGCCGCGGCGAGTTGATAGGCCTGGCCTTTGACGGCAACTGGGAGGCCATGACCGGTGACCTGGTGTTTGACCCTGAGTACAAGCGCTGCATCAACGTTGACATCAAGTACGTGCTGTTTGTGATGGACAAACTGGGCGGCGCCGGACACCTGGTGAACGAAATGACCCTGGTAGACAAAGGCAACCCCAACACCACCTTCAACCCGTCTCTCAATGACGTGAAGATGGACGGCAAGATGGAGATTGAAACCGCCGATTCTGAAATCAAAATCAAGAAGAAAGGCAACGAGACCAAAATCAAGAAAGAGACCAAGAAAATGAAGTAAGCCGTTTTAGGCCTCTTTTCAGAAAAACAGCCCAGAAACGCCCGGAGCCCACTGCGCCGGGCGTTTTTTATTGTCTTAACTTGGATTTATGGATTTATGTGATTTGTAGGATTGTGGAAGAAGCGAAGGCTGGTGTGTAGATGAGATGCCATAAACTATTGCTGGCGCGAGTTTCCAACTCGTGCCTATAGATTCGGGTAGTCTCCAGACTACCCTCGCTGCCCCGCAGCGAAACAGCGCATGGCAGAGGCATTTTTACGTCTATGGAGGAGAGCTTTAAAAGAGGAAAGGCTGTTGGCACAGACGCTCGCAGGTCCTCTGGGCGCTACGGGGTCTTTTAGGAAGGTGGAACGCTTATCAGGAAAATGAAGACCAGGAAATGGACCAGTTAGCTTCTTGTTGCATGGCAACGGCTGCCCCTCACCCTAGCCCTCTCCCTCAGGGAGAGGGAATGGCGCTTTTACGTTTTCGGGCTGTTTTGGCCAAAACAGCCCGAAAACAGGATACCTTCCAGCTCCTGATGGGAAAAGGATGAGGGGTTTAGAGAAAAAGGTGGCTATGATTCTGCCTATCTGCAATGCACGTAGCAAAGCACTTTCTCGCACTTGCCCCATTGGCGGTTCTTGCATTGCTTTTTGGTAGACTTCGCGATGGCCTCACATTGCGGGTTGAACGCAGAACCTGCCAATGGCGCAGAGGCTGAGGACAGCAAGGTGAGCGAAACAAAACAGAACAGGGTGATGAGCACGTTTTTCATAAAAAGTTTGTAAGGGTTTGGGAAGGAGCGAAGAATAAATGTACAAAAGTTAAACAAGATTTAATAGTACTTTCTGTAGAGAATTGCGTAGAAAACCCATTGGCCAACCCGCCCGCCTATGCAGCATGTTCTACGGTTTTGTCTGCTTCTTTTTCTTTTTTCAACTGCCTATTCCGCTGAGGCGCAAATAAACAACGCGCCCGTGGGGGCCAGAGCGGCAGGGTTGGGCGGTGCGGCCGTTACGCTGCCAGACGTGTGGGCCCTCAGCAACAATCCGGCGGGCATGGCGGCGCTGAAACAGCTGGAGCTGGGCGCCTACGCCTTCAACCGCTTCTCCCTGGCAGAACTGACCTCCATTGGTCTGCTGGCCGTGTACCCCACTCAAAAATTCGGGACGGTGGGCGTGGATTTGCAGCGGTTTGGCGGCGAGCTGTACAATGAGCAGCGGCTGGGTATTGGGCTGGCACACCAGTTGGGCGTGGTACGGTTGGGCCTGAAGGCCGATGTATTGCAAGTGCGCGTGAAAGAGTGGGGCAGCCGCAAAGCCGTAGCGCTAAGTTTGGGCGGACAGTCAGAAGTGATTCCCAGGCTGGTGTTTGGGGCGCATATCTACAACGTAAACCAGGCCAAACTGGCCGAATTTGAGGATGAGCGCGTGCCCACCGTCATGAAGATGGGGCTGAGTTACCAGGCCGCCGCCAAGGTGCTGCTGGTGGCAGAGGTGGAGAAGGAGTTGGAGTTTCCGGCGGCGGTGAAGGCGGGCGTGGAGTACCGGGTGCTGCCCGCGCTGGGGCTGCGGGGCGGTTTCCATTCGGGTACCCGTTCCGGCACGGCGGGCGTAGACGTAAAGTTCAGGCAGTTCCAGGTGGCGTATGCGCTGGGCGCGCAGCACCAGCTGGGCGTGAGCAACTACCTGAGCGTCGCCTATCAAGTTCCGCAGAAACTATGAAAGTGCGTTTCTGGCTTGTTTTTCTGATTTTAGCCCTAAAACAGGGGGCCGCCGCGCAAGATATTCCGCGCCCGGCGGTAGACGTGGAGTTGCTGGTAGAGGAGCTGTTCGCGCAGCAGGACGACGAGAACGCCGTGGCCTATGAAGACCTGTATGAGACGCTGCTGCAGTACTACCGCCAGCCGCTGGACCTTAACCGCGCCACGCGCGAAGAACTGCGCAGCCTCTTTTTGCTCTCAGAAAACCAGATTTCGGCGTTGCTCCAGCATATTTCAGACAACGGCCGGCTGTTGAGTCTGTATGAACTGCAGGCGGTTCCCGGGTTTGATTTGCTATCCATCCGGCGGCTGTTGCCGTTTGTGAGCGTACAGAGCCTGGGGCAGATTGGCCAGCGCACCTGGCGCGAACGGCTCAAGAATGCCGCCAACCACTCGCTGCTGCTGCGCTATGACCGCACCCTGCAGGAGCAGCGCGGCTACACCCCGCCCCAAGGCCGTTCCACCACCCGCTACCTGGGCTCCCCAGACAAATACCTGCTGCGCTACCGCCTGAGCCAGCCGCGGGACTTCAGCTTCGGCGTGACCGCCGAAAAAGATGCGGGCGAGCAGTTCGCCTGGAACCCTGGCCAGCGGCTCTATGGCTTTGATTTCCTGTCTGCGCACGCGCAACTGTATGACCGGGGCGCGTTCAAGACCATCGCCGTGGGCGATTACCAACTCCAGTTTGGGCAGGGGCTGCTGCTCTCCAGCGGGTTCAGCGTGGGCAAGGGCGGCGAAACCATCACCACCATTCGGCGCAGCCAGCTGGGCATACGGCCGCACACCTCGGCGCTGGAGGCCAACTTTTTCAGGGGAGCCGCCGCCACCCACCGCTACAAAAGGATTGAGACCACCCTCTTTTACTCCAACCGCCGGGTTGACGCCTCAATGGGCGACGTGCTGGCCGATGACACCACATTGCTCACCTTAGGCGGCATCCAGACCTCGGGCCTGCACCGCACGCCCACCGAGGTTGCCAACCGCCAGCGGGCGCGGGAACAGGTCATGGGCGGTGACGTGACCTACCGGAACCCAAGGCAGACGCTGAGTGTGGGGGTAACGGCGCTGCACACGTGGTATAATGTGGCGCTGCAGCAACGGCCGGAGCTGTACAATCTCTTCGCTTTCAGCGGAAGTCAAAACACGGGTGTTGGTCTGCACTACAGCTATCTGTGGCAGAACCTGAACTTTTTTGGGGAGACGGTGCGGTCTGGCAACGGGGCGCTGGGTACGGTGAACGGGATTCTGGCAAGCCTTTCTGAGCGGGTGGAGCTGTCAATGGTGTACCGCCACTACGCCAGAGATTTCCAGAGCATGTACGGGGCCGCCTTCGGCGAAGCCAGCCGCAACCAGAACGAGCGCGGGCTGTACACGGGCCTCAAGGTGAAGTTCAGCAACCGCTGGCAGCTCACCGGCTACTATGACCGGTTCAGTTTTCCGTGGCTGCGGTACCGGGTAGACGCGCCCTCAGACGGCGAGGAATACCTGCTGCGGCTGCAGTTCATGCCCGGCAAGACCACGCTGCTCTACGGCCAATACCAGCACGAGCGCAAAGCCCGCAATGAGACGATAGCCGGCGAGGCGCTAAGGCAGGTGAATCCCACGTTTTCGCACCGTTATTTACTGTTGTTAGATGTGAGTCCGGTGCCTACGCTGCGGCTGCGGTCACGGGTGCAGGTGAGCCAGTTTAGGCAGAGCGGTCCGCAGCGCACCGGCTATTTCATGGGGCAGGACGTGACCTGGGAGCGCAACTACACCCGCCTCAGCGCCCGCTACGCTCTGTTTGATTCTGATGACTATGACACCCGCCTCTACGTACCTGAGCAGGATGTGCTGTACGGGTTCTCCATTCCGGCATTTTTTTGGCGGGGCACGCATGTGTACCTGCTGGCGCAGCAGCGCGTGACCAGAAGCCTTGATTTCTGGTTTAAACTCAGCCACACCCACTACCGCGACCAGCGTACCGTGAGCACCGGTCTGGAGCAGATAGAAGGCCCCAGGCGTACTGATGTGCGGGTGCAGGCGCGCTACCGTTTTTGACCTGTTCTTGGAAAAACAGCCCGGAAACAGAGACTTTGGTTTTGGCCTGAGTGGGAGTGGGGGAAAGCACTTTGTGGCATCTTCAACCCATTCGGCCGAAGGGCGGGAAATGTACTGGTAAACGAACGGCAGGTACGTCTGTTTTTGGCCTGTTTTCGCCAAAACAGGCCAAAAACGCAATGGTGTTCTATTCTGGCACCGGCGCCTCTGCCGCCTGCAGTGGCGCATCTGGCTGCGGGGCAGGCAAACGGCCCAGGCGCTGGGTGACGTGGTAGCTGTTGAGGCCCGAGGCGGTCATGGTTTCGGCTTTCTCCAGGTCTACATAGCCGTCTTGCTGCAGGCAGTCTTGGGGAACCAGGGCCTCTACCACTTCGCCAATGACCAGAATGGTGCCGTTGAGCTTGATGTACGTGCGCTGCACCAGCTTAAGGCCTACCTTGATGTTGGCCTCCCGCACGTACGGGGCGGGATGGTTCTCTGAAAACTGCGGGGTGAAGCCGCAGAGGTCAAACTCTGACTGGCTGTGGTGGGCGCTGGTGTGGTGGGCGGCCTGGTAGAAACTTGGCTTTACGTGGTTGAGCGTGTAGTGCCCGGTCTTGATGATGTTGTTGAGGGTGTCGCGCACCACGCTGTCTGGCCGCACAATCATGCCAATGAGCGGCGGGTTGGCCCCCACATGGAACACCTGCGTGTACACGCTCAGGTTGGTGGTGCCTTTGCCGTCTACGGTGCCCACCAGGCACAGGCTCTTGAAGCCCGAAAGCGAGGTGACAAAGTTGGCCCGGTAGGCTAGTTCCATCCCCAGAATATCTGACGTGGAAAAATGGCTGTCTGACATGGTGCTGAACGCTGAAAACAGATACTCTCACTCCTCCGGTTCTGAAGAGGGAATGAAAGTTAAGGAAAAATGCGAATCTGGCCTAATGTAAGGGCCCAGCTCCAGGCTTTCGGTTTGTTTTGGGGCTGTTTTTCCCAAATCAACCCCAAAACAAACCGTAGCCGCTGCCCATTTCAAAAAGCTAGATATGCTAAACTAATTAGTTTTATTGTAGCGGTTGCCAGTGTTGATGAAGCTGTTGATACCTCTGTGGAAAAATAAACGAGCAAAAGAAAGGCTTGTTGTAAACTATTTGCTAAAAATTTTAGTAAAATTGACTTGGATTTGATGATGTCTCTTTGCCAACTGCCTATGTTGATAGACCAACTGTATACCCCAGACCTGGATGATGAGGCCGCCCACGCGGTGCAGGTGAAGAAGTTCATGCCCACCGGTTTCCCATCGCCGGCGGCAAATTACATGGGGGATTTCATTAACCTGAACGAGTACCTGAACATACGGGCAGCCTCCTGCTTCTTGGCCCGGGTGAGCGGCAACGGAATGGCCAAGGCGGGCATTCACGCCAATGATCTGCTGGTGATTGACCGGGCGCTGCCCCTGCAGAACCAGTGTCTGGTGCTGGCCACCCTGGAGGAGGAGTTTGTAGTGCGCCGCTACTGTGAGGCTGCGGGGCGTAAGACGCTGGAAACAGACGGGGAACCCAAAACGGTGACTGAGCTGGCCTCAGGCAGTGAGTTTGCCATTTGGGGCGTGGTGTCATGGGTGGTGCACCGGTGCCTGCCAGAGGCGAAAACGTCTGCCGTAAAGGGAATAAGGAAGAGAACGGGAGCATGATCCTCTTTTCTGTTTTCGGGCTGTTTTTCCAAAAACAGCCCGAAAACAGAAAGTTAACCTGATCTGGCAAATTAAAGAGCGGCAGCATGTATGCACTGGTAGACTGCAATAATTTTTATGCCTCCTGTGAGCGCGTTTTTGACCCCAAGCTGCAGGACAAGCCCATAGTGGTGCTCTCCAACAATGACGGCTGTATTATCTCCCGCTCACAGGAGGCGAAGGATCTGGGCATTAAAATGGGGGAACCGTACTTTCAGCGCAAGAAGTGGCTGGCCGAGCAGGGGGTGCACGTGTTCTCCTCCAACTACGCCCTCTACGGCGACATGTCAAGGCGGGTGATGGAGGTGCTGGCCATGTTTACCCCTGAGCTGGAGGTGTATTCTATTGATGAGGCGTTTCTGGGGCTGCACGGGTTTGAGCGGCACCATGAGCTGGAGGCACTGGCCAGGGAGATGCAGCAGCGGGTGCGGCAGTGGGTGGGCATACCGGTATGTGTGGGCATAGGGCCTACCAAAACACTGGCCAAGGCTGCCAATAACCTGGCCAAAAAGCAACGGCAGCAGACCGGGGGCGTCTGGCTCATTGACAGGCAGAACAGGGAGCAGGCTTTGGCCCAGATGCCGGTGCGGGATGTTTGGGGGGTGGGGCGGCAGAATGCGGCGCGGCTGGAGATGGCGGGAGTGGACACCGCGTTGGCCTTGTCCAGATGCTCTGTTGAGTGGGCGCGGCGGCAGCTGGGCGGCGTGGTGGGGGTTCGGCTGGTGAAGGAACTGAGCGGCGAACCCTGCCTGGCCATGATGCCCACCCAGGATAAACAGAATATTGCCTGTACCCGGTCCTTCGGAAAAATCATCACAGACCTGCCCCAGTTGCAGGAGGCCATTGCGGTCTACGCCACCCAGGCCGCTGAAAAACTGAGGAGCCAAGGGTCTGTGGCGGGGGCTATTACGGTGTTTGCCCATACCAACCGCTTTCGCCCGGTTGAGCAGTACTTTAAGGAGCGCACGCTGGAGTTTCCGGTGGCCACAGACAGTACCCTGGAGTTGGTGCAGATGGCTGTGGCAGGAATCAAGCAGATTTTCAGGCCGGGCATTGAGTACGGGAAAGCGGGGGTGGTGCTGACAAGGCTCATGCCCCGAGAGGGCATTCAGGCCGACTTGTTTGTACGGTCAGCCGCGCTGGAGCACAGGGGCCTTATGCAGGCCCTGGATAAAATGAACCGGCTGTGGGGCGGCAACATGGTCTCTGTGGCCGCCACCGGCCAGGGGCAGCGGCAGGAGTGGCAGATGCTGAGCGGTCTGTGCTCACCCCGCCGAACAACGCACCTGCAGGAAGTGCTGGGGGTGAGGGGATGACTGTTTCCGGCCTGTTTTTCAGAAAACAGGCCGGAAACAGAAAGACAAGGGTTAAATAAAAGCAGTGCCTTTCCTAGCTTTTACATCGGCCACAAATTCTTTCACCTTCTGCTCTTCATTGCGGTGGCATACCATGAGCACATTGTTGTATTCGGCTACAATATAGTCTTGTAACCCCTGCAGAACCACCAGCCGGTCTTTGGGAGTCTTGATGATGCAGTTTTGGGTGTCATAGAGCAAGACATTCCCATCTACCACATTTCCGTCTTCGTTTTTCTCAGCTAAACTGTAGAGCGAATTCCAGGTTCCCAGGTCAGACCAGCCTAAATCGCCCAGAATCACATAGACATTCTCGGCCTTTTCCATAATGCCGTAGTCAATTGAGATGTTACGGGACTGGGAGTAGGCATTGTCAATGAAGGGGGCTTCTGAAGAAGTGTAATAGGTAGACGCGCCTTCTTCAAAGAGATCTGCAATTTCCTCCAGATGCCGGCGGAATGCCTTCAGGATGGCCTGCGCGTTCCATATGAAGATGCCGGCGTTCCAGACAAAGTCGCCGCTTTCCAGAAAAGACTGAGCCAGCTCCAGGTCTGGTTTCTCAGTGAACGTTTTGACCTTCTTAAGCGGAGAGGAATTTTCAAGATACTGTATATAGCCGTAGCCTGTGTCTGGTCGGGTGGGCTTGATGCCCAGTGTTACCAAAATATCTTGCCGGGAAGTAGCCTCCAGTGCCTGTTGTATGCAATCTTCAAACGCGGCCTGTCTGAGAATCACGTGATCAGCCGGGGCTACCACAATGTTGGCGTTAGGGTTTCTTTGGGCAATTTTATAGCAGGCGTACGCGATGCAGGGAGCCGTGTTGCGGCCCACAGGCTCCTGCAGTATCTGGTCCTCTTGGAGCTGTGGCAGATGTTGTCTAACCAAGTCTGCATATTCCCGGTTAGTCACCACAAACACGTTTTCTGGGGGGCAGATATTGTCAAACCGTTTCACAGTGGTTTGGATCATGCTTTCCCCAATGCCCAATACATCATGAAACTGCTTGGGATGGTTGTTTCGGCTAAAAGGCCAGAAGCGGCTCCCAATGCCGCCTGCCATTACCACTACAAACGTATTTTCAGATTGTGTACTCATCATGATTTGGCTTCCTGTTTTTTTTGCTTGCCCAGCGCAAAAAGTCCGCAAAGTTATCTTAATTTCTTTTAATTCCGCTTTAGTAGGGTTGTTGTACGGGCGTTAAATAAAAAAGGCAGGATTTCCTGTTTTGGGCCTGTTTTCAGAAAATCAGCTCTAAAACATAGTTCTGGCTCACAGGTGTTCTGAGAACAGAGTAAAAGAGTAGTGAGGAAAGCGGCACTGGTTTGTGGCAAAAAGCTTCTTTCAAGCCGATGGTAACATTTTAATAATGGTTGATTGCGGAGCTTAGGCTTCTTTTGGTGTTTCTGAATGTAGGATGTTGATTAGCAGAAAGGTAGATATGTTGATGGCCGACCGGTTGAGCGTGGGCAGAGGCTTTAGAATATGCATTTGACAATATTCTAAAACCATATCAAGGATAAGTCGTATCTTTGCGGCAATATGTGCGGAATTTCAGGAATCTACGCGTTTACCCCCGAAGGCCGTGAGGTCATTCAAAAATTGCCGGCCTCTACTGATGCGCTACAGTTACGCGGACCGGACTCTGGCGGGCATTTTACCCATGGTGCGGTTGGTCTGGGCCACCGTAGATTGTCTATCATTGATGTAAGCAATGTGGCCTGCCAACCTATGGTGGATGAGCAGGAACGGTATACTATCATCTTCAACGGGGAGATCTTTAACTACCAGGAGCTGAAGAAGCAGCTGGTAGACAAAGGGTATACGTTCTTCTCGCAGTCTGACACCGAGGTGTTGCTGAAGTTCTACATAGAAGAAGGCCCCTCTTTCCTGAAGAAGCTGAACGGGTTCTTCGCCTTCGCCATTTATGACAAAGAAAACGAGTCTCTGTTTGTAGCGCGTGACCGTTACGGGGTAAAGCCTCTTCTAATGTTTCAGGACGAGGATAAGCTGGTGTTTGCCTCAGAGATGAAGTCATTGATGGCGTTTGGGATTCCGCGCAAGCTGGATTATGCCTCCCTGTATGAATACCTGCAGCTGAACTACATTCCTGGGCCTGCCTCTATTTTTAAAGGGGTGAAGAAGCTCATGCCGGGGCACTACCTGATGATCACTAAGAATGGAAAGGTAGAGAACAACCGGTGGTATAAGATCCCCTATGATGAGAAGAAAGTAAGAGAAAATAGCCTGTCTTATGAGGCCCAGCAGAAAAAGCTGGTAGACCTGATGGACGGAGCCGTGCAGCGCCGTATGATTGCTGATGTGCCGCTGGGCGCTTTCCTGAGCGGGGGAATTGATTCTTCTGTGATTGTGGCCCTGGCTTCGCGCCATACCCAGCAGCTGAACACCTTCTCTATTGGCTACAAAGACGAACCTTTCTTTGATGAGACCAAGTACGCCAAATTGGTGGCTGACAGGTACAAGACGAACCATACCGTCTTTTCGCTGACAAATAATGATTTGTATGAGCACCTGTTCCGGGCGCTTGACTATATAGATGAGCCTTTTGCCGACTCTTCGGCTTTGGCCGTGAACATTCTGAGCCATTACACCCGTCAGAAAGTAACCGTAGCCTTGTCTGGAGACGGCGCCGATGAGCTTTTTGCCGGCTATAACAAGCACATGGCGGAGTACAAGGTGCGCAAAGGGGGATTTGCCGCAGAGGCAGTTGCAGCCTTACTCCCTGTGTGGGAAATGCTTCCCAAATCGCGTAACTCTGCCTTAGGAAACCGCATCCGGCAGTTCCAGCGCTTTGGAGAAGGCATGAACCTTTCAGCCAAAGACCGCTACTGGCGCTGGGCCTCGTTTGCCACAGAAGATGATGCCAAGTCGTTACTCAGCGGGAAGTCTAAGCGTATTCTTTCCAAAAACACCTACAAGAAACGCCGCGAGAAGATCCTGAGTCATCTTTCTAAGAAAGGTGACATCAATGAGGTGCTGTACACAGACATGCAGTTGGTGCTGCCCAATGACATGCTCACCAAAGTAGACTTGATGTCAATGGCGAACAGCCTGGAGGTGCGCACGCCGTTCCTGGATTATAAAGTAGTGAACTTTGCCTTCTCTCTTCCTGAGTCCTCTAAGATAGATGGCGGTATGAAGAAGAAGATTGTGCAGGATGCCTTCAGGGACATGCTGCCGGCCGAACTTTATAAACGCCCTAAGCATGGCTTTGAGGTGCCGCTGCTCAAATGGTTCCAGAATGAGCTGAAGCCTATGATTGTAGAAGATCTGTTGTCAGATGCCTTTGTGGAGGAGCAGGGGATCTTTGATTTGAAGGAGATCCAGCGTTTAAAGGCACAGCTTTTCTCTAATAATCCGGGTGACATTCATGCCCGTATCTGGGCGCTGGTGGTGTTCCAGCACTGGTATAAGAAATGGATGGTGTAAGAAAGTTGTTGTGTAATTTGATATATTTTCCCCTTAGATAAACAAACCGCATTTTCATGAAAATAGCTGTAGTAGGAACAGGGTATGTAGGTCTGGTGACTGGTACCTGCTTTGCAGAGGTAGGTATTGATGTTACTTGCATTGATATTGATGTAAAGAAAATTGATAATCTGAAACAAGGTATTCTTCCTATTTATGAGCCAGGCCTGGAGAAAATGGTGTTGCGTAATGTGGAAAAAGAACGCCTGCATTTCTCTACTGATCTGGCGACAGCTATTCAGGGTTGCAATGCCGCCTTTATTGCGGTAGGTACCCCTCCTGGTGAAGACGGTAGCGCAGACCTGAAGTATGTACTGGGGGTTGCCCGTGAGATTGGGCGTAGCATGACTGACTATCTGGTTGTGGTGACCAAAAGCACTGTGCCCGTGGGTACCGCTAAAAAAGTAAAGCAGGCGGTTCAGGAAGAACTGGATGCCCGTGGCTCTGATCTTACCTTTGATGTTGCTTCAAACCCTGAATTCTTAAAAGAAGGGGCAGCCATTGATGATTTCCTGAAACCAGACAGAATTGTAGTTGGAATTGAGTCTGAAAGGGCAGAGGAGTTGATGCGTAAACTATACAAGCCCTTCCTGCTCAACGGACATCCTATTATCTTCATGGATGTGCCTTCTGCTGAGATGACGAAATATGCGGCTAACTCCATGTTGGCCACTAAGATCAGCTTTATGAATGACATTGCCAACCTATGTGAGATCATGGGGGCAGATGTGAACATGGTGCGCCGCGGCATTGGCAGTGATAGCCGCATTGGCAACAAGTTCATTTATCCAGGCATTGGGTACGGCGGCTCTTGCTTCCCTAAAGATGTAAAGGCCTTAATAAAAACAGCAGAGGAGAACGGGTATGAGATGCAGATTCTAAAATCTGTGGAGTCTGTGAACGAAAACCAGAAATCAGTGCTGTTCAATAAAGTGAAGAAGCATTTTAATGGTGATTTGGCGGGCAAGACATTTGCCTTGTGGGGATTGTCTTTCAAACCGAAAACAGATGACATGCGGGAGGCGCCTTCCCTGGTGATAATTGAAAAATTGCTGGAGGCTGGCTGTAAAGTGAAAGCGTATGATCCTGTGGCTATGCAAGAGGCTAGCCATATTGTAGGAGATAAAATAGAATACACCAAAGACGCCTATGAGGCCATTATTGACGCTGATGCCCTACTGGTAATCACAGAATGGCCAGAGTTCAGATCTCCTAACTTTCAGGTGATTGGCCGTTTGATAAGAAATAAAGTGGTGTTTGATGGGCGTAATATCTATGAGGCAAAAGAGCTGATGGACTTAGGCTTTGCGTATTATGGTATTGGTGTCCAGGATGTGCAACCTGTGATTGAAACAACAAACTAACTGCATGGCTACTGCTAGAAAACGTGTATTGATTACCGGTGGTGCCGGCTTCTTAGGTTCGCATCTCTGTGACCGCTTTATCAAAGAAGGGTACCATGTCATAGCCATGGACAACCTGATCACAGGTGATTTAAAAAATATTGAGCACCTGTTCAAACTTGAGCAGTTTGAATTTTACCATCATGATGTTTCTAAGTTTGTCCATGTACCGGGGCATTTAGATTACATCCTTCATTTTGCCTCACCGGCTTCCCCCATAGATTACCTGAAAATACCTATTCAGACGTTGAAGGTGGGTTCCCTGGGTACCCATAATCTGTTAGGCCTGGCTATGGCAAAAGGAGCCAGAATTCTGGTGGCCTCTACCTCTGAAGTGTATGGCGACCCCTTGGTGCACCCGCAGACAGAAGAATATTGGGGTAATGTGAATCCGGTTGGTCCAAGAGGCTGCTATGATGAGGCAAAGCGCTTCCAGGAGGCGATGACCATGGCGTATCATTACCATCATGGGTTAGAGACAAGGATTGTACGTATTTTTAATACCTATGGCCCTAGAATGCGCTTAGATGATGGCCGTGTTTTGCCAGCTTTTGTGGGGCAGGCCCTGAGAGGCGAGCCGCTGTCAATTTTTGGAGATGGCTCTCAGACCCGCTCCTTCTGTTATGTAGATGATTTAGTTGAGGGTATTTACCGCTTGCTTTTAAGTGACTGCCATGATCCGGTCAATATTGGCAATCCTAGTGAAATTACCATCAAAGAGTTTGCAGAAGAAATCTGTGGTTTAACAGGTGTGGAGCTTAAAATAGCCTATCAGCCATTGCCCAAGGATGATCCGCAGAAGCGTCAACCAGATATTGCTAAGGCTAAGAGCGTATTAGGATGGGAGCCTAAAGTAGATAGAAGGGAAGGGCTGGAACGAACACTTGAATATTTTAAAAAAGAGGTAATTCAGAACCAGACGGTTTAAGCTTCTATATGAAGATATTCTCCCTTATTTGTCATAATGGACTTGGGCATTTTAAACGGAGTGTTGCTGTTTTAAGCGAGCTGCAGAGACAGTTGCCTGGTGTGCAGATAACAGTTGCCTGTGAGAAATGGCAAGTTGAAAGAATGCAGGACTGGGAGGTTGCGGCCGTTTTTTTTGCTAATACCGAGAATGTGCGGTATTTAGATGGACTTGTGTTTCCCGGAGTGTATTGGGACAAGAATCCATTGAACTACCAAGATAGAAAATTAACAGAATGGCACCATCGGCTGGCAAATGTGCAGGAACTACATGAGGCAGATTTGGTCTTAAGCGACAACCTGTCTCAAGTGCTTCTCTACCGGCCTGACGCCGTGCTGCTGGGGTCTTTTTTATGGTCTGATATTCTGGAAGATGCTTATCCGGAAGTACCTTTTGTAACAGAGTTTGTAGAAGAGGAACGTAGACTTTTGGCAACCTATAAACCACGCATGCTTTGTGTGGGGGATATAGTAATGCCCGGGGTGGTAAAACAGACAGAAGCTATTAAGCTACCATGGTTTTGTGAAGTGGCTCTTGAAAAAGAGGCTATAGTGACTGAACGGGGTGCAGAGGAGAGCCACTTTAAGATAGCCTTGCTGGGGGGAGCCACAGATTCAATTGCCAATGAGTTGCAGCAACTGGCTCAAGCGCTGTTAAAGAACCAGCGGGTGGAGTTATTTCTTCCTAAGGGATTGGTAAGTGTACCTAAGGGGGGAGAAAAGAATTTACACGTATTTGACCATAGTGAGACTAGCTTCTCAGCTTTAGATTTGATTATTTGCAGGCCAGGTGTAGGAACTCTAACAGATGCAATTTGTTATAAGGTTCCTGTTGCTGCCGTGTATGAGGCTGGTAACATTGAAATGGAACATAATGCAACTGTTGTAGAGCAGCTGCAGATAGGCGTGAACCTGGGCTCACTAACAGATGTTTCTGTAAGTTGTGCAGCCATTTTTGAATTTTTAGGAAGTTCATCCTACTCGCTGAGTGAAAAAAAGATTCAAGCAAGGCCAAGAGGCGGTGTAGAAGCTGCTGCCGCTTGGGTGATTGAGAATATGAAATAAAAGGATACAATGAATAATAAATTGAAGCAAATCTGTGCTACGCTTGACAGCCCGCTATCAGAGGTGTTGGAGAAATTGAATGTCTCCTCTAATGATGGCTTGCCCGGAGGAATTTGTCTTGTTGTGGATCATGAGGGAGTTCTAAAAGGAACCATTACTGATGGTGATGTGAGAAGAGCCTTTCTAAACAACAAGTCTTTTGACCTAGAAGCGAAAGACGTTATGCGGGAAGACCCCATTGCGTTTGATGAAGATTATTCCTATCAGGAGATTCTGGATCAATTGCCTCAGGAATTGACTAAGCGGAACAGAGCGAGCAATAAGTTCTTAGGTAAGTTAATCCTGGTAGATAGCCAGAGGAAGCCGGTAAAAATTCTAAATTACCATCAACTTTGGGAACAGCGCGTGGCTACACACCGTCATGTGGTTGTGATAGGCTTAGGATATGTAGGCCTGACCTTAGCCTTGGTACTAGCCGATGAAGGCTTTATGGTAACAGGGGTTGATATTGATGAGAAAAGAGTCAATACCCTAAACAGCGGTGAGTCTTATGTGCACGAAATAGGGCTTCATGAGATGCTGCGGGAGCAGATTCATAAGAATTTCAGAGCTACTACTGAAATGCCTGAAGGAGGCGATGTTTTTATTATCTCTGTAGGTACCCCTGTAAAAAAAGATGCCACCGGCAAGACGGTGCTCATCAATGATTACCTGAGAGATGCCTCTGAATTAATTGGACAGCATATTAAACCAGGTAACTTAGTTATTCTACGTTCTACAGTGCCCATTGGTACTAGCCGTGATTTCGTAGCTCCAATCATTGAGAGAGAATCTGGATTGAAGGCAGGTCGTGATTTCCATCTTTCATTTGCCCCAGAAAGAACAGCAGAAGGAAAAGCAATTCAAGAGTTGCGCGAACTACCTCAGTTGATTGGCGGTATTAACACTGATTCAGTTGAAGCTACCGTAGCACTCTTCAGGGAGTTAACTTCTATGATTGTGCGGGTAGAGTCTCTGGAAGCGGCAGAGATGGCGAAGCTGGTGAACAACACGTTTAGAGATGTGGTGTTCTCCTATGCAAACCACATTGCCCAAATTGCTTCTCATTTTAACATAGATGTGGTGGCTACCATAAATGCTGCCAACAAAGGGTATCCTAGGGATAAAGTTCCGCTGCCAAGCCCAGGCGTGGGCGGCCCTTGCTTAACGAAAGACCCTTATATCTTTGCTTCTGTGGCTGAAAAGCTGGAATTTGATACCACCTTATTTGAGCATGGCCGCAGAATCAATGAGTCTATGCATGAATTTGTGGCTGCATCAGTAATAGAGCAGCTGGAGAAATCAGGCAAAGATCCCAAAGAAGCTAATATTCTAGTCTGTGGTTTGGCTTTCAAAGGACATCCGGAGACAGGTGACATCAGAAATTCTACTGCACTAGACATACTAGAGCTATTAAGAGGAAGGGTGAAATCTATCTCAGGACATGACCCTGTGGCCACACATGAAGAGCTAAGGGAGTTTAATGTGGAGCCGGTTGATCTTCCTACTGGGTTTGAGAACAAAGATGCAGTCTTGTTTTTGAACAACCACCGCAGCTATACTAAGCTAGATGTATATGAAATGGTACGTGCTATGAATGAGAAACCACTGGTGTATGATGGATGGCACTTGTTCCGTCACCAGGAAATTCTTCATGCTGCACCATGTACGTACATGGGCATCAGTTTCACCCATTCATCAATCTAGTGCGCATGAAAGTTTTGGGAATTGTTCCGGCAAGAGGAGGCTCTAAAGGAGTGCCAGGAAAGAATATAAAGCTTTTAGGCGAAAAGCCTCTAATAGCCTATACCCTTGAGGCTGCGGCTGCTTCGCAGTTGACACGCACCATTGTCAGTACAGATGATGAGCACATTGCCCAAGTAGCCAAGGAATGGGGGGGAGATGTGCCTTTCATTAGACCTAGCGATTTAGCAACTGACTTGGCTAACTCAATTGGTGTGGTGCAGCATGCTTTACGAACTATGGAAGAGTTAGAAGGTGGGCAGTATGACGCAGTTATGCTGCTACAGCCTACCACCCCTTTCAGAAGGACAGAAGACATAGACAAGGCCCTATCCATCTTAGCTGAGACTCAAGCAGACAGTGTGATTAGTGTGGTAGACGTAGAAGGGCACCACCCGGCTAGAATGAAGTTTATCAAAGATGGAAAATTGATTGATCCAGAATTCTGTGAAGCCTATGAGAACCAACCCCGTCAGGAATTAGAAACCATGTACATCAGAAACGGTGCCATCTATCTGACTAAGCGGGATATTTTGCTGAATAATTCATTCAAGGGTAAAGATTGTCGAGCATTAGTGATGCCAGGCAACCTCTCTGTCAACATAGATACCGCCTTTGATTTTGACTATGCCCAGTGGATTCTGGATCATTATCTTTCATGAAGACCTTGCACCTGGAGTCTGAACGATACAACCAGACAAGTTTAAATAAACTGGAGAGTTTTACCTCTGTTGATTATGGGCAAGACTATGATCAGCATAGGCTCCTTGAGCACCTGAAGGTGACAGGTGACTATGAAGTGTTGTTTGTAAAGCTTGGGGTGCATATAGATGCGCAAGTTTTTAGCTTGCTACCAAAGCTTCGGTACATAGTTACCCCTACTACTGGGCTAACCCATATAGACACGGGACAGGCTGAGCAAAATGGGGTAACGGTTGTAAGCTTAAAAGGTGAAACAGAGTTCTTAAAGCAGATTAGAAGCACCGCTGAACATACATGGGCTTTGTTATTGGCTTTATGCAGAAATATTGTGCCAGCGCACTATGACATCACCCATGAAGGGAACTGGAGAAGAAATCCATTTCTTTGTACTGAGTTAGACGGCAAAACTATAGGGATTATAGGATACGGAAGACTTGGAAAGATAGTAGCTGGTTATGCCAATGCCTTTGGAATGAAGGTGTTAGTGACTGATGCTGATTCACAGGCAGTGCAGCATTCACTCTATGAGAATACTCCTTTAGAGGTAGTTCTGCAAACTGCTGATATTATAAGTTTGCATATCCCTGCCAATGAGCAGAATATCAAATTTATCAGCGAAGAACACTTCTCCATGATGAAAGAGGGAGTTCTTTTCATCAACACTGCAAGAGGTGAAGTGGTGGACGAAGATGCTTTACTTTTTGCACTTGAATCAGGGAAAGTAGCTGGGGCCGCATTAGATGTGTTAGATGGTGATAGCTCCTGGGATGGTCTGCTGCCATCAGATAATGCACTTTTTAAATATGCCCGTGAACATTCTAATGTCCTGCTCACACCCCATATAGGTGGGTACGGCAGAGAATCTATTGAGCGTACGCGTGACTTTATTGTTGACAAATTTTTAGGAATAGTAAATAAGTAGAAATAATATGAGACCTATCATAATTGCCGAATGTTGCCAGAATCACAACGGTGACAAAGAGATCTTGAAGGGAATGATTCACGCTGCTGCAGAAAATGGCGCAGATTATGTGAAGATACAGTCAATCAGATCTAGTGATTTGACGTACCGTGAACGTTTTGAGGAAGGTGAAACCGCTGCAGACGGTACTGTAAAAACAATCAAACGGCCTTACCAGCCTGAATTAGAGAGATTAGCAAAGCTTGATCTATCGTTAGAGCAGGAAGCCTGGTTTGTGGAAGAATGCTGGCGGGCAGGAGTAGCCCCTATGACTACAGCATTCACCAGATCTGTAGTGAAAGATATTAAAGATCTGGGGTATGAAGCTATTAAAGTTGCCAGCTATGACTGTGCTTCTTACCCGTTGCTCGAAGATTTAAAGAAAGACTTCTCTACCATTTTTGTCTCTACCGGAGCCACTTATGATGATGAAATCGCAAAGGCAGCGGAGATATTAAGAGGAACCAATTTTCACTTGCTACACTGCGTAACTATCTATCCAACACCGTTAGAGGAGGTTCACATCCGTAGAATGAGCTTCCTTCGCAAGTTCACCCATCAAGTAGGCTATAGTGACCATTCAAAGCCTTCTACAACAGGATTATGGGCTAGCAAAATTGCTTTGGCTTTAGGTGCCAGCTGTATTGAGCGTCACTATACCGTATTACCTGCAGATCAAACCAGAGATGGTGTGGTGTCTATCACTCCAGACATGGTAAGAGAGCTGCGAGAGTTTGCTGACTTGAGCAGATATGAGCAAATGGAGATCATCAAGCGTGAATTACCAGAGTGGGAGCAAACCTTAGGCCAAGCTACCAGACCTCTGTCTCATGCTGAGATGTTAAATCGTGATTACTACCGCGGGCGTTTTGCCAGCAAGGTAGATGGTCAACCAGTGTATAACTGGGAGGAATAACTCATTTAACATTAGATACTGGCAGATAATATGCTGGTAAGGGATTTGTTATTAATAACAGACGAAGATTGATTGTCTCTATAAATTTATGGAGATAATTAATCTTCTTCTGTTATAATTCTTTAAGCTCTTTTTTACTTTAGAATAACCTTCTTTAATTTTTGTTTGCAAATGATAAGCTCTTTTATAGAGCGTATTTCTAACAAAAAGGAGGTTGTGAAAAAATACAATGAATAGGACTACTTCTATAGAATTATTGAATAGGTGGGAGCTTGATTTTCCAGTGCATGAATGGAGAGTTGATGATATCTACGTATGGCCTTTGATAAGAATACCTCTGTTGCAATACATGTTTGGTAAAAGCAACAGTATGCTTAAGGTAAAAGAAAGTAGTTCGTTGCAAAAAAATAATACATCTAGTAGTGCTTCAGGTAGAGATAAATTTAGTGTGTTTGTGAAAGGAGGAATACAATTCCTTAATCTCAAAAATAGTCTTTTTAATAAAATAGATTTTGTTTTTGTTAGTAATGCGGCATTTCGTCAAGAAGTGTTAGGAACTTATTACGATAGGTTTTGTGATTTATTTTTAGACTACTTCTCTGCTGTAAACCAGCATAGTGCTCTATTGCTAGAATTTAAACGACAGAATGTAGAATACAAGTTGCCTAGAAGTTTCTCAAAATCTGTGAAGCCTGCTGATTCTGCCATAAATTTTTTTAGAGCGATAAACAATAAGTTCAGAAAGAAGAAGTCCCGAAAAGCCTTCTTGCCTGAATATGAAAAGTTTATTGAAGAAATACAAGAAATTCTTGGTGTGAATGCAGCTAATTTCTTTACTAAGAAATGGGTAGTTAATATGGCCGAACAGGCAGATTTAACTGCAAATTTTTATCAGAACCTCTTTAAGAAAGGTAAACCTAAGGCTGTGTTTACTATATCATACTACTCTCCACAGTCTAGAGGGGCAATTTTAGCAGCCTCACGTCTGGGTATTCCTTCTATTGATATTCAACATGGTGTACAAGGGCAAATGCATGAAAGCTACGGTAGGTGGGCAAATGTTCCTGTAAAAGGATATAACCTGCTGCCAACCATTTTCTGGAATTGGGATCAACCATCGTTTGAAGCAATAGAACAATGGGCTCTACCTACTATTCATAAGCCATATATAGGTGGAAACCCTTGGTTATCATTCTGGAACCTGAAAAAGTTTAATGCCCAATATAATGCGGACTATTTATTATCTGGGGTAAAGGGAAGAAAAATTATACTGTATAGTCTCCAGCCTTCATTTGAAGCATTCCCAGCACTGATTAAAGAAGCTATCTCCCGTACCAGAGATGAGTTTGTTTGGTGGATAAGAATTCACCCAAGGCAAAGACATCAATTCGAGGAGATGCAGCAAGAGGCCTTTAAAATTGAAGAGAATCAAAATATAAACATTAAAGAGGCCTCTGAACTACCCTTGCCCCTTCTTTTGAATTACACAAATTTCCATATCACTTATTATTCTACAGTTGCAATTGAGGCTGCGAACTATAATGTTCCTACTCTATTTCTTAATGATTTAGGAAAACTCTATTATGAGGAGCAACTAGCAAGTTCAGGACTTGGATATTTTGACATACATACAGTAAATGATTTAATTTCTGTGCTTTGCATAGAGCAAAAAGGAGTTAGAGTGGAAATTGAAGAGGACGCTTCGTCAATTGATGAGAAGATAATTAACTTAATAAAACTAGTAGAAGATATTAATAATACCGTTAAACCGTAGAGTTGGGTAGTTTAAAGTATTGACATGTTTCGGAAGCTTCTTTTAAGAATCTCCTTGTATGGTTTGGCCCCACAGGTGCCAAAAATCGCAAGTATTTTCGTATTGCCCATCATTACACAAGATTTAACAACCTTAGATTATGGGGTGGCGGGCGTAATATCTGCATACGCCGCCGCATTTAGTGTATTGCAAACTTTGGGAATGAATGTGGTGATGTCTAATTCCTTTTATAAGTCACCTAATTTTTATAAATGGCATTGGCGCCAAATTCATGGCTTTTTAAGCATCTGGTCACTTGCCTTTGCGGCTATATTAGCAGGTATATTGTATTTTGTTATTCCAGAGGAAGCTACGCATAATAGATGGATGATTATTCTCTTGAATATTTTTCCAGTTGCATTTTTAGGGACAACACAGAATATGAGCCAACGGTTCTTTCATTTGTCTTTAAAAGCAAAGACACTGGCAATGAGAACCGTTATTACTGGATTAATAAGTGTATTTATTAATTTATATACAATTTCATATTTGAAGTTAGGGTATATGGGTTGGTTTTGGTCAGCCTGTTTGAGCAATGTTGCAGGTTTTTTATTGCTTTTTTACCCTTTCTACTTTAAATATAAATTCTGGCCTATATTTAATTTTAAAAAGCGAACAGTAAGAAAAGCATTAAGTGTATCTCTTCCTACTGTTCCTCATTACTACTCTAACTACCTTCTTAAAACATCAGATAAAGCTATTATGGACGTTTTACATGTGGATGTAAAAAACATAGGGCTTTATAACTTAGCATCAACCTTTGGAAATTACTTTGGATCATTTGTGGATGCTATCTCGTTGGCAGTGAGTCCTACTTATCTTAAATTGTATAGGAAGGGAGATGATGCTGCCTTACTTTCTTTAAAAAAGCTTACATTTCTTTTACAAGGCGGATTGCTCTTGATCAGTTTTACCTTATGTCTTTGGTTGAAAGAGATTTTTATGTTGATGATCAGGAATGAGGAGTTAAGAAAAGCTTATCCTATTGCCATAATTATAATCATGAGTTTTACCTATAGGCCTATGTACCTTGCTGCTATCAATAAAATCTTTATGCAAGAGAAAACCAAAAGCTTAATGAAGATTACCTTTGCGGCTGGAATAGCCAATGTGATCCTGAATTTTATTTTAATTCCTATCTATGGAGTAGAGGCTGCCGCAATTATTACTTTTGTTACTTTTTTGTATATGGGGTATTCTGGTTTCTTTATGAAAGAATTTAAAGGTATTAAAGATAAAGGATATCAGCCAGTCATGTGGTTGTTAATTACTCTTGCTGTATCTTTTATAGCCTATCTTGGAGTGGAGTTTTACTTATATGTTAAAGTATTCATTACATTTTTGCTTGCTGTAAGTGTAGGTCTCTTTTTGTTTAAGTATGGTAAGAATTTAAAGAATATTTATGTTGAATAATTTTTTGGGATTGGGAATGTTTTTAAAGCAACTTCATGCATAACGCTGCGTCAGCTCTCGTTTCTATTGTAATTCCTCTTTTTAATAGAGCCAATACAATTGTACATACTATTGAGAGTCTTCAAGATCAAACCTATGCCAATTGGGAGGCAATTCTAGTAGATGACGGGTCAACTGATGATTCTGTTGAAGTTGTGTCTAGAATTGCGGCTGAAGATGATAGAATTAAGGTTTTTAAAAGGAATAGGCTACCTAAGGGTGCTCAGACTTGTAGAAATCTGGGCTTCTCTCTGGCACAAGGTGAATTTGTTCAATTTCTTGATTCAGATGATTTGTTGCACCCAAACAAAATAGCTTTACAGGTGGCTGCGCTTTCTAAAATGCCATGTGATACCTTAGGGTTTGGACCATATGCTATTTTTTATGATACCCCCTCAGATGCAGTCGTCAAGGCAAGCCCTCTGTATGAAGTGAACAATTCTATTGATTGGATAATAACAGCCTACACTAAAAACACATACATCCCTACCGGTTCTTGGTTTGCATCTAAAGCTCTTTTTGAAAAAGTAGGCCCTTGGGATGAGAGGTTGCTGAGAAACCAAGATGGGGAGTATTTCTGTAGAGTAGTTTTACAAGCCTCTAAATTAGTATTTACTCCAGATGCACTGTTCTATTACAGAAAAGGAGAGTATAATTCTATCAGTAGGAGCTATGATAGGGCACGTTTATCTTCCTTACTACTTTCATATGAGCTGATTGAAAAGGCAGTTCTAACAAAAGAAAACTCAGCGCTAACAAGAGAAGCATGTAGCATATTGTACAATAAATTTTCTTATAGATTCTATCCTTTTGCCAAAGATTTAGCGAACAGGGCTGAACAACACTCTGCGCGATTAGGGTATCCGTTCAGTATGAAATTTATAAACCCTTCCTTCAGAAAGCTCTCAAAGATGCTAGGTTGGAAAGTTGTGAGATTGATGGAGGTGAAACTAGTAAAGAACGGTTTCGGTAGAGAAGCCTTAAAGAAAAAACTTTTTTTCAAGTAAGAGTATGCAAGTTTCTGTAATCATTCCTGTTTATAACGCCGCACAATATCTTCAACGATCTGTTGAATCTGCTTTGCTGCAGCCTGAGACTGGAGAGGTAATCCTAATAGATGATGCTTCTAAAGACAATTCATTAGAAGTATGTTTTGAACTTGCCCGACGCTCTGAGAAAGTGAAGGTGTTCCAGCATCCGGATAAAGCTAACCACGGCGCCGCGGCTACTAGGAACATAGGATTGAGAAATGCTCAATTTGATTACATCGCTTTCTTAGATGCCGACGATTATTTCCTTGAAAATAGATTTGCAAAGGCCATAGAAGTCTTCCAATCAGATTCTTCTATTGATGGAGTATATGAACCAGTTGGTACTTACTATGTAGATGAGGAGGCTATGACCAGGTTTTCAAAGAAGAAACGGCTTAAGGAAGAACAAGTGAAAGCTTATATCACAGCGGTCAAAGTTGATGTAGCACCAGATGAACTCATGAATGTTCTTTTAGAAGGGAATAAAGGACATTTCTGTACTGGGGGAATTGTTTTTAAAAGAAAGTTATTAAAAAAGACTGGACTATATAATGAGCAATTAAGAGTGGCTGAAGACTCTTTGTTTTATTTAAAGTTGGCTTACTATGGTAAACTGGTATCTGGTGGAAAGACAGAGCCCGTTGCTATCAGAGTAGTGCATGACTCTAATACTATGCTCCAGAATGACTTTGAAAATATGTATTTGACTTCAAAACCAAACTTTCTTAAGTCTTTGTTTGATTGGGCGTTGACAGAAAAGATAAATGGAAAGCCTTTTAGAACGATATTTAAAAATTATTCTATGTTCTATAAAGGTTCTTATAAGAAAGACAGAAATAAGCTATTGAAGATGATGGTTCTCCTAAAGAATGCAACGTCCATCATTTCTAAAGAACCGCAAGTGCTTTCCCGCTTATTTTAGCTTTGCATACTTACATTATTAAATTTTTAGATGGCCTTTCCTAGCTGACATCATAAGCAGGCAGAGCATGTAGTAATATGTCAAAGAACATAGCCTTTATTATTCCTTCATTAGGGGTGGGAGGTGCTGAACATCAAACAGTGAACCAAATTAATTATTTGGTAGAATCAGGGTATTCCAATATATGGCTAATTGTGCTAAGTAATGTATATCCTTTATTGGAAGAGTTGAAATTGGAGAAAGACAGAGTCTTGCTTATTCCAGAAAGTAACTCCACCATTGTTGATGCTCTTTTTTTTAAATCATTACCTGTTGTCGTGAGTCGTCTCACAGGTTTTATTGAAAAATATCAAATCACAGATGTACTTGCTATTATGCCTATGGCCCATTTTGCCTGTAGGGTAGCCAAATTAATACAGCTCTGTTCTTTTAAAAGACGCTTTAAATTGAATGTCTATTATAGGGCACTTAATTATGAAACGGCTCCATTAGACACTTTTTCAAAAAAAATATTCAATAAAATAAGTTCAGGGCTTGCTTTCCTGTTTGATAACAAGTCTTTATTCATATCTCAGGCGGTTTATAGCAATATTTCTGCAAATATATTTACCAGGCACCCATTAGTATTGCCTAATAGTTTGTCTTGGCGAAACGTATCAGCAGACTTAGGTGAAAACTTTATAGCAGAATCCCCTTTCTTCAACGGGAAAGAGTTCTTGATTCTTATTCCAGGTAGGTTTCATCCTGTGAAAGGGCATACTCTATTCATTAAAGCTTTTCATAAGGTTGTCTCAACCCTAAATCTGTCAAGTGGTCAGATAAAAGTAATTTTTGCTGGAGATGGTCCAGAGTATGAGAGAATTACTTCTCTCATTGTTGAACTAAACTTAAAAGATTACTTTTTTTTGAATGGCTATACTAATAACACCTTACTTTTGTCATTATATAAGAAGGTGAACCTAGTGGTAATCCCGTCATTTTCAGAAGGATTTGGAAACGTAGCCATTGAGGGGTTGATGCAACAGAGTCTGATGTTGGCATCTACCGCTGGTGGTTTGAAAGAAATCATAAGAAACGGCGAGAACGGGTTCTTATTTGAAGCTGGAAACGAAAATGATTTAGTTGAGAAGCTTGAATATCTTTTCCTGAATAAGGACAAGGAGTTAATTGATAAAGGATTGCTGTTGAAAGAGTTCTTGGCAAACTATACAGTTGACAGCCAGGTTGATAAAATTTTTACATTCTGTGACTTATACTGATTTAAAGATAAATCTCATGAACAAAGTTTTGATTACTGGGGCAGCCGGGTTCATTGGCTCCCATTTAAGTGAAAGGCTGCTCCAGACAGGCGTTCATGTGATAGGAGTAGATAATTTTGACTCATTTTATGATAGAAGCATAAAAGAGAGGAACCTTGCGGTTTTAAAAGAGTATAAGAATTTCTCTTTTATTGAAATGGATCTTAGGGTGGCTAGCAGTTTTAACACGCTGCCAACAACGCTGGATGCAGTAATCCATTTAGCCGCAAAAGCGGGGGTCTTACCTTCTATAAAAGATCCTAATGGATATCTGGAAGCGAACCTGGCAGGTACTATGAACCTGTTAGAGTTTATGAGACAACACGAGATTAAAAAATATGTGTTTGCCTCCTCCTCTTCTGTGTACGGAAATAACAAAATTATTCCCTTCTCTGAGGCAGATGCCGTTGATAATCCTATTTCTCCATACGCGTTTTCAAAGAAATCAGGTGAATTATTGAACCATACCTATCACCACTTATATAAGATAGATACGGTGAACCTGAGGTTCTTTACTGTTTTTGGTCCCAGGCAACGGCCTGATTTAGCCATTCATAAGTTCTTTAAACTTATTTACAATAATCAGCCCGTTACCCTTTACGGAGATGGTAGTACCGCCCGTGACTATACTTTTGTACAAGATACAGTAACAGGTATTGTAGCTGCTCTACGTTTTGTGATGGAGAAGGAGGGTGTGTTTGAAACTTTTAATCTAGGCAATAATTCTCCCGTATCTCTTATAGACCTAATCAATACTATTTACCAAGTAATTGGTAAAGAGCCTAATATACAGTATATGCCCATGCAGCCGGGTGATGTGGATATTACTTATGCCAATATAGAAAAGGCAAAGGTTATGTTAGGGTATAATCCTAAAACCACTTTGTTAGATGGATTGAAGGCTTTTAAAGAGTGGTACAATGAGAAGAACTAGAGTTCTATACCTGTCTTATGATGGTATGACAGACTCCTTAGGTCAATCACAAGTGATATCCTATCTGGAAAAGATTGCTAAGAAAGGGGTTGATTATCATTTAATAAGCTTTGAGAAGCCTGAAGTATTTGAAAAGAAGCGGCCGCTAGTAGAAGCCAGAATCAAAGATTCTTCAATTGTCTGGCATCCTTTGCCCTACACTAAAAAGCCACCGGTTTTATCTACCTTGAAAGATATCAATAGAGGGTGGGCTAAAATTAAGGAACTGCAAAAGGAAGCACCATTTGATATTGTTCATTGCAGGGGGTACATAGCCGCTATTCTAGGGCAGCGTATGAAGAAGCACTGGAACACCCGTTTCATCTTTGATATGCGTGGTTGGTGGCCAGATGAGAAGTTAGAGAGCGGATTCTGGAATTCACCCGTTTATAAACCTGTCTATGCTTATTTCAAAAGTCTGGAACGGCAGTTTTTCAAAAGTTCTGATGTAACAGTTTCCCTTACCTACGCAGGAAAAGATGAAATAGTGAGCAAGGGCTGGAAAGGAGCTGATGGAATAGGGGTTATTCCTACCTGTGTGGACTTCTCTATCTTCAGAGCTTTTAGTGAAGATACCAGAACTAAAGTGAGGACGGCGCTCAAGATACCATTAAACGCAAAAGTACTTTTGTATAGTGGTTCCTTAGGCGGGAATTACAAACTGGAAGATTTTGTGGAAGTGTACAAAGCCTTTAGAGCAGTGGCTCCAGAGGGATACTTCCTGATTCTATCTAAAACTGAGCCAGAGCCTGTCCTTCAGTTCCTGGAACAAAGCGGCGTGGATAAAGCACATATAGTCATCACTTCTGCCGATTATAATGAAGTTTACCAATATATACATGCCTCTGATGTAGGACTTATCATCTACAGTATCACCTATTCTGTCATTGGAAGAAGTCCCACCAAACTGGGAGAATATTGGGCTGGGGGTATTCCTGCCATCTCTTTGAAAGGAGTTGGTGATTTAGATCTTATAATGGATAAATATCCGCAGGGAGGGATACTGGTGAATTCACTAAATCAGGAGGAGCTAAAAGATGCGTTTTCTAAATTATTAAATTCTGAATTAGTTGATAGAGAATACTTGAGGGCTTCGGCAATTGATTATTTCGATGTGAGAATGGGGGTGGAGTTTTACGTTGGAATTTATAATAAGCTGTGTGAGCAAACTATTTAATTATTGTTTCGAGTTTATTAAACTAATAGTGGGATCCAAAATACTATTGATAATATATTGAAGGTAAATAAGTTTAGTATGCAGTAATGGGTAGATTGTCAGTATTAGATGCATTTAGAGGATTAGCAGCATTGTCTGTCATTATTTTCCATTATACAAAGCTTTATAGAGATCTGTATGGCCATGGTTTCCCATCTTTATATGATTTTAGATATGGCTATATGGGAGTCGAGCTTTTCTTTATTATTAGTGGATTTGTGATTTTTTTAAGTCTAAATCATATTAAAAGTTGGAAAGACTTTGTGTTTAAGAGGGTTTCAAGGTTGTATCCTGCCTACTGGGCTTGTTTAGCTATAACTTTTTTAAGTATCTTAACTTTGGGTCTTGAGGGTAAAGAAAGAGATTGGTTAGATTTCTTAGCAAATATTACTATGTTCCAACGCTTGCTTAGCATACCTAATGTAGATGGCTCGTATTGGTCACTTTTTCCAGAGTTGATGTTTTATGGCATGATGCTCATGTTATTTGTGACCGACGTAAAGGATAAAATTATATATGTAGGTATTCCTTGGCTCTTACTGTGCTTTGTACACTTGAATATTATGCCAATAAAATATTTGTCTTTGTTATTGAATTTAGAATATGGAGTGTTTTTCTATTCTGGGATATTGTTCTTTTTACTAAAAGAGAATTCAAAAGAGTATAAATTGATTGTTGTTCAGCTATTAGTTTGTTTCTTGATAGCTGTTTTTGGTTATAAGTTCAAAGGCCAACTTCCGCAGCAAATTATTATTAGCTTCATATATGTTGTGTTTTATTTATTTATTCAAAATAAACTAAATTTTTTGGCTTCAAAGCCCCTTTTGTTCCTAGGAAGTATTTCTTATCCACTGTATTTGATTCATCAAAATATTGGCTTTATCATAATGAATAGAACCAAGGCTATTTTTGATGGTAGTATATTGATTGTATTGCCTCCTATTGTAGTGAGTTTGTTGTTGGCTTATTTAATATCAATATTCATTGAGAAACCTGCTTCACAGGCATTACGGGATTGGTATAGTAGTCAAAGTGTAATTGATTCTGAAAGTAAAATATTTAGTAAAGGAACAAAAAGGATAGTCAATTAAAAATTCTTTCAAAAAGGTAACATGGAATGATTCTGCTAGTGTAAGTAATGTTTTAATTTCTTGAGAGCCTTAGTTTAAGATTTGCTCTTGGTAAAGTTAATGTTAGTATTATTACGCACTATTCTTATGACGTATCAACATGTTTTTACTAGAATACTCTATTTCATAATGATTTCATGCAAAGATCTCATTCTTAAGTAAGTCTAGAAAATACAATATCAGTATTTTCTTGGTACTAATACTTGTACTTTCGCATTTTTGGTTTTATTTGGTTTATTTACTCTATTTAAAAGGAGCAAGAGAGAGAGAAAGAATGGCAGCAACGGAATTTTATACCGTACAAGTGTGCCGAAGTTTCCAGAGGTAAGACCTACTCCTATGGAGAACATCAATGAAAAGAGGATACAGAACGTAAGAAAAGGATTCTTAAAAATTATTCTAAACGTTCTGGCAAACCCGTTCTTGCGGAACATTGTAAAGGTAAGAACAATAAACCAAGTACTCTCCAGGGCAGAGAGAAGCATAATAGGGTTACGTACTTCAAAAATAAAGGGTCTGTAAAGGGTGACAAAGATGGCTTGGGGAGCGGCACTTACCATACTCCCTACAGAGCCATCTAGTTTTCCTACATTATAACTTGAGCCTGTTGACCTGCCGCTCAGGCCCCTACCTGTACTGCCTGCACTCCTTTCAGTTTGGCGTTCTAGATAATCAGAAGTAACAGCTGCCGTTTCTGCTATATTGTCTATAGAGTATTTGTCACTGTCTGCCGTAAGCTGAGTACTCCCCAAATAGCCAGCAACTGCTCCAAAGCCAATCAAGATAGGCTTTGATAGCATCCTTACTGTCCTGTTTTTAATCTTTTTGCTGTTTTCCATGAAAACCCATAGAGCTACGGCAGGCACAAAGCAAAGGAGAATGTATGTCTTTACAATCTGGATAATCCAAAGTGATATGAATAGGATTAGGATAGATGTAATCACCTTCCTTTTCTCCACAAAGCCTTGATAAAAAGCCCAAAAAGCCCAACCTAGCATGCCCACGCAAATGGTATCCTTCATGATGCCAGATCCCCAAAAGAAGAAGGAAGGAATAAAGAAGCAGCTAATAGCGAACTCCTTCTGGTATTTAGGGAATATCTTTAAAAGGGTAGTGTATAGTGCAAACACTCCCGAGAAACTAAAGATTGCAAAGAATATAGCGATGGTAGAATAGGCTTGAAAGCAGAACAGCCCAAAGATGGTAGCCACCCTTACTACAAAGAAAGTGTCAGCGGCCTTATACCACCTCATTTGAGAAGCATACTTAAATGTTTCCGGGTCATATTGGCCTGTTGAGGTAAGCAACTTCCAGCCAATGGAGAATGACTCCCCAAATGCCTCATACACCAAATTGGCATGTCTCCAGTAAGAGAAGGTATCTCCCCGTCCCACACCGTTGCTGTAGTAGAATTGGTAAATCAAACCCATTCCAATTGCTCCTATGATCTTCAGCGTGAGGGCAGGAATAAAGTATTTCTTTGTCTGTTTATCCTTGAGTCGGCCTTTTATCTGAAAAGCAATAGAATAAATGATGATCAAGAAAATGGGGGTGATAAAAAGATCTTTTGCTTCCATATCTTATTTAGCCTGATGCTCAAGGTTCTTGTTCCCTGGCCCGAAACATGGGAACCTTGACACAGCTGAACCTCCTTTAGTAGGTGTATGCCAAAATTACTGAATTGAACAGAGATTATAAGAAGCTGATTGAAGCTCTATCCCTATAGGAAGGCAATATTACTGGTAAAGGGAGAGTATTTCGTGTTTTTTCACTGAACAACAGTAAACAGAGAAGAAAAAGTTCTTATATGCGCCGCATTAAACAGTAAAGTGAGCTTCTGCAAAGAAATCAGCGCACCCATCACTCAATTAATTTATGGCTGTGGCTGCAAGTGTTTTCTGGTTTTCGCTTCATTTAGAAAAAATAAGCCAAAAACGGGGACCAGGGAGAATCGCATTGATTGTTATTTTATTCTTTTGAGGCTTCTTGCCTTAAAATCGTAACTTTGTGGTTGGCCGTTTTCTGGTCTGTATAATTGTCTTGATATATGAAGCCTATTGCGGAGAGGAGAAAGAAACACTCAAATCTTTTTGTCTTAGTGCCTGCTCTTTTAATTATTGTGGCAACCGTAGTGCTGGCGCTGGTGGGGATGAGCTATAAACCTGAGAAGGTGATTCTAGTGAAAACTAATGATAAGGTACCGGCACCAAACTTCTCCCAAGCGTCAGGATTTTATGAGAAGGAATTTAAGCTTACTCTTACAACCACCCTCCCAAACGCCAGGGTTTTCTATACTACTGATGGTTCTAGGCCAACTTTTGATTCTGAAGTATATACTGGCCCCATTCTAATTCAGGATAAGACAGAGGAACCCAACAAGCTATCTGAGATCAAAACCGCGCCAGTGTTCAACTACCCTTTGTATAACGTCTTTAAGGGAACCATTGTAAGAGCCGTCACTGCCGTTAATGACTCTGTTATAAGTGAAGAGGCCAGAGCCTCGTTCTTTGTACACCCAAAGGGGAGAGGGCGTTACACTTTGCCTGTAGTTTCGCTGGTCACAGATGCAGACAGCCTCTTTGGCTATAAGGCAGGAATATATGTGAGTGGCGCCACGGCAGATGACAAAGATTTTTATATTAGGAACTCCATCAAGATTGATGATACCCGCAGAGGGTTTCCGGCCAACTACAAGAGAAGAGGGCAGCAGTGGTACCGGCCTGTGACATTAAGCTTTTTTGACGAAGGGAGCAATAACGGCTTTACTGTGAAAGCTAAAGTAGGCATACACGGGAATGCTTCCAGAGAGCAGCAGCATAAGTCTCTTAAGGTGATACTAGAGAGCAACGGGCAACTCAAAGATTTGATATACCCAGTGTTCTCCTCTATAAAGCCAGACACCTTGTCCAGTTTTGTGCTGAGAAGCAGTAGCCAAGACCGCCACTCTACCATGTTCAGAGATGCCTTGCTGCAGAGCCTTGTCAAAGGGTTTGCCCCACTGGATATTCAAGAGTACCGTCCTTCCATCATGTTCATCAACGGCGAGTATTGGGGCATCAATAACATCAGGAACAGGTATGATGAATTTTACTTCCAACATAAATATAAAATACCGCAGGATAGTATTGCCATTGTGGGGGTGAAAAGCAACTTGGGGGGGACTGAGCTTACCGTTGATCAGCGGTTGGGTAGAGTCATCTTGGGGGTAGAGGGAGATCAAAAGCCGTATCATGCGCTTTTGGCCTATATCAAGAGCCATGATCTTTCTAACCCCGTCTATTACCAATACGTCACCAGGCAGATAGACGTGGATAATTTCATTGATTACCTCCTGGCAGAGCTGTACTATGCCAATCAAGACTGGCCCAACAGTAATTTACAGATGTGGCGGTACAAAGTGCCAGCGGGCACCTCAGAAAAAGTATTTCACAAAGATGGCCGCTGGCGGTGGATGCTCATGGACATAGACAATGGTTTTCTGAAAGGGAAGCATTCATACAACATGATGAACCGGGTCTTGAAGAGTGAGCAACTGGGGCCGCTTTTCTCTGCGCTTCTAAAGAGCCCAGCCTTTAGAAAGAGGTTTTTTGAAAAAGCTGACTACCACCTTACCCTTACCTTTGAAGCCAATAGAGTCATTGCTGAGATCAATAAGAAACAGCAGCGTATTTCACCAGAGATAAAGGAACACCTGGAAAGATGGAGAACGCCCGCCTCTGTTAAGGCCTGGGAAGGAGAGGTGGAATCTTTAAGGGAGTTTGCCCGTAAGCGTCCCGAATACTTGAGAAAAGAGCTGGAAAAGCTTCGGCAGCAGTATGGTTCAGGAAGCTGAATACGCCGTGATATAGGTAAGAATGCTCTGTTTTTGGCCTCTTTTATGAAAACTAGACTGAAAACGGCTTAGGTGCTCTAACACAGTAACCGTAACTTGTACATATGCCAGGCCTTGAAATGGTTTTGCCGGATGGTGGAATTGAATAAGAGGGGCTTTTACTTTAACTTTGTAATTATTCGTTCTATAATATTTTCTAAATGGATATTGCTCAACTTCTACGTGGGTTTGTGATTGATAACTTGGCAGGGTTCTCCTACAGAAACCTGCCCAACTTCATCTTCAGTTTTTTAGTTTGCGCCTCTCTGGCCTATATCCTGGGCAAGCTCTATGAAAAGTTTGGGCACTCCCTTTCTAACAGAAAAGTATTCGCCAGGAATTTTGTGGTATTAGCCTTGACCACCATGTTCATCATCTCTGTGGTGAAAAGTTCATTGGCGCTTTCCCTTGGTCTGGTAGGGGCACTTTCTATTGTACGTTTTAGATCTGCCATCAAAGAGCCAGAGGAACTGACGTACATCTTCTTAACCATTGCAATTGGCTTGGGTTGTGGTGCGGGATTAAGCATTTTAACAGTGATTGCCTTTATAGGCTTTACCATTGTGATCTGGTTTAAGAACCGTGCCCAAAAGCCGCTAGATTACCAGAACCTTTACCTCACCATTTCTAATAATGATGATCAGGTGCCAGACCTGAACCAAGTGGTGCAAATATTAAGATCCAGCCTGTCTGGCGTGAAGCTAAAACGCACAGATGAAACCAGTACTTCTTTGGAAGCCTCCTTTGTGGTGGAGGTTGATGATTATGACCAACTGGAGAAGATGCGCAATACATTGAAGGGCACGTATCCTAACCTGAACGTAACCTTCATGGACACTAGTAGGGACTTTTAAAGAAGTTGTTTTGGCAAAAAAGGTTGACAAGAACGCGTACAGGTTTGAGCGCAAGTACCTGATCAGGAATGTTTCCTTGAATGAGGTGAAACAGGCCGCTCTGTTTCACCCCAAGGGGTTTGTCCCTATTTTCCATCCCAGAACCATCAATAACATCTATTTTGATACACTAGGTCTGAGAGATTACTTTGATAATGTGGAGGGAGACCAACACAGGGCTAAAGTGCGTATTAGATGGTATGGGGAGCTGTATGGATTTAAGAAGAAGCCTGTGCTGGAGTTCAAGGTGAAGAATGGGCTCATGGGGTACAAAGATTCCTACAGATTAGCTCCATTTACGTTAGATGAAAACTTCAGCAAAGAGATTTTTCTGGAAGTGCTCAGAAACTCAAACTTGCCTCAATATGTCTTAGATGCTGTATCTTGCCTGCACCCCATGCTGCTGAACCGTTATGACAGAATTTATTATCTTTCTTTAGATAAGAAGTTCAGGATTACCATAGACAGCAATTTGACATTTCATAAGATCAGTTTTCTGCGTCCAATCTCTTTGGAGAAAAACCTGGAAAGAGACTCTGTGATCATGGAGATGAAATACAACAGAGAAGAGGATGTAGAGGCAAGAAATATTTCCACCCATTTCCCTTTTCTGTTGACCAAGAGCTCAAAATATGTGAGAGGGGTAGATAGCCTCTATTTCAGAACCGATTGAGAAAAAGAGGAACACCTCAGAAATAGGATTCTAGCTCCACCTCTTGCTTGCCCATCCTGGTATGAATCAAAGCCATAACCGTAGTGGTTCCAGATGAGTCTTTAACTATGCCCAAGAAGAAAAAAGTACTTTTTTGGATTCCTTATCCGCCAGGTGAAGCACCGTCACAGCGGTTCAGGTTTGAGCAATATTTTCTTGCCTTAGACCAACACCATATTGATTATAAACTCGCACCTTTTCTAGACGACCACACATGGCGTATCCTTTATCACCCAGGTAAAGTGGTTGCAAAAGCATGGGGGATCTTGAAAGGGTTTTTGAAGCGCCTGTGGCAGGTTTTGGCGGTGGTGCCCCAGTACGATTTCGTATTTGTTCACCGGGAAGCCGCTCCCTTGGGGCCTCCTGTTTTTGAATGGATGGCTGCCAAAATTTGGCGTAAGAAGCTAATCTATGATTTTGATGACGCCATCTGGCTGGCCAATACCTCTGAGCAGAATAAGATAGCGGCAGGGCTTAAGTGGCATCAAAAAGTGGGCAGCATTTGTCAATGGGCCTGGAAAGTAAGTTGTGGGAACCGGTATCTATGCCAGTATGCCGCACAGTTTAACAAACAGGTGGTGCATAATCCTACCACCATTGATACCGTACACTTGCACAACCCTTATTTATATCCCCAGCAACAGAAGCAGAAGATAGTCATAGGGTGGACTGGTACACATTCTACTATGCCTTACCTACTGCCGCTTGTACCTGTCTTACAACGGTTGGAGGAGCAGTTTGACTTTGAGTTCTGTGTGATATCCAATCAAAATCCAGAGTTGCCCCTGAAATCCTTTTCTTTCAGGAAATGGTCTAAGGAAACGGAGATTGCCGATTTGAGGTATTTTGACATAGGGGTAATGCCCCTCACTGATGATAAGTGGGCCAAAGGGAAATGCGGGTTCAAAGCGCTTCAATACATGTCTCTGGAGGTGCCTACTCTGGTATCTCCTGTGGGAGTGAACACAGAAATAATTGAACATGGCGTAAATGGCTATATCTGCTCCAGCCAAGAGGAGTGGGAAACCTATTTAAGGCAATTGTTAGAAGGAAGTACTAATTCTAAGACTTTAGGGATGGTGGCCCGTGAAACTGTGGAGGCAAGGTATTCTGTGAATTCCAATACCAGAACGTTTTTGTCTCTCTTTGACTAAGGCCGCGTAAATATATTTTAAACCAAGAATCCCGTTTTGGGGCTGTTTTCACGAAAATAGCCCCAAAACGGGATACTTGGTTTAAAGGTAAAATGTAGTTATGTTAGAGAAGGGCCTTCAAATAGGGTAGAGGAGAGGGAGACAGGTTTATAACTCAGGTTAAGGCGCTTGTCAAGTAATTGGTTTGCGTCAAAGAAAGAGACATTAGATAGCTTCTCCAGATTCCTGAATAACAGTAATGTGTTCTTCAGGTCAAGGTCATAATCATGGGAGTTGATTACGCCTGTTACTCTAGGCTGGCTAGGGTCTAAAATATGAAGTAGGTTTCTGGTGAAGTCCTGAAAATGAGGGGTAGAGGGGGAGCCAGTCAAATTCTGAATCTCTTTGATACTGCCTTGCCCGGGAATGGTTATTTCAAATGGCTCCCCGGCTCTTAGTTCATTTTCCAGCATGAGCTTGTGAGAGAATTGGTTTCTGAAGTGGATATGCTTAGAAAAGCTGAAATCATAGGCAAACCCCGCCTCAATGAGCATGGCCAGCAGGTGCTGGTTCATAAACCACCAACCTGCCGCATATAAACCGTTATGGGGTAGGTTGTGGGAGGAGAACCATTCCAAGTCACGGGTGAATTGTTCCTTCAGGTTCTGTTTGGAGAAATTGTTGCTTCTAATCTCGGCTTCCTTGCGTTTGAATAGTGCAGGGTTAAGGTAAAAATGGCCGTGGTAACCTAAAGTGGCAAAACCGCCTAATTCATGATATCTGTCTGCCAACTTTTTGTCCTCACATTTGTGTTGGCGCATACCGTCAGCCACTTTAGGGCTTACACCAGACATAACAGTGCAAATAGGCTGTGTTCCGGTAATGGCTTTGAATTCACTGCAGAAATGGAGCAGGTCTTTGAACATCTTGTCATTGAACACCATCTCTGTATGAAAAATATACCCCAGCTGTAGATTGTAGGAAGAGGGAATAGGGTAAGACTTAAACTGGTAAAGAGCCTTTTTTAGTAATGTCTTCATTAAAAGTTGTTTTTGATGCCCGGCATGAAGTTGAAAGAGGCTTTTTCAGGTAATTTTGCCTTTAGGTCATACACTACAAAAGGTTCAACAAATGCGGCATCAACAGGCTTGTTGAAGAGGTTTTTGAAAATTGAAGTATTGTGAAAAATAAACTGCACAAACTGTACAGAGTGCTTCTTGAAAAGCTTTTTCACCGTCTGTTTAAAAAAGTGTGGTTTGTTGACTATCATTCCGCCCACGCTGAAATAGGAAACCCTCACAGGGCCCATTTTCTTATGCAGAACCTTGCCCCAAAGCACGTTTCCAAAATCTTCTACCACAATAATGGCATCTCCTTCTTCTTTCCTTTTTGAATCAATAAGTTGAAAATCATTCTGGAAATAAGAATCAGACGAGTAAAGTATATCATTTTCGGTCCATGGTTTAAACGCCGATTCAAAAAGAAAAGGAATATTAAACACATTTACCTTCTGGAATGGACCAAAGAACTTGTAATTCAGTTTTTTGAACACAGGGCCTGAGTTATGGTTCGGGATACCGTAGACAAATCCGCCACCTAAACGTAAAATCTCGGCTTTACCAAACTCTAATATTTTAGGAAATATTCCCTTGCCTCTGTATTCATTGGATGTACAGACTACGCAATGGTGAAAACAATTAACTACTTCTCCATTATATAGAAAATCATGCGACTTATAAGCAGTAAAACCTATAAGCTTATCTCTGTCAAAGGCCCCAACATAAAAGCTAGGGGGCGATCCTGCAATGGAGTTATCATAATAGGTATTCAGCTTGATCTCCTGCCAGGTTAGGTTATGGTTGAAGGTGGTATTGATCAATGAGGCAACTTGATCTCCTACTCCAGGAGCCTCTAAGTCAATGATTTTTACTTCATAATCCATAGCGGGTTATCTGAATTTTTGTGATTCTATATCTATTTTCAGGAAGCAAAGTTATTTACTTCACTTTCCTATTCTTCCTCAAATACGCCCTCGCCTCTTTCTCTGAAGCAGACTTACTATCAGACAACTTGACCACGGTCTCATAGTACTGTTTCGCCTGCTTCACATTCTTCTCCTTGTCACTGATCCGGGCCAGGTTCACAAAGGAGGAGATGTAATACCCAGATTCTTTCTCCCCACTCTGCTCAGCAAAGCTAATACATTGTTGGTAATAAGCCTTGGCTTTAGCTAAATCCCGGGTGCGGTGCTGGTGGATATAGCCTAAAAAGAAGCTGGCGTAGCGGCCACTGATGGCTTCGTACCCAAATACCTTCTGGTTGATCTTCTCCAGAATTTGCAAGGATAGCTGCTCTGCCACCCCAAAGTTGCCTTCAGAAAACGCCATGCGGGCGTAAAACCGCTGAAAGTAGGGGTTATCTGGGTAGGTGCTGGCCAGGTATTGGGACAAGGCCATGGCCGCCGACCCGTTTCTGGAGTCATTGGCGTAAATCTTCATCAGGAAAAACTTGGCCTCTGTGCCGGTGTAAAACCCGTTAAAGGCCACTTGCTGCAGCTGCTGCAGGCCTAATTTCTTATTGCCTTTGGGGAAGAAGAAGAGAACCGGCCGCAGCAGCGGATAATGCTCATGAATCCAGACGGCGTAGTAGTTGAAAAGTGCCTCGCCAAAAAGAAACTCATCACTCAGGCCGTTGGCTTTGCGGCTTTTCTGCAGGTATTCCAGGGCTTCTTTGCTCATGATGGCGGCCTTGCGCCAGTTCTTGCGCTCAGAGTGCAGGCGGGCGCCAAAGCCGTTGGCCGCCGACAAAAAGAAAGCGGCCTCTAAATTCTTGTTGTCTTTGTCATAAAGGTCTTCGGCCAGGGTAATGGTGGTGTCCATGTACGCCAGAAAGACCTCGTCAAAGCGGGTGTCATTGATGTTAGAGGGCACCATTTTCCACCAGTTGCTCAGCCCCAGCAGAAAGTACGGCATGGGGTGGCTGGGGTAGCGTCTGCGCAATGATTTGAACTGCCGCTCCGCCTTCTCAAACTTGAAGTTGTACATGTTGTCCACCGCGCCGCTCAGCTCATCCATGATGGTTTCATTGAGCAGAAGCCAGCCTTTTATGTTCAGCGCCTGCGGAACAATCTCAACCGAGTCCAGCAGAATACTGGCCTGCAAAGAGTCCAGAAGTTTCTGGTCAATCTGTTTGGTAGAATCCTGTCTGGTGGAGTCAGGCACCTGGGCTTTCGCATGAAAGAAACCTAAGAGCAGGAGGAGCAGGAAAAGGGTCTTTTTCATTAACTTCATTAAAACTGCCTGAGCCGCGTTATCTGGTTGTAAGTATGGGTGAACGCGCGGCCGGTGGTCGCCCACACAACAAGCGTTGCCCAAAGTAGGTTTCAATTTACGTACTAATACGTATGCCGTTTTCGGCCTGTTTTTACAAAAGTAGCCCCAAAACGCACAGTTCTTCCCAAAAGAAATCCCTTACTTTGAAAAAACGAACAACTATGGAATTATTGCACCAGCTCTGCCAGATACATGCGCCGTCAGGCAATGAGGTGAAGATGAAAGAGTTTCTGCTCCACCATGTGCAGGAGCAGCAGGCGCGCTGGAAAGCCCGGCCCCAAATCCTTCACGGCAAAGGGTTTCAGGACTGTCTGCTCCTGGTCTTCGGGGAGCCCCGCACGGTCATCTTTGCCCACATGGACTCCATTGGCTTTATGGTACGGTACGGCAAACAACTGATAAAGATTGGCGGCCCCGTGGCCGAAGCCGGGTATACGCTGGTGGGCGAAGACAGCCAGGGCAAGATTGAGTGCACACTGGAGGTAGACGAAGAAGAGCACGAGCTGCGCTACCACTTTGAGCGGGAGATTGAGCGGGGCACCGAGCTGGTTTTTAAATGTGATTTCCGGGAGACTGAAGACACCGTACAAAGCTGTTACCTGGACAACCGCTTGGGCGTCTGGAGCGCCCTGCAGGTGGCCCAGACACTGGAAAACGGCATTATCGCCTTCGGGTGCTGGGAAGAGACGGGCGGCGGCTCAGTGGGCTATCTGGCCAAATACATTTATGAGACGTACGGCGTCACACAGGCGCTCGTCTCTGATATCACGTGGGTGACCGAAGGGGTGCGTGCCGGCGAAGGCGTGGCCATCTCGCTGCGCGATTCTTTGATTCCGCGCCGGAGTTTTGTACAGAAGATCATCCAATTGGCCAGAGAGGCGAACATCCCGCACCAGATAGAGGTGGAGAGTTCTGGCGGGTCAGACGGCAAGGAGCTGCACTACGGCCCAATTCCCTGGGACTGGTGCTTTATTGGCGCGCCCGAAGACCATGTGCATTCCCCAGACGAGCTGGTGCACAAAAAAGACATATACGCCATGGTAGACCTCTATAAACACCTGATGCAGAAACTGTAGAAGAAGCCGTATAGAATATAAAACCTATTTGTTTTTTAGCGGAGAAACCTTAGCTTGCACAACAGACCTAGGTAAGGTCTAAGAGTTAAATTCAGTTTTATTCCTGCTAATGATTTGATTTTTATTTTGATCTAAGGCAGCCTTAAGGCCACCCGTTTTTGGCCTGTTTTCTGAAAAACAGGCCAAAAACACACAGCAGAGATTATACATCTGTGTAACGGCAACCGGGCGAAAGAGAAGTAGAGGGTTAGGCCATTGGCAGGGCAGAAGTAGCTTACGAGTACGCTTACAACCGTTCAACTAACAAACAAACCGTTACTCTATGCAGACAATTCTCTACGCCATTCCCGCTTTTGGACTGGTAGCCTTGTTGTACACCGCCATCAAATCAGCGTGGGTCACCAAACAAGATGCCGGTGATGAAAAAATGAGCACCATTGCCCGGTACATTGCGGAGGGGGCCATGGCCTTCCTGAAGGCAGAATACAAGGTGCTCACCTACTTTGCCATCATCGCCTCCATTTTCCTTTTCTATTTAGGGTACGTAGGGGAGAAGTCCTCACCTATAATTGTCGGCGCTTTCCTGATTGGTTGTATCTTTTCGGCCCTGGCCGGGTTCATAGGCATGCGCATTGCCACCAAAGCCAACGTGCGCACCGCCCAAGCCGCTAAAACCAGCTTGTCCAGAGCCTTGAATGTGTCGTTTACCGGCGGCGCGGTCATGGGCATGGGCGTGGCGGGTTTGGCCGTGCTGGGCCTTGGCTCCCTGTTCATTGCCTTCTACTACTGGTTTGTGCAGCGCTCAGGCGCCAGCGCCAGCAGTGAAGAGATGGAAATTGCGCTGGAAGTGCTCACCGGTTTCTCGCTGGGCGCGGAAAGCATTGCCCTCTTCGCCCGGGTGGGCGGCGGGATCTACACCAAAGCCGCCGACGTGGGCGCTGACCTGGTGGGGAAAGTAGAAGCCGGTATCCCCGAAGACGATCCCCGCAACCCCGCCACCATCGCTGACAACGTAGGTGACAACGTGGGCGACGTGGCCGGGATGGGCGCTGACTTGTTCGGCTCGTACGTGGCTACCATCTTAGCCACCATGGTGCTGGGCCGTGAAATCACCGTGACAGACAACTTTGGCGGCTTGTCGCCCATCATTTTGCCCATGCTCATTGCGGGTCTAGGCATTATCTTCTCCATGATAGGCACGCTGTTCGTGCGCGTGAGCGAAGGCGGAAACGTGCAGGCGGCCCTGAACATGGGCAACTGGTCTTCAGTGGCTTTGACGGCCATTGCCTCTTACTTTGTGATTGACTGGCTCATGCCCGAGACCCTGAACCTGCGCGGCTATGAATTCACGTCTATGGGCATTTTCTGGGCGGTCATTATTGGTCTCATTGTAGGTACGCTCATCTCCATCATCACTGAGTACTACACCGCCATGGGCAAGAAGCCAGTGATGTCCATTGTGCAGCAATCCTCTACGGGGGCGGCTACCAACATCATCTCTGGCTTAAGCGTGGGCATGATGAGCACGGCCCTACCCATTATTGTTTTGGCGGCCGGAATTGTGTTCTCGTATTCGGTGGCGGGGCTTTACGGGGTGGCCATTGCCGCCGCCGGTATGATGGCTACCACCGCCATGCAGCTGGCCATTGACGCCTTTGGGCCCATAGCCGACAACGCCGGGGGTATCGCTGAAATGAGCGAACTGCCCAAAGAAGTACGCGAGCGCACTGACATTCTGGATGCCGTAGGCAACACCACCGCCGCAACGGGCAAAGGCTTTGCCATCGCCTCGGCGGCCTTGACGTCGCTGGCCTTGTTTGCTGCGTTTGTGGGTATCTCGGGCATTAGTACCATTGACCTGTACAAAGCGCCCGTGTTGGCAGGTTTGTTCATTGGCGGCATGATTCCGTTCGTGTTTTCGGCCTTGGCCATTAGTGCGGTGGGCCGGGCGGCCATGGCCATGGTGCAAGAAGTACGCCGACAGTTCAGGGAGATTCCGGGCATCATGGAAGGTACGGGCAAGCCCGAATATGACAAATGCGTGGCCATCTCTACCAAAGCCGCCATCAGGGAAATGATGCTGCCGGGCGCGATTGCGTTAATTGTACCGTTGTTGGTGGGCTTCGGGCTGAAAGGTGTGTTTGAGGAGGTGTCCAGCGCCGAGATTTTGGGCGGTGTATTGGCCGGGGTAACGGTGGCCGGGGTGCTCATGGCCATTTTCCAGTCAAACGCCGGCGGGGCCTGGGACAACGCCAAGAAGTCTTTTGAGAAAGGCGTGATGATCAACGGCGTGATGGAGTACAAAGGCTCAGAGCCGCATAAAGCTTCGGTAACCGGAGACACCGTGGGTGACCCCTTCAAAGATACCTCCGGCCCGTCTATGAACATCTTGATTAAACTGATGTCTATTGTGTCACTGGTGATTGCCCCGCACATTGCGGTACGCGAAACGCCGCCACCGGCCCCTGAAACCCGTCCTGATTTGGAAGGTGCTATTCAGCGGGTGGAGAAAGCTGCGCCAGCGGCCACTGCCCAGTACCCGGTCCCTGCTAAGCAGGTGAATTAGTAGCTTTTACCAGCAGCACGTTCCGTTTTCGGCCTGTTTTTCCAAAAACAGACTGAAAACGGAACGTGCTTTTTTGTACAAATCAATTTAAGCAATCTCTTTCATGGCGCAAGCGTCCGCTTGTGCCCGTACGCATTGCCTTAACTCAAACCTGTAAGACTTCCAAAACCTCACAGGTTTTCCGTTTCTGGGCTATTTTTCCCAAAACAGGCTGAAAACAGATTTCCGGAAAATTAGGAGTTATTCCAATAAGTAAATCTTGATGAAGTTAATAAAGAAATGCGTGGACACAAGCGGACGCTTGCGCCATGAATCTGAGAAAAGAAAATAGTTAAGCTTATGGCAAAAAGCCAGCCAAACCGCCGGCCTTTTTGGACCTGCCACGGCAGAAAAGGCCTTTTTACTTTTATTTTCCCCCTCTATTCCCCAAATTTGATGCTCCCTACTTAAACAACCCATGCACCACCCACCGGTAACCATTCACGACAAGCAGTTCAGTATCTATCTTCCAGAGCGTAAAATCCTGCACAGCGTAGAGATTGTGGCCGCCCGCCTCAGCCATGACTACCGCGGCAAGCGGCCGTTGTTCCTGGCGGTGCTGAACGGCTCGTTCATGTTTGCCGCAGACTTGATGAAAGAGATGAGCACGCCCTGTGAGATTTCGTTCATCAGGCTGGCCTCTTACACAGACATGCAGAGCACCGGCAGCGTGAAAGAAATCATGGGCCTGAACGAAGACATCAAAGACCGGCACGTGGTGGTGTTGGAAGACATTGTAGACACCGGCCATACCGTGGCGGCGCTGCTGCCGCAGCTGCGCCAGCAAGGTCCGGCCTCGCTGGAGGTGGCCACCCTGCTGATCAAACCAGAGAGCCTGCAGCACAACCTCGTGATCAAGTACCCGGCCATGTCTATTGCCAATGACTTTGTGGTGGGGTACGGTCTGGACTACAACGGCCTGGGCCGAAACCTGCGGGATATCTACAAGGTGATGTAGTTTCTGTTTTGGAGCTGTTTTCTGGAAACCAGCCCCAAAACAGGAGTAGACGGCCCAACCTTGTGCCCTGAAAAACTGGGGTTTCCAAGATTTTCTTCTTACTTTTGTCATCTCACAATTCAAATACCCATGCTGAATATCGTACTCTTCGGTCCTCCGGGCGCAGGCAAAGGCACGCAAAGCCAGAAACTGATACAGAAATACGGACTCATTCACCTCTCTACCGGTGATTTGTTACGCTCTGAGATTGCCCAGGGAACCGAGTTAGGACTCAAGGCGAAAGGTCTTATGGATGCTGGTTTGCTGGTACCCGATGAGGTGGTGATTGGCATGATTGAGTCTAAGCTGGCCCAGAACCCCAACGCCGCCGGTTTCATTTTTGACGGCTTCCCGCGCACCGTGCCCCAGGCCGAGGCGCTGGACCAACTGCTCCAAAAGTACGACCAGGGCATTAGCTGCATGGTAGCCCTTGAGGTGCCAGAAGAAGAATTGGTGAAACGCCTCTTGCTGCGCGGCCAGACCTCCGGTAGACCAGATGACGCCGATGAGGTTTTGATTCAGAAGCGCGTGGTGGAGTATAATACCAAAACCGCCCCCGTGGCCAACTACTACGCCCAGCAGAACAAATTCTACGCCATCAACGGCATTGGCGAGATTGATGAAATCTTCAACAAAAGCTGCGAAGTGATTGAAGCCTGCCAGGCGGTTTAAGCAGCCTGGCACCATATAAAACCACAGAAACCATCTGATAAGAAATTGTCAGATGGTTTTTAGTTCCTGAGCGAATCTTCCTGCCCCGCAGGGTGTTATGGGCTTCTGTAGGAGAAACGCATAAACCTAAAATGACCTCCGCAAAGCGGAAATCTGGTTCTGGAAGGATTGGGCTGGGTTTTACTGATGTGTTTTCAGCAATCTGCTGTTCGGGACTTGCAATCCCGAACTAAGTACCTGCGGAGTTGTAATCCGCGGCGCGTGCTGATTAAAATTGCAGTAACGGGAATTGCAACGCCCCAGAATATTGACTTCCGGATTACAAATCCGGAAGAGCAGAGAGAACAGAGGCAGACGGAAACACAGAGCAGTGAGAAAAAGTAATTTCCGTCAGTGGCGGAGCAACATCATCCGCAATGCGGAAGGAAAATTCCCCTCCTTGGAGGGGTAGGTTCACGTTTCATGAGCTAATTCCTTGATAGGAACAAACCCGTTTTTGGCCTCTTTTTCAGAAAACAGGTCAAAAACAGAACGTTAAAAGAAGGGCCTTCGGCGTGCGCCGAAGCCAGTCACACACAAGAATTTAAGAGACCAGCTGTGTCAACATCAAACTTTATAGATTACGTTAAAATCTGCTGCCGCTCCGGCCACGGCGGGGGCGGCTCTGCCCACCTGCACCGCGACAAGAAAACGGCCAAAGGCGGCCCAGACGGCGGTGACGGCGGCCGCGGCGGCCACATCATCCTGAAAGGCAACGCCCAGCTCTGGACGCTCCTGCACCTGCAGTACCAGAAGCACGTGATTGCCGAGAACGGCGGCAACGGCGGTCCCAGCCACTCCAGCGGCGCCTTCGGGAAGGACATCATTCTGGAGGTTCCCATCGGCACCATCGCCCGTGACGCCGAGACCGGTGAAATCAAAGCCGAAATCACGGAAGACGGTCAAACGGAAATCATTACTCCTGGCGGGCGTGGCGGCTTGGGCAACGCCCATTTCAAGTCGCCCACGAACCAGACGCCCATGTACGCCCAACCCGGCGAGCCCGGCCTGGAGGAATGGACTGTTCTGGAGCTGAAACTGCTGGCAGATGTGGGTCTGGTAGGGTTCCCTAACGCCGGTAAATCTACGCTGCTGTCGGTGGTTTCGGCCGCGCGGCCGAAGATTGCCAATTACCCGTTCACCACGCTGGTGCCCAACCTGGGCGTAGTGGCCTACCGTGACTACAAGTCGTTTGTGATGGCAGACATTCCCGGTATTATTGAGGGTGCGTCTGAAGGCAAAGGGTTGGGCATCAGGTTCCTGAAGCACATTGAACGCAACTCCATTCTGCTGTTCATGATTTCGGTGGAGAGCCCAGACATTGCCGCCGAGTACGAGATTCTGGTGAACGAACTGCGCACCTACAACCCCGAACTGCTGCACAAACAGCGCCTGCTGGCCATCACCAAAACAGATTTGATTGATGACGAGCTGGAGGCCGAAATGCGGGAGACGTTGCCAAAGGATTTGCCCACGGTGTTCATCTCCAGCATGACCAACAAGAACATCACTCAGCTCAAAGACATGATCTGGAAAGCGCTGAACACCGCGTAAAGACCTCACCCCCGGCCCCTCTCCCGTGGAGAGGGGAGGTTTCTGTTTTGGGGCTGTTTTTCTAAAATCAGCCCGAAAACAGAAAAGCCCTCCTTCAAGTTTGAGCGCAGCGGTAACTTGGAGGAAAAAATGACTGCCAGTTTTCAACTGGCGGAAGTAGGGATTGGGGAATGTAAGTCGCCAGTTGAAAACTGGAATCACCCTTAGCCACAAGTTACGCTGTCGCTAAACTTGCGGCAGCAAAATTACCCTAGGAGAAACGCGGTAAATTAGTTTTGGGCCTGTTTTCACCAAAACAGGCCCAAAACAGGAAAGCGGCATTCCCTCTCCCTGGAGGGTGAGGGGGCAGCGGTAGTTCTTGGGTAAAAAAGAAACGAGAACTGAAGCCCTTGTCTCTGCTTTGCTTGTGCATTTGCAACTTGAACTTGATTACCCTCATCCTAACCTTCTCCCAAAGAGAGAAGGAACTCCGCAGTAGACGGTTGGCAAGTACTTCTTTCAGGTTTAAGCACATGGGTAACTTGAGGGGGAAATGATTGGCAGTTTTAACTGGCGTAACTCGCGGCAGCGGAAAAAGGAAGTTCCTATTTGCGTTTTGGGGCTATTTTCAGGAAAACAGCCCGAAAAACGCAAAACTCCCCTCTCCGTGGGAGAGGGGCCGGGGATGAGGTCTCTGTCAGTCCTGTCATTCGCCGGGGGCGGAGAATTTGCCTGAAAATGCCACTTTGGCATAAAAGCCGGTTTGGCAAAATTGTTGCCAAGAATGAGGCACGAGTTAGAAGCATCAACATCTGAAAAGAGTAAAAAGATATATGAGTACCACAGCTGAACAAAATACTCCGGAACAAGAGAATTTACAGCCTGAGAACCAGGAGGCAACCGAGCAAACCGCCTCTGAGCAACCGGCTGCCGGGCAGGCAGAAGGACAGGGCGAGGAAACAGAAGGCGAAACCAAAACTTCTGAAAACGGCTCTGCCGAACTGGACGAGTTGCGGGACAAATACCTTCGGCTGCAGGCCGAGTTTGACAACTTCAGACGCCGCACCTCTAAAGAGCGCCTGGAGCTGTTCAAAACCGCCAATCAGGAGCTGATGGTGGCCCTGATTCCGGTGCTGGACGATTTGGAGCGGGCGCAGGCGGCCATGAAAGACGCGCAAGACGTGAACGCGGTGCGTGAAGGCGTGGAGCTGATTTTCAACAAGTTCCAGAGCCTGTTGCAGCACAAGGGGCTGAAGGCCATGGAGGCTGTGGGCCAACCGTTTGACGCCGATGTGCACGAGGCCATCACGCAGATTCCGGCTCCAAGTGAAGACATGAAGGGAAAAGTGATTGACCAAGTAGAGAAAGGATATTACCTCAATGACAAAGTGGTTCGCTTTGCCAAGGTGGTGATTGGAGCATAAGACCATGGCAACCAAAAGAGACTATTACGAAATACTGGGCGTAGCCAAAGGGGCCTCGCAGGACGAGATAAAGAAGGCGTACCGCAAAATCGCCATCAAATACCACCCTGACAAGAACCCGGACGACCCTACCGCCGAGGACAAGTTCAAGGAAGCCGCAGAGGCCTACGAGGTTCTGAGCGACGAGCAGAAGCGCCAGCGCTATGACCAGTTCGGGCACCAGGGCGTGAACGGCGGCGGCTTCGGTGGCGGCGGTGGCATGAACATGGAAGACATCTTCTCCCAGTTCGGTGACATCTTCGGCGGCGGAGGCGGCGGTTTTGAGAGCTTCTTCGGGGGCGGCGGCCAGCGCGGCGGCAAACGCATGCGCAAAGGCAGCAACCTTCGCATCAAGCTCAAACTCAACCTGGAGGAAGTCGCCAAAGGCGTTGAGAAGAAAATCAAAGTAAAACGCTACGAATCCTGCCAGGTCTGCGACGGAAACGGCTCTAAGAACGGGTCTTCTTTGCAAACTTGCGGTACCTGTCAGGGCCAGGGCCAGGTTAAACGCGTGGTGAACACCATGCTGGGCCAGATGGTCTCTAGCAGCACGTGCCCCACCTGCCACGGCGAAGGCAAAATGGTGACCCAAAAATGTGACGCCTGCCACGGCGAAGGCCGTCAGCTGCGCGAAGAGGTCATCTCTATCAACGTACCCGCCGGCGTGGCCGATGGCATGCAGCTTTCCATGAGCGGCAAAGGCAACGTACCGGAGCGCGGCGGAATTCCCGGTGATTTGCTCATCCAGATTGAAGAGGAACACCACCCAACCCTTCGGCGCGACGGCAACAACGTCATGTTTGAGCAGTACGTGAGCTTTGTGGACGCTACGTTAGGAGCTTCTGTGGAGGTGCCAACCATTGAAGGCAAGGTGAAAATCAAGATTGACCCCGGCACGCAGTCCGGCAAAATCCTGCGCCTGCGCGGAAAGGGAATTCCAGACATCAACGGCTACGGCCGCGGTGACCAACTCATTCACATCAACGTCTGGACACCCAAGAACGTGAACGCTGAGGAACGCCAAATCCTGGAAAGACTACGCGATTCCCAGAATTTCACGCCCAACCCCGGCAAGAACGAGAAAGGCTTCTTCGAGAAAATGAAGGAGTACTTTCAATAAGGAGTTCTGAATCTTGAGTTTAGATAAAACAGAAATGCCTGATTTCCGTGAAGGAAGTCAGGCATTTCTGTTTTAGTTTAATCAACATGTAGCGTCGTTACCCTGTAACGACGTGGCTCTATGAAACACTATCTTCTCCGTTTGCCCTGATTGTGCCACACAGCTGGTCCTACTTTTGCAGGTCAGGTTCACAAGAATGGGCACTTTTACTGCTGCGAGGAACTGCGTCGTTACAGGGTAACGACGCTACATGCCTGTTTATAAACAAGCCGAAACACAAAACCGTCCACTCCAAAGACCTCGTAGCGTCCGGAGGACCTGCGAGCGTCTGAGCCAACTGCCGCTGCTAAGCCAGCCAATTTCCCTGCCGCAAGTTTAGCGCTAGCGTAACTTGTGGCTTATGATACGGCCAGTTTTCAACTGGCAATTTGCATTCAAAGGAATCCAATTCCGCCAATTACAAACTGGCAGCATACACTCCTCCAAGTTACCGCTGCGCTCAAACTTGAAGGAGCCAGGCCTTGCGTTTTCGGCCTGTTTTCCCAAAAACAGGCCGAAAACGCAACAACACCAGTTTGCACGGGCAAAGTCTTTCGCGTAGCTTTATCCAACGCAAACTAACCGTGAAACCCTTGCCACCATTTCTGCAAATACAAGGCGTGAGCAAACGCTATGAGGCGCACCAGGCCCTGAACCAAGTCTCGTTTGACGTGCCCAAAGGCAGCATCTTCGGGCTGCTGGGACCCAACGGCGCGGGCAAGACCTCGCTCATCAGAATCATCACCCAAATCACCGGTCCGGACGAGGGGCAGGTGCTGTTTGAGGGACAGCCGCTGCAACCGGACCACGTGAAACAGATTGGCTATTTGCCTGAGGAGCGCGGCCTGTACAAGAAGATGAAAGTAGGCGAGCAGCTCCTGTATCTGGCCCGCCTGCGCGGATTGACCAAGGAGGAGGCCACCGTGAAAATAAAGGCCTGGGCCGACCGGCTGGATTTGAAAACCTGGCTCAACAAGAACGTGGAAGACCTGTCAAAAGGCATGCAGCAGAAGGTGCAGTTTATTTCCTGCGTGCTGCATGAGCCCAAACTGCTGATTCTGGACGAACCTTTTTCGGGGTTTGACCCGGTGAATGCCAACATCATCAAAGATGAAATCCTGAAACTGCGGGAGCAGGGCTGCACCATTATTTTCTCCACGCACAGAATGGAATCTGTGGAGCAGCTGTGTGATGACATTGTGCTGATTAACCGGTCGCAGATTGTGCTGTCAGGGAGCGTGAAAGAGGTGCGGGCACGGTTTCGGGCGCAGACCTACCATGTAGAAGGGCTGGGGAAACTGCTCATCACCTCGCCAGATTTCAAGGTGCTGCAGCAAACCCAGCAGGGCAACGAGTTTAAAGCTGAAATCCAATTGGAGAACAACACCGGCCCCAATGATTTGCTGCGCTATCTGATTGAGCGCGTAGAGGTGCACCTGCTGCAGGAGAAAGTGCCCAGCATTCATGACATTTTTGTACAGACCGTAACCCAACCCACCCATGGATAAGATTTGGCTAGTGTTTCAGCGCGAGTACCTGGTGCGCGTGCGCAAGAAAAGCTTCATTGTCATGACCATTCTGGGGCCGCTGCTCATGGCGTTGGTCATGGTGGTGCCCATTGGCATTATGATGATGTCTGATGACACCAAAACCATTCAGGTGCTGGATGAGAGCGGTTTTCTGGCCGGTAAATTCACGTCTACAGACGAATTCAAATATGTAACCGTGGGCGGCCCCCTGGAAAAGGCCAAGGCCGACTATCTTAAAACCGAAGACGCGGCGCTGCTCTATATTCCCAAGCTGGACTTAGATAAACCCGAAGGCATTCAGCTCTTCTCCCAGAAAAGCGCGAGCATCACGGTTATCTCCTCTCTGGAGAAACAGGTAAAGCAGGAGATTGAGGCCATCAAATTCAATAAATCTGGCATCAACCAGCAGGTACTGGACCAAATCAAAACCAAGGTCAACATCAGAACCGTGAACCTGAGCGCCGAAGGTGAGAGGAGCAGCAACGCGGGCGTGACCTCCATTGCCGGTTTTATAGGGGCGTTCCTGATTTACCTCTTCATCTTCCTGTACGGTGCCCAAATCATGCGCGGGGTCATTGAAGAGAAAACCAGCCGAATTCTGGAGGTGATGGTGTCTTCAGTGAAACCGTTCCAGCTCATGGCGGGCAAAATCATGGGCATTGCGGCAGTGGGTCTCACGCAGTTCCTGCTCTGGATTGTGCTTACCTCGGCTATTTATGTGGGCGTGTCTTCTGCGTTTGACCTGGAGCGCTTTTCCCAAGACCGCTTCTCGCAAACCATGCAGACCATGCAAAACCCGCAAGATATGTCGCAGGCGCAGGAGGTACATGACATCATGAGCGGGTTAGAGAGCCTGAACGTGCCTTTGCTGGTGGGCGGCTTCCTGTTCTATTTCCTGGGCGGTTACTTGCTGTACGGTGCGTTGTTCGGGGCCGTGGGCGCGGCCGTTGACTCTGAAACCGACAGCCAGCAGTTCATGCTGCCCATCACCATTCCGCTCATTCTGTCGTTTGTGGTGGCGCAGACCATCATCATGAAAGACCCCAACGGCGCGGTAGCCTTCTGGATGTCCATGATTCCGTTCACCTCGCCGGTGGTCATGATGCTGCGGCTTCCGTTTGGCGTGCCGGCCTGGGAACTGGCGTTGTCTATGTTTCTGCTGGTAGCAGGTTTTATTGGTACCATCTGGGTGGCGGCCCGCATCTACCGCGTGGGTATTCTCATGTACGGCAAGAAGATTACCTATAAGGAGCTTTCTAAGTGGTTGTTCTATAAAGGCTAATGCAGTGATTCTATGGCAGGGTTCTTAAAAACGAAGTGGTGCAAATATCTCCTTGTGCTCCTGCTCTTAGCATCATGTATTGAAGCCTTTGCTTATGTGAATGTACTGGTTAGCCTCAAATATGAAACGGATGCCCCCGCAGCATGTATATCCAACGTGACGGGTCAGGATTTATGCAGACAATTGAATAGAAGTAAAGCTGTTGCTCTCTCTGCGTTTGCCTCTGCCGTTATCCTGCTGTTTCTCAGATTTAGAAGCTTCTAAGCCTACATACTTTCTGTTTTTCGCCTCTTTTCCGGAAAACTGCTCCAAAACATGAAGAAGATATTTTCGGCCTTGGCCGCGTTCATCCTTTTAAGCTCTTTTACCATGGACAAACCTGCTTACCGCCTTTTCACCGGCTCTGGCAAAGTGATAGACTACGGGAAGATGCTCAAAGAACTGGCTGCCGCCGATGTGGTGTTTTTTGGGGAACAGCACAACGACCCCATTGCCCATTGGCTTCAGCTGGAGCTGGCCAAAGACCTCTACCAGCAGCACGGCCGGCAGCTCGTGCTAGGTACTGAAATGTGGGAAGCCGACACCCAGGCTGCGGTTGATTCCTTTCTGCTGGGCCTGGTTGATGAGCCTTCCTTCACCCAAACCAGCCGCGCCTGGCCCAATTTTGCCACTGATTACAAACCGGTGCTGCTTTTCGCCAAAGAGAAAGGGCTACAAGTAATTGCTACCAACGCGCCCCGCCGTACTGCCCGCATAGTGGCCAAAGAAAGCCTGCAGGGCTTAGACGCGCTGCCGCCCTCTGAAAAACAATGGCTGCCTTTGCTCCCCATTACGGTTGACCTGGAACTGCCGGCCTACAAGCGCATGCTCAGCATGTTTGGCAGTGACACCCACGGCGCCTCGGCGGCGGGCTCAACTAAAATAGTGGAAGCCCAGGCCCTGAAAGATGCCACCATGGCCCATTTTATCAGCAAGAACCTGAAAACAGGGCAGCACCTGCTCCACCTCAACGGCGCCTACCACTCAGACCACCACGAAGGCATTCTCTGGTATCTGAAGCGCCTTCGGCCCGAATTGAAAATCAAGACCGTCACCACCGTTCTGCAGCCGCAACTGGAGAAGCTGGAAAAAGAGCACCTGCAGCGGGCAGATGTGGTGTTAGCCGTGCTTGAAACCATGACAAGGACGTATTAGTTTTCCTTTAGAGCCAACTGCCCAGGTTCTGTTTCCGGGCAATTTTGGGAAAAACAGCCCGGAAACAGAAGTTGGTAGAGACGCTCGCAGGTCCTCCGGACGCTACGAGGTCTTTTGAGCGGCAGTATTGCAGTGGCAGGCGTATGTAACCCACCCCTACCCCTCCCGGGAGGGGAGTATCAGACCTGCGTGGAGCAAGTGGCGGGTTAAAGTCCCTCTGGCATGCGTGGACCGGCAGGTGTCAACATCCTCCTTCGCCCCCTTCAAAGGGGGAGTAGCAAAGTTAGTCCTGAGTTATGAGTCTTGAGTTCTGAGTCTCTTCTTTTCCCCTTAAGGATTCAATACGCACGAAGCAGCAATGCCTGGTTTCGCCGCCGCGCCGCGAGAGCAGCCAGAGACCGCCCTCATCTATAGGTACGCGTCTGGAGACTCGCGCCAGCGCGTGATGTGGGAAACCATTCGCAACAGGCAAGCAACAATGAACCATGAACCATCAACACTTCTGCCCCTGGCTGATGTGCGCAGCACGGGCTCGCCTCAGGCTAGCGGATCAGCAGTAGTTACCTACTGAAACAGAGAGAGCAAATAAGGCTGATCAGGAGGGGAACCGAAACCAGTCCTGGGGGTGAGCGCCTCTGTTAATACGGTGCCGCTCCAGCGGCAAGGCCGGAGGGCCTAGTTTTAACAGCAGTGCGAGCCGGCAGGACGGGGCCCCGCGGCCGTGAGCGCTTACCGGAAAAGATGAAACAGCAATGGGATTTCGCACCGGAGCAAACCCTAGAGCCAAGGGAACAGCAGACTACGCATTGCCACTGCCACTGCAGCAAAACAGCAGGGGAGCAGCAGCCCACGCATTGCAGCAGCAGCAGCAGCAGCAATCCCCAAAGCAGACTTCAAAAGAAGACCATTATCAAACGCTCAACACAAAAAACAAAAGGCCTGCTTTCAAAGCAGGCCTTTTGCAGGTATAAAAGAAAGGAAGTGTTACGCTGAAAAAGAGCTTCCGCAGCCGCAGGTGCTCTTCGCCTGAGGGTTGTTGAAGATGAAGCCACGGGCATTGAGGCCATCCTGGAAATCAACTTCCATCCCTAAGACATACATGGCGTGCTTCTTGTCCATGATGAGCTGGACACCCTCCAGTTCAAAAATCTCATCGGCGTCTTTGGCCTTGTCAAAGCCCAGCAGGTACGACATGCCAGAGCAGCCGCCACCTTGTACACCAATGCGTAACCCGTATTCGGCGGGTACATTTTTATCGTTCATGATTGCCTTCACCTCGTGCAGCGCACGCTCAGTGAGGGAGATCGGGGCTTTTTTTACGGTTGTGCTTTCCATAGTAGTGGGGTTTGCGCTACAAAGTTACTAAAAACTAGACTGTTTCTAAAGATTGGCGCTATACTATTAGTAACCGAAAAACTGTAGAAATGATTCAGCCAGGGCCACATGATTTTTTTACCGATATTTACCAAACCAAGCAGACGCCACCGCCGTCTGCTTTAACGTATTGCTGAGCTTACCTCTTTGAATGATGACTACACCTGATACTGCGACCCTGGTTCTGTGGGTATTGATAAGCACCCTGCCGGCTTTACTGGTAGGCGCGGGCATGTATGTGCTCACGCAAAAATACCTGGAGCGCGATTACCGCAAACGGCTGCTGGAGGTACGGCTCAAGAACAGCGAGGTTATACTGCCCATCAGGCTGCAGGCGTACGAGCGCATTATTCTTTTTCTGGAGCGCATCACCCCCAGCAACCTCCTGATCAGGGTAAGTCCGTCTGGGCTGTCTGCGGTTGAGTACCAGGCGCAGCTTCTGCAGGAGATCAGGGCAGAGTACACGCACAACCTGTCGCAGCAGCTGTACATGAGCGAGGTGGCGTGGCAGCAGGTGAAAAAAGCCAAGGAAGACGTGGTCACCATGATCAACCAGTGTTTTCAGCGGCTGGCGCCTGAGGCAAGGGGAACAGAATTGGCCAAACGCGTGCTGGAGAAGGTGCTGCACAATGAGATGGACCCAACTGCGCAGTCGCTCCAGTTCCTGAAGCAGGAACTGCATGAGATTTTTTAGCGGTAGAACGTTGATACTTGCTTTCTCAGACTGAGCCGTTTTGGGGCTGGTTTTCTGAAAACAGGCCCAAAACAGTTAAGCCGATATCAGGTCAAGATAAGTGGTAAGCATATACCAGAGCAGATGCACAGCGATAAACGCCTTGAGGGCAAAGACCAAAGACCAGAACATCTGTTTTGCATAAGCTTTTCTTCTGGCGGCCAGGCAAAAGAGAAACCCCAAGCCTAGAAAGGTCAGAAGAACGAGAAGCAGGAGATAGCCCAGGTAAAAATACCCAATGCTATTGGCTTCTCTGGCGGTATAGGCAAAGAGGTTCAGCACGAAAGTAAGGGCTGCAACACTAAGACCGCTAACTGCCGGAAGCTTCTTCCCAAAGGTTCCCATTTCCTTCTCTTTCCTCTCTTTCCTGCTGTTCATAAGACGGCAAACCTAAAACGGAAAAGACAGCTGCCCGCTTTGCTGCTTCCCGTAGTTCAGGTTGGAGACGGTGATGCCCAGCAGGCGTACCGGCTTGGTGGGCAGGAACGGGGTGTGCAGCAGTTCGGTGGCAATGTCTAGCAAGACTTCTTCGGCGCGTACGCCGGAATAAAAGGTTTTGCTGCGGGTGTTGAGGGTGAAGTCATGGTACTTGAGCTTGAGGGTAATGGTCTTGCCGCTGGCCTCCAGCCGGTGCAGGTCGTAGGCCACCTCCTCGGCCAGGCGTTGCAGTTGGGGCAGCATCTCCTCCTCGGTCTCCAGGTCTTCGCCGAAGGTGCGCTCTGAGCCAATGCTTTTTCTGATGCGGTTAGGCTCTACGGGCCGCTCATCCAGCGCCCGCGCAATCTGGTAAAAATAAGAGCCCGACTTGCCGAAATGCCGGCGCAAATCCATCTCTGACCGGTTCTTGAGGTCTGCGCCGCTGTGAATGCCCAGCTGCTTCATCTTGGCCGCCGTTACGTCTCCAATGCCGTAGAACTTCTCTATGGGCAGGGCCTCTACAAAGGCTTCGGCCTCTTCTGGCAGCACCACGGTGAGGCCGTTGGGTTTGTTCTTGCCAGAGGCCACCTTGGCCAGAAACTTATTGAAAGAGACGCCCGCTGAGGCGGTAAGCCGGGTTTCGTGCAGAATTTCATCTTTAATGCGCTGCGCAATAAACATGGCAGATTTGAGCCCTTTCTTGTTTACGGTCACATCCAGGTACGCCTCATCCAGTGACAGCGGCTCCACCAGGTCTGTATAGCTCAGGAAGATTTCCCGTATCTGCCTTGACACCTGCTGGTACACCTCAAAGCGCGTGGGCACCATGATGAGGTGCGGGCATTTGCGCAGCGCCACCTGGGTTGGCATAGCCGAGAAAACCCCATACTGACGGGCCTCATAGCTGGCGGCGGCCACCACGCCCCGGGCTTTGGTGCCGCCCACGGCCACCGGTTTTCCGCGGAGCGCCTGGTTGTCCCGCTGCTCCACAGAGGCAAAAAAGGCGTCCATGTCAATATGTATGATTTTGCGCACCGGGTAGGGGAGAGCGGCCTGCTCCTGGTCTTATGGCGGTACAGGAAGAAGAAAGGGAGGGGGAACACCTTGGTGGCGTACCATAATTATCTTGTTTCTTTACCAGAAACCCAACCCAGACTGCCTTCCTGCGTACTGCGAATTTAAATCAAAACCCCCATTTGGCCTGCACTTGCAGCAGAATATTCTACTTTTGTTCTCAAACCAAATTCTCTAATACCTCTTAACTATGAAAATCAAATCGTTACTCTCTCTGTTGGCATGCGGCGTAGTGAGTCAGTTTATGGTAGGCTGTTCTTCAGGCCAGTATTTTGATTTTAGCGTGCCGGCCACCTCTTACCGCAAAGTAGCCCCTGCCGCAGAGGCGCAGCAAGTGGCCGTGGTGCAGCCAGAAGCCCCCGTTGCGCCTTCGGCCGAGGCACCCGCTGCCCCAGCCCTGGAAGCCAGTGTGGCCAAAACTGCGGTTGTCACTAAATGGGGGAAGAAAGCGCCATTGACCTCGGCGGCTGTAGCCAAAGCCTTAGAGGCCAATCCGGCAGAAGCCAACGCAATGGCGGGTGAGATGGCTGCCATCAAAAGCAAGAAAGACATGATAACCATGGTGAAGCAGCTGAAAAAAGATGTGAAGGAGGCCAAACAGGCAAAAGCCAGCGGGCTCAATTACTACATCAAGATTGGTTTGGTGCTTCTGCTGGCCGGGTTGTTGTTGGCCGCCGTAGGTTTAGGGTTGGCGGGGCAGATCCTGGCCATTGTGGGGGTGGTCTTCCTGATCCTGGGTCTGTTGGAAGTGATTTAACGCAGCCGTCATTCCCTTGAAAAAACAGAAAGGCACCGCTCTGAGCGGTGCCTTTCTGTTTTTGGCCTGTTTTAGCAAAAACGGCCCCAAAACAGACATCAATCCTGGTGGCGGTTTACGTAGTAGAGTACAAGGCCCAGCAGCGTTACCGTGCCTTTGATAACCCACCCCACGGCACTGCCCCAGTTGTCTGCCCAGAGCAGGAGCCCGTGCTGAATTCCCAGCGGAGCCAGCAGCAGGGAAACCATCCCTGCCAGAAAAAGTAAGATGCCAATGAATTTCATAGCAGCTGCATTAAGTGATCTGATAAAATATAAAGCTATCTGTTTTGAAAAGGGGCGCTTCTGGAAGCGCAATGCGTGTTTTTTTTGAAGATGCAGAAAGACCTGCCATTTCATACCGCCTGCCCAACTTTTTTTTCTACCTGGTAAGAGCCGGGTAACGTTTGGCTATTGCCGTGCAACTCAGCCGCGCAGGAACCGGCCTTTCCCCTTGCCATAGCGCGGGTATGCTGCTCAGGAAGAGCGGCGCCCGAACCTTGCGCTGCAGCTTTTTACCTGCCATGCCCAAAGGTAAGCCATATAGAAACCATCTCCTGTTTTCGGCCTTGGCCGAAGGAAGGCTTGCATAGGCAAAAGAAAAGTCTGCGCCAGGGCCGCCCATGACAGACCAACTCCCAACACAGACTCTGGTTGATTCAAACTGGTGGTGCTGTATTTTCTGTTTTTGGCCTGTTTTCTGAAAAACATGCCAAAAACAGAAAATACAGCAGTGGCCGGATTAGTTGCTGTATTCTTCAGCGGCGCGGCCCCCGCCCAGCGGACCGCCTTCCTGCGGAACGCCTAACTTCTTCTCCCGCTGCTTCTGGTACTGGGCAAACTGTACAGGGGTCAGGACGGCTTTGAGAGATTCCAGGCGGGTGGCACCAATCAGGTCAATGGTGGCCTTCAGCTGCCGGGGGTTGGCCTTGTGGTCTACCTTCGCCTTCTCCAGTTGCTGAATGCTGGCGAGGTTGATCTCCCGCACCTTGGCCGCCTGGGCACCGCTTAGCCTAAGGTGTTGGGTCATGGTGGTGGTCATGGCTTGCGCGCGGGCCTCAGGGGTGGTAGGGGTGTTTTGCGCCTGGCTGGTGTAGGTGGCCAAGGCAAGGGCAAACAGTAGAACAAGTTGTTTCATACGGGTGAATGTTAATTCTGGCACTGTAAAGGTGGTTACAACCAAGAGTGATTTCCCGGGCAAATGGTTCCTTTCAGGCTTTTACAAAGATACAAAAACCAAGCCAGCCTTTGCCGCCGCCCACAAGATTTGACCTGCCAGCGGTGTGTGCGGTAAACTAAAATAGCCTTATCTTTGAAGACAGTTTTCTGCCCGCAGAAGAGGTAGGAAACAGCATACACGTCTTTTAAAGATTGACTTTAGATTAGCATGCCAGAAAACCATTTCAAGAAAATTGCGGGTGAGCTGCAGGTAAGTGAGCGTCAGGTAGAAGCCACGGTGCAATTGCTGGATGAGGGCGCCACCGTTCCCTTTATTGCCCGTTACCGCAAAGAAGTTACCGGCACTCTGGATGAGGTAGCCATTGCTGCCATCAGAGACCGTATTGAACAGCTCCGTGACCTGGACAAGCGCCGCGAGAGCATCCTGAAATCTTTGAAAGACCAGGAGAAACTCACCCCGGAGCTGGAAGCCCAGGTTTTAGCCGCCCAAACCATGGCCGTGCTGGAAGATATTTACCTTCCGTTCAAACCCAAGCGCCGTACCCGCGCCACCATTGCCCGTGAGAAAGGGCTGGAGCCGCTGGCGCAGACGCTGTTTGAGCAGGCCAACATTGACCTCCACACGGAGGCCGCCGCGTTTGTGTGCGAGGAGAAAGAAGTAAAAGACACTGAGGAGGCCTTGGCCGGCGCCCGTGACATCATTGCCGAATGGGTGAATGAAAACCCGGAAGCCCGGGCCAGCATCCGGAACCTGTTTGAAAAGCAGGGCGTGTTCAAGGCGCGCGTGGTGCCGGGTAAGGAAGAGGACGGCCAGAAGTACAAAGACTATTTTGAGTGGGACGAACCCATTGAGAAAGCCCCGTCGCACAGAATCCTGGCCATGCGCCGCGGCGAAAAAGAGAATGTTCTCATGCTAGACGCCCAGCCAGACGAAGACCTGGCCATTGAAGCCCTGGAACGCCAGTTTGTGAAAGGAAGCAACGCCGCTGCCCAGCAGGTGAAACTGGCCGTGAAAGATGCCTACAAGCGTCTGCTGCGCCTGAGCATGGAAACCGAGGTGCGCCTCTCGTCCAAAAAACGCGCTGATGAGGAAGCCATCAGGGTGTTTGCTGATAACCTGAGGCCTATGTTGCTGGCGGCTCCGCTGGGGCAGAAACGCGTACTGGCCATTGACCCCGGCTTTAGGACCGGCTGTAAAGTGGTAGCCCTTGATGAGCAAGGCAAGCTGCTGCACTATGAGGCTATTTTCCCGCACAACGGGGCCAATCAGGCTACCTTAGCCGGTCAGCAGGTGCTGGTAATGTGCCACAAATACAACATTGAAGCCATTGCCATTGGCAACGGTACCGCCAGCCGCGAGACTGAAACCTTTGTGCGGGGCCTGGGCCTGCCCAACACCATTGCCATCATCATGGTAAATGAAAGCGGCGCCTCTATTTATTCTGCCTCAGACGTGGCCCGGGAGGAGTTCCCAGACCAGGACATCACCGTACGGGGAGCCGTGTCTATTGGCCGCCGCCTGATGGACCCGTTGGCCGAGCTGGTGAAGATTGACCCCAAGTCTATTGGCGTAGGCCAGTACCAGCATGACGTGGACCAGAACGCCCTCAAGCACAGCCTGGATGATGTGGTCATGAGCTGCGTGAATGCCGTGGGCGTAGAGGTGAATACAGCCAGCAAACAGCTGTTGACCTACGTGTCTGGCCTGGGGCCGCAACTGGCGCAGAACATTGTAGAGTACCGCAACCAGAACGGGCCTTTCAAAACCCGCAATGAACTGCGCAAAGTAGCCCGTCTGGGTGATAAAGCCTTTGAGCAGGCGGCCGGTTTCCTGCGCATAAGAGGGGGGAAGCACCCGCTTGACTCCAGTGCGGTACACCCTGAGCGGTACGGGTTGGTAGAGCAGATGGCCAAAGACCTGGGAGCCACCGTAGAAGACCTGCTCCAGAACGCCGAGTTGCGCAAGCAGATTGATCTGAAAAAATACGTGTCAGACACCGTAGGTTTGCCCACCTTGCAAGACATCCTGAGCGAGCTTTCCAAACCAGGCCGTGATCCACGTCAGTCGTTTGAGGCGTTCAGCTTCACTGAGGGTGTTAATGAAATCAAAGACCTGCGTACCGGCATGAAATTACCCGGCATTGTCACCAACATTACGGCCTTTGGGGCATTCGTTGACATTGGGGTGCACCAGGACGGTCTGGTACACGTGAGCCATTTGTCTGACCGCTTTGTGAGCAATCCGCATGACGTGGTGAAGGTGGGGCAGAAGGTTGAGGTAACCGTGCTGGAGGTAGAGGTGGGGCGCAAGCGCATTGCCCTCTCTATGAAAGGCGATCCCGCCGCCGCCGGAACCAGGCCTAGCCGGGGCAATGACCGCAAGGCAGGCGGCCAGAACAGCCGCCGGGAAGCTCCCGTGGAGGAAGAAGACATGGCGACCAAACTGAACAAGCTGAAGAGCATGTTCCGGTAACCAAGCCTGTTCAAGATCAGCAAAAGGCCAGAGAATTTCTCTGGCCTTTTTTGGGTTTGCTTCAAATGTTTGCGCCGGTACGTCTCACCTTTGCCTGTTGAAGTAAGGTGCCCACATCTGGTACATTGGTGTTAGCCATGGAAGGAGTGCAAGAAAACTTTTTAACCAGGAGATACTTTAAAACCTATATGCGCTTTTGTGCATCATCTGCTTAATTGTATCTTTATAACAACATTTTATTTAAGTACTTAGAGCTTGTTTCAATTTTGATTTTGCAGGCGGTAAGCGGGCATAAGGTTCTTCTATAGCATTTTCAGAGCAGCATAGCAGCGCTATGGTGTGAAGAAAAAGGCAAAGTCAGGTTCTTTAGATGCCCGTTTGCAGCGCAAGACAAATGTAAGCATGCTCTTCTATCCATTATTTATATGCAGAAATTTTTACCCTTTTTCTTACTGGTTCTCTTTACCTTCTCAGCACAGGCTCAAAAAGACACCCTGCGCATCAGAAATATCTCTTATGCCTCTGCCTTTGAAGAGAAATACCTGAAAGCCCTGGACGCAGGCGATCAGAATCAACTGGCTTTGCTGTTAGCGGTGAACCCGTCTGTGACAGAAACTGAGCTTGGGGTGGCAAAACAGGCAATGCAACAGCTGTACACCGCCTTAGATCTGAGCAAAATTCAGGAAAAGCCGCTAGCCAAGCAGGTAAAGCTTATTTTTGAAACCGCCCACAGGCGTTTCCTGAAGAAATATGAAGAAATCGCCTCTTTTGATCAGGTGATGAAAACCGGGACTTATAACTGTGTGAGCGCCACCGCCCTCTACGCAGTCATTCTGGAGCATTACAACATTGCGTATGAGATTAAACAACTCCCTACCCATGTGTACCTGGTGGCTGATCCCAAAGGCAGCAACATTATGATGGAGTCTACCAACCCCGCAGGCGGCTATTTTGTACCAGATCCCAAGTTTAAAAAGAACTATGTGGAGTATTTGCAGAAAGGGAAGCTGGTCAGTGAGGAAGAAGTCAGAACCAAAGGGGTGGAAGGCGTCTTCAGCGAGCATTTTAAGGCTGATAAATCCATCTCCTTTAAGCAGCTGGTTGCGTTGCAGTATTACAATGAAGGGGTGAAGAAATATGAGGAGCAGGCGTATGAGAACGCCAGTAAAGCGTTTCAGAAGGCGTATTACCTGTACCCATCCAATGAGACGCGCTATCTGCTCACGTCTGCACTGGCTCAGCAGATGAATGGGATCAACTATGACAAAATGGAGCAGGTGGAGCTCCTGACCAGTTTCTACGCCATGCAGCCAGGTGACGCTTACCGTGATGAGTTTACCAATGACTTCAAGGTCATGACGCAGAAACACCTGTTAGACAAGCCAGATACCGCTTTCTACAACAAGATTTACACGGCCTTCCTGAACACGGCACGGGACAGCGTCTCTTATAAAGACATAGCGTATGTGTACCATTTCCATCAGGGAAGAGTCAGGGCCCTGAACAATCAGTATGCCCCGGCGCTGGAATTCTTTACCAAAGCCTATTCCTTCAACCCGGCCAGCACCGAGTTGACCGGAATGATCAAATCTGTAGTGTATGAGTTGCTGAACCGCAACCGTTTTCAAGGAGATTTAGGGAAGTCAGTTGAGCAGTACCAGAAACGCTTCAGCTTTTTCAATAATGATCCCACTTTCCATAATGTCTGCCTCCTGGCCTTTGCAAGGGCAACCCAAAATGCTTTTGATGCTGACAACAGGGCAGAGGGAAAGAAGATGTTGGCCTCACTTGAAAGTCTGTACAAGCAAGACAAAGGAGATTTCACGGCCCGAATGATGGGAGATCTGCATTTGATCGCCTGCCAGTCTTATATGAGAGCTAAAAGTGCCGCCGGAATGAAAGAGTATGCGAAAAAGGGACTGGCGTATGATCCTAATAACGAGCGTCTGCGGTTAGTGACCACCATGCCGGCAAATGCCAGGTTTTAAAAGACCAGCTTCTACCACGGTACATGCAAAAGGCCAGAGAGTTTCTCTGGCCTTTTGCATGGGTTGGGCCGTAGGCCGTTGCGGGCAAACAGCCCCCATTTCTGTTTTGGGGCTTTTTTCTGAAAAACAGCCCCAAAACAGAAATGGGGGCTGGGGAAAATGCTTTGTATTCCGCCGTGGCGGGAAATACTTTATTAAAATTACTTTAGCCCAACCGGGAGAATACCCTTCAGAGCTGCTGTAGGCCATGGGGGTGTTGAAGTTTGGGTGGCTTGTCTTAGGAGGTCTGCCTTTGAGGGATTATTTTTGGGGTGACGGCAAGGGGGAACCACCACGCCAGCTAAGGTAACTGTAGGCCAGAAGTAGCTGAATAAATTTTACCTAACTGGATTAGTACTATTCATTTGTTGGTTTACTCCTAAACCTGAACCCGGTAAATCTAGTTATTAACATGATAAATAAGGCAAAAGATCTTTCGCCTTTACACCATGGCATTAAGCTGCTAATTAAAAAAGTATAAATGGATAAGAAGTACCTTCATCTGGAGCTGGACCGGTTGCACCACCTTTTGGTGCTGCACTGGCAGGACTTTGTTCCAAGTGAAGCGTACCGTGAAGGCCTGTTAGAGGGGCTGCAGGTGTCCAGGCGGGAGAACGTGGTCAACTGGGTCATGGATACCAAGCACATGAAGGTAATCAGGCAGGCAGACCAGGATTGGACCGTCACCACCTGGTTTCCGCAGTTCCAACTCCTGGGGGTGAAGCGGCTGGGGATTGTGGTGTCTAATGATATCTTCAACCAGATGGCCATCAGTAGCATGGTGGCGGCCCTCAGGTCTAAAATGTCTAGTGAGGTAGAGTACTTTCAGGAATTGGAGGCGGCGCTCCGGTGGGCGCAGGAGGGGGAGAGCGGCATTTCTACCTTGTTTACCGTACAATAAGCCTATAAAACGTCTCTGGTTACCTGTATGCAGATTAAAAAGAAAGTAAAAGCCATTCTTCCGTTAGAAGGCGGCCGTTTTGTGGCCCTGGGGGTGTTTGTAAAAGCCGCTGAGCAAGCCAATTGGTCAGACCAGGAGATACAGTCAGTGATAGATGAGGTGGTGGAGGCTGAAGAGCCTGAAGCGCTGGCTTTGCTGCAATCGTACACAGTGCAGTAATTATTACCGCCGCCTATGCCGTTAAGTCCTAAACTGGAGGCCAAGCTGGCCAAACCATATGCCCCCTCTTCCCGCATTGATGATGTTTTTGCCGGGAACGACCTCACCTTTATCACAGATGAGAACGGCCGCGCGGTCACCTTGTTCATTGGCAGGCGCCGGCCAGACGGCAGCATTAGCGGCGAGCGGTACGTGCGCCGGTTCAAATATGAGGCAGACGGCACTACCGTCAAGTCCAGCCACTGGGAAGGCAAAGGCAAAGTCACCCGTTCCTGACGTTTCTGTTTTTGGCCTGTTTTCAGAAAATCAGGCCAAAAACAGAAACTTTATTGCAGCCGGTGTCCCTTTCGGCAAATGCCGAAAACAGCATTGAAAAAAGTTTCCCCTTAAAAAAGGCGGTATTGATTTCTTGAGGAGAGGCGGCCTGGTCATTTCACCTGATGATAAAATGGCCCTAAGGCATCTCTGTTCCCAACTCTTTCCAGAATTGCCCCCGTATTTAGGGCAAAAACCCGGTGGTATGAAAATATTGGTCATTGAAGATGAACCCGCCATGCTGGAGAACATGGTCAGTTCCCTTAAACAGGAGCAGTACATGGTAGAGTCTGCCTCTACCTTTGATCTGGCCCTGGAGAAGGTTTCCCTGTATGACTATGACTGTATTCTGCTGGACATCACCCTGCCAGACGGCAACGGCCTGGAACTGCTGGAGGAACTGAAGAAACAGCAGAAAACGGACGGGGTGATCATTGTCTCCGCCAAAGACAGCCTGGATGATAAGATTGCCGGTCTGGAGATGGGCGCAGATGATTACCTGCCCAAGCCGTTCCACATGGCAGAACTGCACGCCCGGGTAAAGTCTGTGCTGCGGCGCAGAAAGTTTGAGGGCAACAACCTGCTCCAGCTCCAGAACCTCCAGATTGACTTAGACAAGCATGAAGTACAGGTGGCCGGCCAGGAACTCACCCTCAACCGGAAAGAGTATGACATCCTGCTGTACCTGGCTACCAACAAAGACCGGCTGGTGAGCAAAACCGCCTTGGCCGAGCACGTGTGGGGCGATTACATTGACCAGGCAGACAACTATGAGTTCATCTACTCGCAGATCAAGAACCTCCGGAAAAAGCTCAAAGACCATTGCGCCGAAATAGAAATCCAGGCCATTTACGGCATTGGCTATAAACTGGTCATAGTATGAAACTGCTCAACCGCGCCACCGCCTACTTTGCCGTGCTGCTCCTGGTGGTGCTTTCTGCGTGGGCGGCTCTTTTTTACTACAACATGCTGGATGAAATCTATGACAGCATAGATGATGGCCTGGAGAACCAGAAAATACTGGTGATGCAAAAAGCCCTGCAAGATAGTACCGTGCTGGCGCAGCGGGAGTTTGAGGCCGGGTATTACCAGGTCAAGGAGCTCCCCTTTAACCTGGCGGCCAACCGCAAAGACCAGTACCGGGACACGCTCATGTACATGTTGAATGAGAAGGATTATGAGCCGGTCAGATTGCTGGTGACGGTTTTTCAGCAGGGCGGGCGGTATTATGAGCTACGGGTGATCACCTCTATGGTAGAGGAAGATGACCTCATTGAAGACCTGCTGTACTCCCTGCTGTGGCTGTACCTGGGGCTGCTGGTAAGCCTTTTAACCCTGAACAACCTGGTGCTCAAGAGTATCTGGCAACCCTTTTACCAGATACTGCACCGGCTGCAGCGGTTCAGGCTGGAGAAAGGGGAGGCCCTGCCCCCGGTCAAGACCAACATTGAAGAGTTCAGGCTGCTGCATGAGACGGTAGACAAGCTGCTGCAAAGCAACATTGACACCTATAACAGCCAGAAAGCCTTTATTGAAAACGCGTCACATGAGTTGCAAACACCGTTGGCCATCAGCCTGAACAAGCTGGAGCTGCTGGTAGAGAAAGAAGGGCTCACAGAAGAGCAGATGCTGCAGCTGGGTGCGGTGATGCAGCACCTGGGGCGGCTTTCGCGGCTGAACAAGTCCCTGTTGCTCCTGTCTAAGATTGAGAACCGCCAATTTCAGGAGATGGGGCCGGTGAACCTGCAGGAGATTGTACGGCAGGCACTGGCAGACCTGGGAGATCAGATAGAATACAAAGAGCTGCAGGTCTCTGTGCAGGAGGAGCCGTGTCTGGTGCAGGTAAACCCAGATCTGGCCACGGTGCTGGTGTACAACCTGCTCAAGAATGCCGTGGTACACAATGTGCAGGGCGGCTTTCTCAACCTTCACCTCACTGCCCAGGCGCTGGTGCTGGAGAACTCCGGCAAAGACCAGGCGCTAGACACCCAGAAACTGTTCTCCCGGTTCTACAAAGAGGCTTCAGCGTCTGGCTCAACGGGGCTGGGGCTGGCCATTGCCAAAGCCATATGTGACCTGTACGGGTTCAGCATCAGGTACCGCTACCAGCAGGCGCACCTTCTGGAAGTAACGTTCTAAGGCTGTTTCTGGGCTGTTTTCTGAAAAACAGCCCAGAAACAGGAAACTTTATTCTGCGCCAGAGCCTGGTTCAATTTGCCTTTCACGCCGCAGAGTGCCAGGCAAAATGCCGTCGCTCACCCTTTTCTTGCCCCGTGGCGCTGCTGCGCAACTCAACTACTGCTGTTGTAGATCCTCTCTCTGGCACTCTTCGCCCGTAAATAAAAAATCAGATATGCTCTGAAAAAAAAATCAGCAATGCAGGCCTATTCCCAATTGTTTCCGGTTTTGAGTCTGACCTTTGGACTGTAAATTATAATTAACCTGAAGGAAAAAGATATGAAAGCCAGTATGATAGCCTTGATAACAGCCGGAACCGTGTTCATGGGCTGTAGCCAGAAAATCACCCCGGAGAACCTCCCCTCAGTGGTGAAAAATGCCGTGCATTCTAAATTCCCCGCCGCCCAGGTGGTGGAGTGGGAGAAGGAGGGGAGCCTCTTTGAGGCCGAGTTCGCCATAGGCCAGACTGAATACACCGCCCTGGTAGACGGCACCGGCAATATTGTGAAAAGCAAGCAGGAGCTCACCGCTGCTGACCTGCCGGCAGAAATAGCCATGACCCTGAAGAAAGACTTCCAGGCCTACCTGGTGGAAGACGTGGAGCGGGTAGAGCAGCAAGGGCAGGTGTACTTTCAAGTGGAGTTGGAGAACAACAATGAAGAGCTGAAACAAGTGTACACCGCTGCCGGCACCGCCGCTTCAGTGCCCTTCTGGGACTAAGCCTGCCTGCGGGCAGGAAAGGTTGAAAAAAGCTGTTTTCGGCCTGTTTTCCAGAAAACAGGCCGAAAACAGAAACAAACAGTATACAGCGTATGGCCAGACGGTTTTGCCAGGCCCGCGCTTCACCAGAAAATAAAGAAAACTATGAAACGGTTGCAAGTCATTATTGGAGGGCTTCTCCTGTCAGTGTCCCTGATTGCGTGTGAGGCCAGTCAGGCAGATGCCAAGGGCACTGAGGGGGCCCGTAAGGAAAAGAAAGCGAAGAAAGAGAAGGTGGCGCCAGAGCCGGCCTCTGCCGCCGTCACAGTGACCCGGAAATGGGAGGTGCCTGAGATTCTGCGTGAAGTCTCTGGCATTGTCTATATGGGGAACGGCCAGTTTGCCTGCATTCAGGATGAGGCCGGGGTGATCTTCATTTACAACACCCAATCTGGGTTGATTGAGCGCCAGATTACCTTCGGCGCAGCCGGTGACTATGAGGGTATTGCCCTGAACGGGACCACGGCCTACGTGGTGCGCAGTGACGGGAGGGTTTTTGAGGTGACCAACATTGACACGCCCAAGAACAAGGTGAGCGAGTTTACCACCCACCTCACCGCCAACCACAACGTAGAGGGGCTGGCGTTTGACCAGAAGAACAACCGCCTGCTGCTGGCCATCAAGGGCGAGGAGGCCGGCGCCCCAGACTTCAAAGGGATTTATGCCTTTGACCTGGCCGCTAAGAAACTGGCCGAGCAGCCCATTATGAAACTGAGCCTGCGGGACCCGCAGCTGTCTAAGCTGGCGAAGGCCAAGCGCAAGAGCCTGAGCAAAATCTGGCAGCCGTCTGAGATTGCCGTGCACCCGGTATCAGGGGAGATTTACCTTACGGAGGCCTCTAACCCGCAGATCTTCATCCTGAATGAAAACGGAAGCATCAAGAAGCGGTACCCGTTGAGCAAGTCCCAGTTCTATAAACCAGAGGGGATTGCCTTCAGCCCGGCTGGGGAGCTCTTCATTTCAAACGAGGGCAAAAAAGAAAAAGGGAATATTATGGCCGTACAGATCAAGTCATAACCAGTGCGTTTTAGCGCTGGTTTGACAAAAACAGGCCAGAAACAGAAAAGCCGCCCCGGTTACCGGGGCGGCTTTTCTGTTGAGAGCGCATGCGCGGGGCTTTCTCTGGGGTGGGCATATCAAAAAGTTCTTGCAAATGCTGTAACGGTTAGCTACTTTTATTGATATTAATATGATATCAAAATAACTAAAGCTATGAATGCAGAAAAACCCCATCACCCCGCTTCCGGCTACGCCATTCTGGTGTTGCTTTTGCTCCTGATCATGGCAGGCGGTACCTGTGTGTATTACATAAGCCCAGAAGTCATGGTGCCCTTTGCGCTGGTGTTCATCTTTCTGTGCAAGGGTTTCAAAATTGTAAACCCCAATGAATCAAGGGTGCTCACCCTGTTTGGCGAGTACAAAGGCACCATTAAGCAGAACGGCTTTTTCTGGGTAAACCCGTTCTTCGCGTCTAAAGACATCTCCCTGCGCGCCCGTAATCTGGACACCAACCCCATTAAGGTGAATGACAAGTTGGGCAACCCCATCATGATTGGCGTGGTGCTGGTATGGCGGGTAGAGGAGACCTTTAAGGCTGCGTTTGAGGTTGACAATTTTGAGCTTTTTGTGAAAGTGCAGAGCGAGTCTGCCATGCGCAAGTTGGCCGGTGCCTACCCGTATGACAACTTTGAAGACGAAAGCGAGATTTCGCTGCGCGGCAGCAGCCAGGAAGTGAATGATGAGCTGGAGCGGGAACTCATGGAGCGCCTGGCCATAGCCGGAATCCATGTGCTGGAGGCCCGCATCAGCTATCTGGCCTACGCCCAGGAGATTGCCAGTGCCATGCTGCAGCGCCAGCAGGCAACCGCCATTGTGGCCGCCCGCGCCAAAATAGTAGAGGGGGCTGTGGGCATGGTAGACATGGCCCTGGCGCAACTGAATGACAAACGCCTGGTCACCTTTGATGAAGAACGCAAAGCCGCCATGGTCAGCAACCTCATGGTGGTGCTTTGCTCAGACCGGGCGGTGTCGCCGGTGGTCAACACAGGAACCTTACACCCCTAGCCTATGGCCGAAAAAAAATCGTTTGCCCTGCGCATGAATGCAGAGATGATGAAGGCGGTAGAAAAATGGGCAGCAGATGAGTTCAGGAGTACCAACGGCCAGATTGAATGGATTATTCAGGAAGCCCTGAAAAAGGCGGGCCGCATGCCCAAGCCCAAACCAGATAGACCTGAAGAAGCGGCTCCCTAATGTCTGCTCTATCCCTCAGATCTGGGCATCCCCTTCCGCCCGGGGCGGAAAAAAGGGTGAATTATCAGTTGAACAGCTTGCTCCCAAGTCTGGAAAGGCCACGTTGACACCTATACCTTCAGCTGGAGGTGCCCGTGAGATGTAGGCGGTTCCCTTGCGGGAGATCAAATTTCTGCTGAATGGAACTGGCGGAAGGGCGGGAAACCCATAGCCGCCCCGCCTCTGTCAGATAAGAAGCATAGAAGCAAGCCTGCTGGAGGCAGGCTTGCTTCTATACAGGGCGCATCAATGAAGCCTGGCAGAATAAAACCCTCCCATTCCTGAACCGCTAAAGTAGAATTGCGTTTTGGGCCTGTTTTTCCAAAACAGGCCCAAAACAGGTTCAGCGGAGACCGCCTCAAATTCCCACCTTCCCTGCCGGGTAGAGGCTGTTTCCTTTCACCTGACAGAGATCCCCCTCTCAGGAGAATTACTTTCTGAAAATATAGTGGTTTGTTTTTGTGTTGATTCTCATGGAGTTTAGCCATAAATGGGTAGAAATACTGATGGAAATTGAAATGTAATCAAATTGTTATTGAAGATAAATTAGATAACTTAAGCCTGATTTTATTGAACTCATTTTCCCCAAAACTCTACCTATAAAATCAAACCTATATGGAATACCAATTAAAAGAAGCCAGCGGCAAGCTGGGTATCCTGCTGCCGGGCCTAGGCGCGGTGGCGACCACCCTCATTGCCGGGGTGGAATCGATCAAGAAGGGCTTCTCTCAGCCGGTGGGCTCCCTGTCCCAGATGGGCCGCATCCGGCTGGGCAAGCGCACCGAGAACCGCCACCCGCTGATCAAGGATTTTGTGCCGCTGGCCGATTTGAACAACATCGCTTTCGGGGGCTGGGACGTCTATGCAGACAACGTGTTCGAGGCGGCCGTCAAGGCCAGGGTGCTGGAGCCCATGCTGCTGCACGCCATCAAACCCGAGCTGGAGGCGCTCAAGCCCATGAAGGCGGTCTTCGACAAGGCCTACGCCCGCAACCTGGACGGCGAGCACGTGAAGCAGGGCGCCGACAAGATGGAGCTGGCCCAGGCGCTGATGGAGGACATCCGCTCCTTCAAGCAGGAGAACGGCTGCGACCGCCTGGTGATGGTGTGGTGCGGCTCCACCGAGATCTACATCGAGGAGTCGGAGGTGCACCGGAGCGTCGCCGCCTTCGAGCAGGGCCTGCTGGACAACGACCCGGCCATCGCCCCGAGCATGATCTACGCCTACGCGGCCATCAAAATGGGCGTGCCCTTCGCCAACGGCGCGCCGAACCTGACCGTGGACATCCCCGCCCTGGTGGAATTAGCCAGGGAGCACGGCGTGGCCGTCTCGGGCAAGGACTTCAAGACCGGGCAGACGCTGATGAAGACCATCCTGGCGCCGGGGCTGCACGCCAGGGCGCTGGGCGTGAGGGGCTGGTTCTCCTCCAACATCCTGGGCAACCGCGACGGCTACGTGCTGGACCACCCCGAGAACTTCAAGACCAAGGAGGTGAGTAAGCTGAGCGTGCTGGACGAGATCTTCCGCCCCGGGTCCAACCCCGAGCTCTACGGCGACATGTACCACAAGGTCAGGATCAACTACTACCCGCCCCACGGCGACAACAAGGAGAGCTGGGACAACATCGACATCTTCGGCTGGCTGGGCTACCAGATGCAGATCAAGATCAACTTCCTGTGCCGCGACTCCATCCTGGCCGCCCCGCTGGTGCTGGACCTGGCCCTGTTCACCGACCTTGCCCAGCGCGCGGGCATGTCGGGCATCCAGGAGTGGCTGAGCTTCTACTACAAGTCCCCGCAGACGGCCGAGGGCCTGGCCCCGGAGCACGACATCTTCAAGCAGCTCATGAAGCTGCAGAACACCCTGCGCCACATGATGGGCGAGGACCTGATCACCCACCTGGGCCTGGACTACTACCAGGAGCTGGTGGACACCCTGTAGGGGACTGAGGGTTTAGAAAGTTCTATATGGTTCAGCTGCACAAACTCATCTCCACCGGCCTGGGCATCGGGTACGTGGGCAAAGGCGGGGGCACGGTGGCCGCGGCGGCCACCTGCCTTTGCTGGTATTTCTTGCCGGGCGGCGGGGGTGGGCTTGTCCTCTGGCAAGTAGGCGTCACGTTGCTGATTACCACACTGGGCGTCTGGTCGGCCAATGAGGTGGAACCTTGCTGGGGCAAAGACGACAAAAAGGTGGTGGTAGACGAGGCGGCGGGAATGTGCACCAGCCTGCTGTTCATCCCGGTGACGGTCCCTTACCTGCTGGCCGCGCTGGTGCTGTTCCGCTTCTTTGACATTGTGAAGCCCCTCGGCATCAGGAGAACCGAGAGGCTGCCCGGCGGATGGGGCGTGATGATGGATGACGCGCTCTCCGGAATCTACGCCAATGTGGTTCTGCAACTACTCATTTACGTAAAGCTATTTTAGATGCTTACCTTCTTAAAAGCACAGACAGCCTCTATGGCGGCCACCGTGGTAGACTTTCTGGTCACGGTAGTGGCTGTGGAGTTGTTTGGGAGCTGGTACGTGCTGGCTACGGTGGCGGGCACGGTGTCAGGCGGAATCACCCATTTCTCGCTGGGCCGCAATTGGGTTTTCCATTCGGCTGACCCAGATGTGGCCGCGCAGGCCGTACGCTACTTTGTGATCTGGACCGGCAGTTTGCTCCTCAACGCTACGGGGGTGTACGTGATTACCCACTACACCGGCGTCAGTTACATCATCTCAAAGGTGGTCACGTCTTTGGTGGTGGGAATGGGGTATAATTACCTGATGCAGAAGAAATATGTGTTTAAACAAAAACAAGAAGAGCCGTCAGCAATAGAGGATTTTGGTCTATGGAAACAAGTGAAAAACTAGAGTTGGGGACTTCTGATTTCGAGGTGAAGCAGGCCCCCAAAGAGAAAGCCTGGAAGGTGTTCCTGCAACAGGGCATCTATAAAATTGTCAACCCGTTTGTACGGCTCCTGATCAGGCTGGGCTTTACCCCAAATGCCGTTACCACCACCGGTTTTATTCTGAACATTGGGGTAGCGGTGATCTTTGTGGTAGGCGGTGAAAGTGAGAACCGCCATGACATGGCCTATGTGGGCTGGGCGGGGTTTCTGATCATGATGGCGGGTTTGTTTGACATGCTGGACGGGCAGGTGGCCCGTATGGGCAACATGGGCTCTACCTTTGGGGCGCTGTTTGACTCCGTGCTGGACCGTTACAGTGAAATGGTGATGTTTCTGGGTATTTGCTACTACCTCATTGCCCACCACTATTTTCTGAGCTCATTGGTAGCGTTTGTGGCCATGATTGGATCTATGATGGTGAGCTACACCCGCGCCCGCGCGGAAGGGTTGGGGGTTGACTGCAAAGGCGGTTTTTTCCAGCGGCCGGAGCGGGTGGTGCTGATTGCGCTGGCGGGTATGTTCTGCGGCCTGGGTTCTGCCCTTCTGGGCGGAGACTTTAAACTCATGGTTCCAGGTATTCCGTTCCCGGTATTTGAGACCATCTCTATCTTCACCATTCCGTTGGCCATTCTGGCGGTCTTTACCAATGTAACCGCTTTCACCCGCCTGCGTGAAGCCAAAGAAGCAATTGAGTTGAAGGAAAGAAGGGAAGCCGGATTACGGTAGTTTTTGTTTATGGAATGCCTTCCTCTGTTTTGGGGCTGTTTTCAGAAAAACAGCCCCAAAACGCAAAGCAGCCACTGCTATTTTACTATTGCCCTCTAATACCTTCTCATACTTACTAAGCCACGGAAGTAACTTCCGTGGCTATTGATATTCCCCCTTTTAAGAAGGAGAAGGGGGGATTCCCCCCTTTAGGATTGCCCAAACAAGAGTTTGAAGTAGCGAGCGAAGCTCATGAAGAGGGGTGTACCTGCCGGTCCAGGTTTACCAGAGGTACGGGCACAGGGTACTTGCCCCCACGCATCCCAGATGACTCCCCTCCTGGGAGGGGAAGGGGGTGGGTTCCACACGCCAGCCTCTGCAGTACCGCCTGCTCACCAGACCTGGTAGTGCACACAGCTGCTTTGAAAGTCTGTGCCTTTTCTCCTCTAGGGGTGCGTGCTCAACTTTCTGTTTTCGGCCTGTTTTTCTAAAAACGGCTCCAAAACAGCCCAGACCTTTATTCAGGGCGGAACAGCTCCAGCATGGGTACGCCGTCACGCTTTGGAACCGGTATGCCCAATAACTCTGCCATGGTGGCGGCCACATCTACCTGTGACCTGGTCTGGGTGGCTATGTGCCCTGGCTTCACATCTGGCCCAAGAACCAGCAAACTGATGTGGCGGCAGCCTTCACAGCTGTCTCCGTGTTCTTTGAAGCGGCTACCCAGATGGCGGCCGTGGTCATTGGTGACCAGTAAAGTGGTGGTGTTCTGATAGGTGGGGTGCGCCTGAAGCCATTGCCACAGGTCAAACACCAGCTGATCACTCTGCCTAATGGCCTGCAGATAGCCGTGCCAGTTTCCGGCGTGCGCCTCTGAGTCTGGGCCCCTAAGGTTAATCAATACCAGTTGGGGGGTGTGCTGCGCCAAAAGGCCCTTTGCCACCCGCAGGGTAGTGGTGTCATGCCTGTAGCCGGTGCCAATCCCGCTGTTTCCCGCGTTGACCGCCGGGGCAAACGCCGCCGCCTGGTCTGGGCTTTCAGTTCTGGCCAGGATTTCTAATTTGTCTTTGCTGGCAATGATCCAGGCTTTAGAGGCCGGGGCTTTGGTCTGCTCCCTGAAATAGTGAAAAACAGAAGGGTATTTTGGCTCTTCGCTGCCGTTGTTGCGGAGGCGTTGGTAATGCCCGGTAGTCAGGGCCACGTGGCCGGGGTTGGTATACGTGACGCCCTGGTTGAAAAAACGGGGGAGAAAAACACCCTGCGGGGCCAGCTGGTGCGCCATGAACGGAATATTCTGAAAGCTGGAATCGCCCCAGGAGTCAGAATACCGCACCCCGTCAATGACCACCAGCACCACCTGTTTGGTGCGGTAAGCGCGGGTGGGGGTGAGAAGGGTGGTGGGAGATGAGGTTTGGCAGGCTTCCAGCAGCAGCACGCCAGCCAGAAAAATGAAGAGATAAGTAGAAACGAATCGGGGCATAGAGGGACAGAGATGGATCTGCCCTTTCTACGGATAAAGGAGGTATTTAGCCCGTACTTGCTTGAAATAGGCGAGTTCTTCTGGCCAGCTGGCAATAATGGCTGCCGGTGATTCACCGGCCTGCAGCCGTTTCCGGATGGTATCAGTTTTCCAGAGGCCGTCCATGCGGCTGTCTTTGTACTCCAGCTGCCCCGGGTAAAGTTTCTGCAGGGCGTGAATGATATACACACTGGCTTCTGCTGATTTGAAACGGTTGGGGTCAGTGACTACCATTTGGGCGCCCTGGCAGGTCTGGCCCACAAACTTGGGTGGGTAAATCCGGATGCCGTCTACCACGCTGTCTGGCTTGAACTGCACCGGCCTGAACGTCACGCCTGCCAGTTGGTAACTGTTCAGTTGTCTGGCCAGCTGCTCCCCGTTGATCCAGGGGGCGCCAATAAACTCAAACGGCTGCAGGGTGCCCCGGCCTTCAGACACATTGGTGCCTTCCAGGAGGCAGGTGGCAGGGTACACAGTGGCCGTGGTCAGGTTGAGCATGTTGGGCGAAGGCTTCACCCAGGGCAGACCCGTCTGGTCAAACCACAGCGAACGGGCGTAGCGGCGCATGGGCACCACAATTAATTCCGCTTGCGGGAGTTTTCTGGCGGCGCGTTCCCCGTTGAACATACGGGCCAGTTCGCCCACGGTCATGCCGTGGGTGATGGGGAGGTGGTTAGGGCCAATAACCGGCTGTTTGGCTTCTTTGCCCACGGCCCCGTCTACATAAAGGCCGGTAATGGGGTTGGGCCTGTCCAGCACCATCATCTGCTTCCCGTTTTCGGCGGCAGCCTCCAGAACAGCGTTCATGGTGGCAATGTAGGTATAGAAGCGGGCGCCCACGTCCTGGATATCAAAGAGAATGAGGTCTACATCCTGCAGCATCTCAGGGGTGGGCTTGCGCACTTTGCCGTAGAGGGAGATGACCTTGAGGCCGGTGCGTTGGTCTGTGTCATCAGATACATGGGTGTCTGCTTCGCCCCTGATGCCGTGCTCCGGGCTGAACAGTTTGACCAGCTTTACGTCAGGGCGCGCGTGCAGAACATCTACAATATGGCTTTTGTCTGGCATGACACCGGTATGGTTGGTGAGTACGGCCACCCGGCGGTTCTGGATAAACGGAAGAAACTCTGGCGTAAGCAGGCGCTCTATGCCAATGGTTACCCGCTCTGCCTGCTTTGCCTGCACGTTTCCGGCACTAGCTTTCGCCTCAGAGGGGACGGTAGCGGACGGGGAGCAACTGCTGAAAAGGGAGGCCGAAAGAATCCCGGCAAGGAAAAGGGGGCGGACGAAGCGGGCAGGTTTCATGCTGCCAATATAGAAAATAAAAAATACCAGGAGGCGTGGCGGCACGGCGCATGTTTTAAATTTCTCTTTCCAGCGGAAAAAGGACCAGGGTAGGACCTCCCTTCTCGCTTTTCCTGCCTTGGGAGCGCGGCTCAGGAGCGCCACCACCGTAAGGGAAGCCCTTTACGCGGCACCTCTTCTCCTGCTAGCTCAAAAGCTGAACGTGCTCTTTGCGTTTCTGGCCTGTTTTTAGAAAAACAGGCCAGAAACGCAAAGCGGGTTACAGGCCGTCTCCGTACTGAAAGTGCTGGTTGACCGTGACAGGGAGCTTTCCCTTGGGCTCCAGCTGGCCCAGCACCAGTTTGGCCGCGGCCGCCTGCACGTCTGGCAGCTGCTGATACCCCACCAGCAGCGCCTTGGCCTGGTGTATGTCCTGGAATCTGCTCAGGGTGTAGGCATTGTCAAACAGCACCACCACGCTCTTTTTCTCGCGCACCAGCTCATTGACCAGCCCCCGCTCCTCTGGGGTGAAGCCCAAGTTGTTGCTGGGCCTGATGCTGGGGCCGTAAATGCTGATGAGCAGCAGGTCATACTTGAGGAGTTCCTTGCGCAACCTGGCCAGGGTTTTCTTGTCTGTGCGGCGGGGAAGGAAGAATTCTTTGGCAGGCAGCTGGTTCTGGAGGCGCTGCTGAAAGGTAGTGGTGCGGGTGGCGCCCACGGCCAGGGAGGCAATCTTCCGGCGCTTCTTGTGCGCCAGCGGAAGCAGGGACTTGTTGTTCTGGAGGAGCGTAAGTGACCCTTCTGCCAGCCTTCTCAGGGTTTCATTGGCACGCGGCCGGTGCAGGTCCTGGTAAAGGCTGTCTATCATGATGGGCTGATACTGGTGCAACCCCACCCAATGCTTGGCGGCCAGTACCTTACGGCAGCGGCGGTCAATCTCTTTCTGGCTCAGCCTCCCAGACTTGATGGCCGCTTTAATGGCCGCCAGGGCTTTGGGTACGCTTACCAGACGCTCCAGCACGTCATTCCCGGCTTCCAGGGCCATGACTTCGGCCTCGCCGGGGGCAAAGTACTTGGTCACGCCCTTCATTACCATGGCGTCTGTGAAGATAAGGCCGGCAAATCTAAGTTCCTCCCGCAGCAAGCCGGTGACAATGGGCTTGGAGAGGGACGCCGGCAGATTGGCCGTGGAGTCCAGTTTGGGCATGTGAATGTGGCCCACCATCATGCCGCCCACCCCGCTCTGGATCAGGTGCCGGAACGGGTGCAGCTCCAGGGAGTCTAGCCGCTCACGGCCGTACGGGATCACGGGCAGGTCATAGTGGGAGTCTACATCTGTGTCACCGTGGCCGGGAAAATGTTTGGCGGTGGCAATGATGCCGTTGTCCTGCATGCCCAGCATCTGGGCCAGGCTTTTAGAACTCACGTCTTCCTTGTTTTCGCCAAAGGCGCGGTAGCTGATGATGGGGTTGTTGGGGTTGTTGTTCACGTCTACCACCGGCGCAAAGTTCAGGTGCATGCCCAGGCGTCTGAACTCATGGGCCATCTCGGCGCCCATGCGGTAGATTAGGCTGTCATTGTTGATGGCGCCCAGCAGCATGGGGAGCGGGTACTGCATGGCGCTGTCCATGCGCATGCCCACCCCGTTTTCAGCGTCCATGCCAATGAGCAGCGGCACTTTGGAGGCAGCCTGCAGCCGGTTGGTCATGCTGGCCTGCCGAATGGGCCCCCCCTGAAAAAAGATCAGCCCGCCAACTTTGTACTGTTTCACCAGAAGCAGCACGTCTTTCTCATGCTGCGGGCCCTGGTTAGAGAACACCTCAATCATCATGAGCTGGGTGATGCGCTCATCTGGGGTTAAGGTTTTAAATACAGAGTCTACCCACTTGTCCTGGCGGTTCAGTGCGGTGATGAGGGCGTTGGGGTAGTTGATGGTGTCTTGCGGGGCAATGGGTTTGGGTTTGAACACCACCGTCTCATGCGGGTCCTCCTTTTTCTTGCAGGAAGAAAAAAACAAGCCCGCCGCCAGCAGCAGTAGGCTCAGGCGGTAGAAAATGGGAATGCTGTATGTGCGGTTGATGGGTGGAAACATGGATAAGGAAATGAACACTGCCAACCAAGGCGGTTCACGCAGAGAGTACTGGCTTTTATCCCGTTGGGTTGCGCCGTCATGGTGGTTTGCACCGGTGGTGCAGGAAAAGAGGAACGCAGCGCAGTGGCCGCGCCGCCTGGTGCCGGGCAACGCAAGGGGAGCTCTTTTATAATTCGGTTTTTTCCGCCGTCAGGCGAAAGAGGAAGTGTGCCCTCTGTTTTCGGCCTGTTTTCTGAAAAACAGGCCGAAAACAGAAAAGCTTCCCGTTGAAAGAAAAGGGTGGCCGGAGCGCCTCTCTTTATGGCAAAGGCGTAAGGGAGAAAACGCTGTATATCAAGGAAGCGGCTACTTGTTCCCGGCCGCAGTCTCTTTCTGGAAGATCTCGTCAAAGAACACTTTCATGGCCTGCCAGGAGCGGCGGTCAGCGGTGGCGTTGTAGGCGGCACCTTTGCTGTTGTCTGTCCCGGCCTGGGGGTTGGTGAAGGAGTGCACCGCGTTGCTGTAAGCGTTGAACTGGTACGGCACGTGGGCATCATTCATGGCTTTCAAGAAGGTGTCTACCTCTTCTTTGGGAACAAAGGGGTCAATGGCTCCATGGCAAACCAGCACCTGGGTTTTGATGTTGGCGGCGTCTGAAGGGGAAGGCGTGCCCAACCCGCCATGAAAACTGACCACCCCTGCCACGTCAGCCCCGCTGCGCGCCAGTTCCAGCACGGTGGTGCCACCAAAGCAGTAACCAATAGCGGCTACTTTTGAACCGTCTACCGTAGGCATTTTCTTTGCCTGGTTCAAAGCCGCATTGATGCGGGCGCGCAGCAACGGGACATTGTTCTTGTACTTGCCGGCCTCAGCGCCCGCCGCCTGCGCAGAGGCGGGCCTAATGCCTTTGCCATAGATATCAGCGGCAAAGGCCACATAGCCCATTCTGGCCAACTGTTCACACCGTTTTTTAGTGTAGTCATTGATGCCCGTCCATTCATGTACTACCAGCACGGCCGGGCGTTTCCCTTTGGCAGCGGGGTCAAAGGCCAGGTAGCCTTCTAAGGTGGTGGTGCCTTCTTTGTATTCTACCAGTTGGGTTTTGATCTGCTGGGCTTGGGTGGTGGTCATGGTCAGGAGGGTCAGAAAAAGAAGGAGCAGTGTTTGTTTCATAAATGTGGTTCTGAATTGTGCAGCGAATGTAATGTAAAAAGAGATGTAAGGCAGTTTCAACCAGTAAACCACCGGCTAAGCGCCTGTTGTCGCCTAGAGTCTGTAACGGAAAACGGCTAAGTAATATAGTGGTTTTGAGCTTCAAGCCTGCTACCAACCTGAAACCTTAAAGTGGCAGGTTCGCTCCCTGACCGTTTGCCGCGCAAAGACTGAAAGTAAACATGCGCCAAGGCCGAAGCTCAGAAGGTATAACAAGAAAAGCCGCTTTAGGTTGAAGCTGTTTAGCGTTTGTTTCAGGTGCAGGCTCAAGCGGCGCCTTGTGCCTGCAGGAGAAGTAAGTTTCTGTTTCCGGGCTGTTTTTGGGAAAGTAGCCCCAAAACGCAGACACAGGTTCATACTTGCGCCATGCACGGGCCAGGCACGGCCATACAATAGAAAAGGAAAAAACTCTGAACAGCTTCATTCTTTGTACGGGTACGTTAAAAGAAAGACCCCTGTTTTTAGCCTGTTTTCTGAAAAACAGGCTAAAAACAGGGAGTTGTTCAAAGGACTTCGGTTAAAACTGCACCGAGGCTGAGAGGGTGGGGGTGCCGTTGTACCAGCCGGGCATCAAGCGCCATTGGTGCCGCTTGATCAGGTTTCTGGCCTGGTGATACCCTATGAAAGAAGCTTTGGCCGAAAGATACCCAATGGCGGCACCGGCTACCACATCAGAGGCCCAGTGGGCGTTGTCATGAATGCGGGAGAGGCCAACCAGGGTGGCCACGCCGTAGGCTACGGGCGGCACCCAGCGGGTGTCACGGTACACCGTGGCAATAGCCGTGGCGGCGGCAAAGGCATTGGAGGTGTGGGAAGAAGGGAGGGAGCCGTTTTTTCCGCTTCCTTCAGGGCCTTCAAACTGGTTATTGTGCAGAGAGCTGCTGGGCCGGTACCGTTGAAAGGTATGCTTGAGTTGTTGGGTGACCAACGCATTAAGGTAAAAGCCTCCCAGTGACACGGCCGCCGCCTCCCGGAGCCGGGGGCGCTTGAGCAGAACCCCGGCGCTGAGCAGAACTGCAAAGGTACCGTGTAAAGGAACCGCCCTGCCAAACGGCTCCACCGCATGGGCAATCCCCTTGGTGAACGCCGTCCGTTTAGACTGGGTGAAATCTTTTACAGGCTCATCAAACCATTCATACGCGGCAACACCGGCACCGGCGGTCACCAAGGCGCCCGCCGTACCCAGCAGCAAGGTGCGGTGGCGTTTTGCCCATCCGGGTTGTGCCGGGGCAGGGAGTGTTTCTGCGGTCAAGGCCTGAGCGGTGTCCACTAACTGAACAGAGTCTGCCGGGAAGGTTTGGGCAGTCGCCTCCCCGCCAAGCAGGAGAGCCGGTAGAAAGAACAGGTAACGCATAATGAGTTTATTAACAGTCAGATAGGGGTGGTCTGGTTAGTATAATTAACTCAGAAAAGTTTCCTGAAGTATGTGGTGTGGCCACGTTTTTTTAACACTTCTTGTTTTCGCAGAAAGCTGGCCTGGGTAAGTTCCAGTGGCGGGGTAGGGGAAAGCAAAAAGGGCTGGCTTCTACCTGTAGAAGCCAGCCCTTTGGGGTGTTTTTGAAAGCAGAAGGTTAATTGCCGCCCTGCATCTTTGCCTGAATGATCTGCTGCAGCTCCATCATGTGCGGCGTGATTTTTTCCTGGCCAATCTTGGTGCTTTTAATGGCAATGGTTCCTTGTTTGGCGGCCAGTTTCTTACCGGTAGGGGTGTTGTAGAAAGACGTCATGTCTTTCAGTTCCTTCTCAGTGAACTCATTCATGTACAGCTTTACCATGTCGTCTTTGATGGCGTCCCAGCTCATGTACTTAGAGAAGAAAGCCCGTACCTCCAGCTCAGCGGCTTTCATGGCCGGCACCTGCTCCATCTGCAGGGTGAGCATTTCCTGCACGTTGTCATTTGTGGCCTTAGGGGTGCCCATGGCTACCAAAAGGGTTTCAGCGGCTTTGTAATGGCTGCTTTGGGGTTGGGTCTGTGCCATGGCACTGCCTACTGCTACACACAGCATGACCACCCAGAGGGAAAGTGATTTTTTCATAAAAGGGTAAATGGTTGAAAATTATACGCAGTTAACCGGGCAATGGACAAAATCCGCTGAATCTACTTCTTTTGCAGTTTGGTAGAACCACCCAAAGAAGCCTGCGTAGGAGCGGGAAGGAGCACAAAGCTTGTAAACCGTACCAATTTATCAATTCCCCATGGAAATTACAAAGAGAGACACCGTGTACCAGGGCCATTACCGTTTGCAGGTGTACACCGTGAAAGACGGCGACCAGGAGTTTAAGCGGGAAGTGTACCAGACCGGCCAGGCCGCCGCTGCGCTGGTGTATGACACCCAAAAGCAGAAGTTCATCCTGGCCAAGCAGTACCGGCCGGCCGTTGAGCGCGAACTGCTGGAAGCCGTAGCCGGCATGCTGGACAGTGAAGGGGAAAAGCCTGAAGATGCCATTACCCGGGAGATAGAAGAGGAAATTGGCTATGCGGTAGACAAGCTGGAGCTGATCTCTGAATTCTACCCTTCGCCGGGCGCGTTCTCTGAGAAGATTTACCTGTTCTATGCTGAGGTTAGCCGGCAAACCAGTGCGGGCGGTGGCAAAGACGAAGAGAATGAAAGCATCAAGGCCGTGGAGATGAGCACCCAGGAGCTGTTGGCCCATCGCTTTACAGATGGCAAAACCATTATGGCGGTGCAGTGGCTGAAATTGGCGGGGCTGCCTGCACCAACGAAGTAGCAAATCTCTGCCAGCCATCTCAAAAATACCTCAGGGGGCAAGGGGTGGTTTCTGTTTTGGGCCTGTTTTTCTGAAAACAGGCCCAAAACAGAAACCAAAAGAGCAGCAGATAAAGCAGGTAGGCTGAGGCGGCTTTTAAGCGCATGGTTCCTGTTTCTCTTTGCCGTACAACGCAAGAGAAAGCGCCTTCGCTCACACTTTTCCCCGCCCCGTAGGGCTGCTGCGCGGCACGAAAACTGCATTTGCAGAACTTTTCCGGGGCTCTTCTTCGCCAGTAAAATCATTAGGCAAAACATGCTCTCACCAGGCGGTAGGTGTAAGAGAGGCTTTCTTCACCGAGGCTCTCAGTAAACTTCTCCCCCCTTCTGCTGCAGGAGCCGTTGGGGTTTTTTGGGGTTTTTTGGGCAAAAACCCACCAAAAAAAAACCGGACGGTTTTTTAAATAATATTTTGCACCCAAAGTGTCACCCCCAAAGGGAAGTAGAAAAACCCCCCCAC